>NZ_JBXAMO010000020.1:0-120101 GCF_058800725.1 Tardiphaga sp. GW822-FHT04G09 | reverse complement strand
ATGCAAGCGACGACGGCGCCCCCGCGCCGCCAACAACAGGGGCGATGACGCATGTCTGGAGAACAGTGGCTGTTTGAAATTCGAATCTGATGAGGCCGTAGGATGGGGTGAGCGCAGGCGCGTAGCGCAGGAGCGAAACCCATCAACTGCAGACGAAGAAAGCGATGGGTCGGGCGCGCTTTGCGCGACCCGTTGGTTCACCCCAACGAGTTGCGCGGGGTGTTATCCGCGATAGTCCCGCACCCGCTTCACCATCTGCTCCACATGGGCGATTGGCGTTTCCGGCTGGATGCCGTGGCCGAGATTGAAGATGAAGCGGCCTGCAGCGTAATTCGCCAATACGTCATCGACAGCGCGGTCGAGTGCCGCGCCGCCGGCGATCAGCACCAGCGGATCGAGATTGCCCTGCACGGCGACGTGGCTCTGTACACGTTCACGAATGAACGATGGCTCGGCGGCCCAGTCGATGCTCACGGCGTCGACACCGGTGGCGCCGACATAGCTTGGCAGCAGCGCGCCCGCGCCGCGCGGGAATCCGATGATCTTCGCATCCGGCACCTTGGCGCGCACGCCGGCGATGATGCGTTTGGTCGGCTCGACCGACCAGCGCTGGAATTCGGCAGCGGGCAGCACGCCGGCCCAGGTATCGAAAATCTGCAGCACATCGGCGCCGGCCTCGAGCTGATGGAGCAGATAGGTGATCGAGTTCTCAACAATGGTGTCGATGATTCTTGCGAAGGCTTCGGGATGCCGATAGGCCATCATCCGCGCCGGCGCCTGATCCGGCGTGCCGTGGCCGGCGACCATGTAAGTTGCGACCGTCCACGGCGCACCACAGAAACCGATCAGCGTAATCTTGGGATCGAGCTGCGCGCGGACGCGGCGCAGCGCCTCGAACACCGGTTCGAGCTTGCTGAAATCCGCTTCGGCGTTGAGTGTCGCGACCTTTTCCGGCGTATCCAGCGGATCGAGCCTCGGCCCCTCGCCGACCTCGAAGCGCACGGAACGGCCGAGCGCATAGGGGATCACCAGGATGTCCGAGAAGATGATCGCCGCATCGAAGCCGAAGCGCCGGATCGGCTGCAGCGTGACTTCGGTGGCGAAGTCCGGATTGAAGCACAGATCGAGGAAGCCGCCGGCCTGCGCGCGGACCTCGCGATATTCAGGCAGGTAACGCCCGGCCTGTCGCATCATCCAGAGCGGCGGCACCGCCTGGCGCTGGCCGGCGAGGACATCGAGGAAGGGCTTGCGGGGCGTGGACTGGGTCAAATGCTTGGGTTCCGGAAGGTGGCGCCGAAAGGCATGATTTTGCCGCCTCTGATACACCGCCGCTTGGCTCTTGGCGAGGCGCGGCAATCTCGCAAAGCGGGCGATTCGCCTCACGTTTTTGACGCATCTCAAGGTGCCATCGCGCTGCAAGCGGCATATAGACTGTACGAACATCATGAGCGAAAAGACCATGAACATCATGACCCCGATCGTCAGTCCCGAAATCGAGCAGAACCGCACCCGCACCAGGGTCTGGTTCGAGTCCCTCCGCGACCGCATCTGCGCCGAGATCGAGGCGCTGGAGCGCGAGGCGCCGCAGGCGCTGTTCCCGGGGGCGCCCGCCACCTTCACCTACAAGCCGTGGACCCGCGCGACGGGCACCGGCGGTGGCGTCGGCGGCTTCCTTTCGGGTGGTCGCCTGTTCGAGAAGATCGGCATCCACACCTCAAGCGCGAACGGCAAGCTGTCGCCGGAGATGGCGCGGCAAATGCCCGGCGGTGGATCGCAGCTCGATTACGTCTCCAGCAGCATCAGCCTGATCATGCATCCGCGCAGCCCGCGCGTGCCGACCGTGCACATGAACACGCGCTTCCTGTCGACGGCCGTCGGCTGGTTCGGTGGCGGCGCGGATCTGACGCCGATGCTGCCCGAGCAGCGCAAGGCCGATGCGCCGGATACGATCACGTTTCACGACGCGATGCGCGGCGCCTGCGATGCGCATGACCCCGCTTACTACAAGAAGTTCAAGGCCTGGGCCGACGACTATTTCTTCCTGCCACATCGCGGCGTGGCGCGCGGCGTCGGCGGCATCTTCTACGACCAGCTCAATACCGGCGATTTCGAGAAGGACTTCGCCTTCACGCGGGATGTCGGCTCGGCCTTCCTCGATGTCTATCCGCGCATCGTGCGTGCACGGATGCAGGAAGCGTGGACCGAGGAAGAGCGCGCACAGCAGCTCGAGACGCGCGGGCTCTATGTCGAGTTTAATCTCCTATACGACAAGGGCACGATGTTCGGCCTGCAGACCGGCGGCAACGTCGAAAACATTCTGAGCTCGATGCCGCCGCTGGTCAGCTGGAAGTGATTTCCTTCTCCTCGCTTGCGGGGAGAGGCTAAGTAAAAAAGCTCACGCCACCTGCTCCGCTTCGAGCGCGGCCTGCACGGCCCAGGACAGATCGGTGTTGAGCTGGAACGCCACCGAGCCTTCATCGATGATCGCCTGCGGATTTGTCGCGCGCTTGCCGGCTTCATCGAGCGCGTTGCGATAGTCCGATTTCAGCACCGCCAGATCGGCATAGGCCGGGAAATCGTAGAACGACAATTCCTCGGGCGCGAGGCCGGGTTTCTTGGCGAGCAGGCGCTTGAGAATCTGGCCGCCCGAGAGGTCGCCGAGATAGCGCGTATAGGCATGGGCGATCAGCAATTCGCCGTCGCCCTTAGCGGCATCCGCGATGCGCCTGGCATAGGCTTCGCCGGCAGGCAACATCGGCACGTCAGAGAAGTCGCCATCGCACAGCACATTGAGATCGGCTTGCATGGCCGATGCGCGATCGAGCCGATATCGGGCGAGTGCGGTGAGCACGGGCGTGTCGCGATGGCTCTCAAGTCCCGCTTCGAGCGCCTGATAGGCGGCCAGCAGATTCCGCTGCAGCAGGACATAGCCCTTGCGGCTGACGTCGCCGCGCAACATGTCCTTGATGATGCCGGAGCGCTCGGCTTCGGTGTGAAGCACCTTGGTGCCGAGATAGAGGGCGGTCACGACGCTGACGGGCGCAGTGCTATCTGCCGAGGCAGCAGGCATTGAATTCTCCGATGACTGATGAAGGGATGTGTTGGCGCTCGGGCTGATGACATCATATCACCCTCGCCGGATGCCACAAGGCGAGGCCTGGCCTGTCGCTACAGCATCGCCCGGCTGCGGGACTTGCGGCGGACCGGCGCAGATTTTCCGGTTTCCGTCGCAGGCAGGAACTGCGCGCCCTGTGCAGCGAGGAATGCGCGCATTGCCTGCGCCGGCGGCAGCAACACCTTGTCCTTGCGGTTGAGCACGAACCATTGCCGGATGATCGGCAGGCCGGTGACATCCAGCATCACCAGTCGCCGTTGCTCCAGTTCGGTGGCCACCGTATGCGCGGAGATGAAGGCGATGCCGAGTCCGGCCATCACGGCCTGTTTGATGGTCTCATTGCTGTCCATCTCCATGCCGATCGTGGCGCGCAGATCTGCGCTCTCGAACAGTTGCTCCATCAATCCGCGCGTGCCCGAGCCGGGTTCGCGCGTCAGGAATGTCTCGCTTGCGAGATCGCTCATGGAGAGGCGCGCCTTGCCTGCGAGGCGATGGTCGCTCGGCGCGATGATCACATGCGGATGATCGCCGATCAGGTTCACATCCATGTCGATCCCGGCCGGCGGCCGGCCCATGATTGCGATATCGAGATCGTAGCTGCGCAGACCTGCGATGGTCTCCTCGCGATTGCCCACCGTCAGCAGGATTTCGATCTTGGGATGGAGCTTTGCGAAGGCGGAAATTGCGAAAGGCACGAAGTATTTCGCCGTGCTGACGGCGCCGATGGAAATGCGTCCGCCGGTCTTGCCGGCCATCATGTCCAGCGATATCGCGCAGGCTGCCATCGCCGCCTCGATCCGTTCCGCCAGCGCCAGCACCTCGCGGCCGGCATCGGTCAGGACCATCCCGTCGCCGGTACGCTGGGTCAGCGGCAGGCCGGCGAGGCCTTGCAGGTTGCGCAGTTGCAAGGTGACAGCCGGTTGCGTCAGCCGCAGCTTCAAAGCCGCCGCCGTGATGCTGCCGCTGGCGGCCACCGCAGCCAGTGCACGCAGCTGGCGGATCGAGATGTCGCGGAACCGCTTCGTCATATAAGAAAAACTTTCCCCGCCTGACCTTTACAAAAATTCCTTTATTTGGCCCTGGAGGTCAATATCTGTGGGCAAAATGCGCCGTTTCTGCCATTCCCGGGCCTTCCGGACGCGGCCATGTGCCAGAAGGAGCCCGGTATTTTTGGAGAGATTGCGATGACCGACCACATGCCCCTGTCCCGATACACGGCTGACTATGCCGGACAGGACCCGCTGCGGCTGGCTGTCGCTGCTGCGGTCGACGCCTTCGCCAAGGCGTCCATCGAAATCTCCGAGCTGATCGGCTGCGGCGCTCTGGCCGGGATCACCGGCGAGGCGCAGGGCGCACAGAATGCCGACGGCGATGTGCAGAAGGATCTCGATGTCCGCGCCGACGAGATTGTACGCGCCGCTTTGAAGCCGGTGTCCTGGTCCGCTCTGGCCTCCGAGGAAGCCGAGACTGCCGATATCCGTGACAGCGGCGGCTTGCTCGATATCGCCTATGATCCCCTCGACGGTTCGTCGAATATCGAAACCAATATGACGGTCGGTACGATCTTCTCGATCATGCCGACGTCGAAAGGCGCTGTGCCGTTCACTCAGAAAGGTAGCGCACAGATCGCTGCCGGCTTCGTCGTCTATGGTCCGCAGACCTCGCTGGTGCTGACGCTCGGCGACGGCGTCGACATCTTCACGCTCGACCGCGCCACGCGGAGCTACAAGCGCATTCGGGCGCGTGTGCAGATCCCGGCCGAGTGCTCCGAATATGCGATCAACGCGTCCAACCATCGTCACTGGGAAGCGCCGGTGCGTGACTTCGTTGAGGAATGCCTCGCTGGTGCCGATGGCCCGCGTGGCAAGAATTTCAACATGCGCTGGATCGCAGCCTTGGTCGCCGAGGCCTATCGCATCCTGATCCGCGGCGGCGTGTTTCTCTATCCGTCCGATGCGCGCAAGGGCTATGCCGATGGCCGGCTGCGTCTCGTTTATGAAACGCATCCGATGGCTTTCATCGTCGAACAGGCCGGCGGCGGTGCGACCACGGGTCGTGTGCGTATTCTCGATCTCGCGCCGACGGCGATCCATCAGCGCGTGCCGCTGATCATGGGTTCGATCAGCAAGGTGAGGCGCATCGAGGCCATGCATCTCGATACGAGCGCGGGACAGGCGCAAGCCGCGGCCGAATAGGATGTGCGCACGACACATCCTGTTTTGACGGATTCAAAACATGACAGGCTTGAGGGCTTCTAAGACAAGGCGGCCTGAAACCGGTTGAGCAAGACGTGACCGCGGCCTAGACAATCGCAGGGGTCGCAAAGGATACGCGCATGCTTCCGCAGCAGGTCAAGGTCTCCGATATCACCGACGAGAATTCGGCACAGACCTATCTCAACCAGGCCATCATGACGACGTTCTGCCGCGTGCTCGACAGTTCGCGTTTGGCGCCCGATGTGGTGATGCGTCTTCTGGCAACCGCGATCGGCGCGACCTATCGCGAAGTCGCCGCGGCCCATCAGGACGGCGAATGCCCTTGCGGATGGCGCCCGGTACCGCATGCCGATATCGAGGCTCTGCGGTCGTCGCTGGAAGACGCTGCTGCGCCGAAAATTGCCGACGATCTGCACAGTATGGTGATCGCGGGCCGGGCGTAGCCGTCAGTCGATCTGCCCTGAAATAAGGCCGTATTTGCGCAAAATGGGCCACTGCGGATCACCGCAGATGGCATTTTTGCGTCTGTTCCGCTCTCCCGACCACGTGATCGGGCCAGCGCGATCAACATATGGCAATTCCTTTAGACCTAAACTACCTTGGCCCGATCCTTGAATGTCGAGGAGATCGCGATCGGTGCAAAGTGACCTCATGACATCTTCATCCGCTGCAGTTCTCGACCACCCCCCCGACAATTCGACCGTCTGGCGCGAAGTCGCACGGGCGATCGCCGATATCGGCGCCAAGCGCTGTTTCGGTCTCGTCGGCGGCGCAAATTTCAAGGTGACGCTCAGCCTCACCGAATTCGGCCTCGACTTTATTGCTGCGCGCCATGAAGGTGGCGCGGTGAGCATGGCCGATGTCGCAGCGCGGCTGACGCGCGATCTGACGATTGTCAGCGTAACGGCGGGGCCGGGGCTGACCAATGCGATCACCGGCATCGGCGAAGCCGCCAAGAGCGACACGCCATTGCTTGTTCTCGCAGGCGATGTGGTGCTTGGCGACAAGCAGTCGGCATTTGCCTTCAATCAGTCCGAACTCGTTCACGCGGTCGGCGGTGAGTGGCGACAGATCGCCGATGCACAGACCGCTTACGCGGACACCTGGAAAGCAGCCTCGATCGCTCTGCGTGAGCGCAAGCCCGTCGTGCTTAGCCTGCCGATCAATGTGCAGGAGATGCAGGTTGCGGCGACGATGGGCAAGAAGCATCCGCCGATCACGCCGCGGATCGCGGTCAACCCTGCGAAGCTGGACGAACTCGTTGCGACGATCCGGACCTCGAAACGGCCGTTGATCCTGGCGGGACATGGTGCTGTCGTGGCCGATGCACAGCCGCTGCTGGTGCAACTGGCCGACAGGCTCGGTGCGCTGCTGGCGACGTCGTTGCAGGCGCACGGGATGTTTTCCGGCCATCCATGGAATCTCGGCGTGGCCGGCGGCTTCTCGTCGAAAGCGACGGCTGAATTGATCGCGCAGAGCGACATGATCCTCGCTTTCGGCATGTCGCTGAACATGTGGACCACGAAAAAGGGCAAGCTGATTTCCGACTATGCCCAGCTCGTGCAGATCGATGTCGAGAAAGGCCGCATCGGGGTGCATCGTCCGGTCGATCTTGAACTCGAGGGCGATGCATCGGCTGTGGCGACCGCCGTATTGCAGGCGCTCGACAAGGCGCCGCCCGATGAACCCGGCTGGCGCACGCCCGAAGTCGCAGCGGTGATGACCGCGCGAGGCAATCACAATCTGGCCTATGACGACACCAGCACGGCCGAGCACATCGATCCACGTACGCTGAGCAAGGTGATGGACGGTATCCTGCCCAGGGATCGCACCGTCGTTGTCGACGGTGGACATTTCGTCGGCTGGGTGACGCGCTATATTTCCGCGCCCGATCATCGAGGCTGGTGCATTCCCATCGCGTTCCAGTCCATCGGCCTCGGCCTTGCCGGCGCGATCGGCGCGGCGGTGACGCAGCCGGAGCGGCTGACCGTGTTGGCCGTCGGTGATGGCGGCTTCCTGATGTCGATCGCGGAACTCGAAACCGCCGTGCGGCTGAAGAAGCGCATGTGTATCTTCATCTATAACGACAGCGCCTATAGCGCCGAGGTGCATCACTTCGGCCCCGAGGGCTACAATGCCGGCATGGCGCAATTCCCGGTGACCGACTTTGCGGCCATCGCGCGCGGATATGGCGCCGATGGCGTCGTGGTACGGACGCTCGCCGATCTCGACGCGGTTAAAGTTTGGGTCGCCGATGGCGCGGAGGGCGTGTTCATTGTCGATGGGCGGATCAATCCGAAGCTGATTGCGGACTGGTACAGCGAGATGTTCAGCGGCGCGAATCTGTAACGTAATCGTCTTCCCTCTCCCACAACGGGAGAGGGAAGACTGAGTTCAGACCGCCACGCTTTCGCGTCTTGCCGTCTCAACATTGGCCAACCACTCCTTTGCAATCGTCAGATCCGCCTGCGACAACTGATGGCCCACCGGCAACGAGCGGCGCTGCACATCGGTACCGGCTTTGGTCAGCATTACCGCCAGTCGCTGCGAATTGCTCGGCGGGATGATCGGATCGGACTGGCCCGACACGATCAGTACCGGCTTGCCAGCGAGATCTGCCGCCGGTGGTTCACGTAGAGGGACCATAGCGCGCAGCAATATCCCGCCGGCCAGCGCCTCGGGCCGCAGCAGCATCATCGCGGCGGCGATATTGGCGCCGTTGGAATAACCGAGGGCGATGGGCGCTGCGATGTTGTAGCGCTTGCGGGCTTCGACCACGAAGTCCGCGAGGTCATTGGCGCGTCTGATCACATCGTCCTCGTCGAACACGCCTTCGGCGAGCCGGCGGAAGAAGCGCGGCATGCCGTGTTCCAGCACCTGACCGCGCGGCGACAGCAATGCTGCCCCCGGCGCAATGGCTTCGCCGAGCGGCAGCAGATCGCTTTCGTCGCCACCGGTGCCATGCAGCAGCAGGAGCGGCGCTGCCTCGCGCCGGTTGCCCGGCACGAAGCGATGGATGTGGGACAGGTCGTTGCTCATGGCGTCACCTTGTCAGTTTCGAGAACGGGCAGCACACGTTCGATCTCGCCGCGATGCTTCTCGAGGAACGCAGGCAGTTTCAGATGCTCGCCGAGGGATTCGACGGGCTCATCCACGGCGAAGCCGGGGATGTCGGTGGCGATTTCGAACAGCACGCCGCCGGGTTCGCGGAAATAGACCGACCGGAAGTAGTTGCGGTCCTTCTGTTCCGTCGGCTGCTGGCCATGGGTCTTCACCAGCTTGTTGGCCATCACCTGCTGATCGGCATCATCGACGGCGCGGAAGGCGACGTGATGCACCGAACCGCGGCCCTGACGGCCCGGCAGGAAACCTCCGGCCTCGTAGATGTCGACGATGCCGCCTTCGACACTGTCGGCGCTCAGGCGAATGATCGAGCCTTCGCGGGCGGTTTCCTTGAAGCCGAACACGTCGGTGAGGATGGCGCTGGTCTTCTCGGCCTTCTCGAGCAGCAGCGTCACGCCATGGAAGCCGCGGATCGCGTGTTCGGCCGGGACGTCGCCATTGCTCCAGCCGGGCTCGTTCTCCGCGCCGCTGATACCGACCAGCGCGAGGCTCATGCCGTCCGGATCGGTGAAGGGCAGCACCGCTTCGCCGAAGCGCTTTTCGAGCGCCTCATGGGCAATGCCCTTCTCGATAAACCGATGCGTCCAGTAGCCGAGCGAACGGGCCGGGACCCGGAACGAGGTCTGCTGGGTCTGACCCACGCCGCCGCGCCCGGGGGCGGCATGCTCCCACGGGAAGAAGGTTAGGATGGTGCCCGGCTTGCCGGTCTCATCGCCGTAATAGAAAGTGGTAAGTGCCCGGATCGTCGAAATTGACGGTCTTCTTGACGAAGCGCATGCCCAGCGCGCGGGTGTAAAAGTCGAAGTTCCGCAAGGCGTTACCGGCGATTGCGGTCACATGGTGGATACCTGACATGGTCTGTCTCCTGGTTGGGAAGGCGTTTCGTCTTCCGTTGCCGGGATAATTGGGCGATACCAGATCAAAGACAATCCGGCCATTTGTGACATTACTGTCTATATTTTGAGGACAGTCAGGACGATCCCATGGACAAGCTCAACAGCCTGCGCGCCTTCGTCAAAGTGGTCGAACTCGGCTCCTTCTCGGAAGCCGGGCGGCAGTTGCGGCTGTCGCGCTCGGTGATCTCGAAATATGTCGGCGAGCTCGAACAGGATCTCGGCGTTCAATTGCTCAACCGCACGACGCGTCACGCCAGCGCCACCGAGAATGGGCAGGCCTATTTCGAGCGGGCCCTGAGTATTCTCGCCGATCTCGATGCCGCCGATCAGGCGGTGGCGCAGGCGCAATCGACGCCGCGCGGACTGCTGCGCGTCAATGCGCCGATGTCGTTCGGCACGCTGCAGCTTGGCCCGGCCATCGCCGATTTCATGGCGCAGTGTCCGGAGCTGCAGATCCAGCTCGTGCTGTCGGACGACCAGGTCGATCCGATGCAGGGCGGCTTCGATGTGACCTTGCGCATCGCCGATCTGGAATCCTCCAGCCTCATCGCGCGAAAAATCGTCGCCATTGATCGCGTGGTCTGCGCGTCACCGGACTATCTCAAGCAGCACGGCACGCCGAAACTGCCGGAAGATCTGCGCAGCCACGCGCTGCTGACCTACGGTTTCTTGCTCACCGGCAATCAGTGGAAGCTGACCGGAAAAAATGGCGACGATCACTGGATCCAGCCGAGCTGGACGCTATGCGTCAACAATGCCGAGGTGCTGCGCGATGCCGCCATCAAGGGCAGGGGCGTCGCGCTGCTGCCGACGTTCATTGCCGGCAATGCATTGCGTGCGGGCTCACTGCGCAGCATGCTCAATGCCTATAAGGCACCGCCGCTGACGCTCTATGCGATCTATCCGCCGACGCGGCACCTTGCCGTGAAGGTGCGGCTGTTCATCGATTTCCTGGTGGCACGCTTCAGCGGCGTGCCGGAGTGGGACAAGAAGCTCTAGCGCCAGATCGCGCGCATCCGCGAATTGATGTCCATGCGCACGCCCTGTGCTGCCGCACGCGCCGGATCTGCCGCGGCCACCTGCGGCCAGGTCGTTCGCTCGAACAGGCCGAGCAGCGCCTCGGGGATGAAGCGGGTACGCGACGCATAGACGTGGCGATCACCCTGCGCGTGCTGACCTTGGGTAAAGAAACGCTGCGGCACCATCAGATGCAGATCATCCTTGGCGCGCGTCATCGCCACATACAGAAGCCGGCGCTCTTCCTCGATCTCGGCGGATGTCCCGGTGCCCAGATCCGACGGCATGCAGCCATCGACCACATTCAGCACATAGACTGATTTCCATTCCTGCCCCTTGGCGGAATGGATGGTCGAGAGGATCAGATAGTCCTCGTCGAGCAGCGGTACGCCGGATTGATCGCTGGTTGCATCCGGCGGATCGAGCGTGAGTTCGGTGAGAAAACGCTCGCGCGACGGATAGCCCGAGGCTATCGCTTCGAGCTGGATCAGGTCTGCGCGACGCGTCAGCGAATCCTCGTGAATGCGATCGAGATGCGGCTCATACCAGCGTCGCGCCAATTCCAGCTCGGCGGGCCAGCCCGGGCGGCGTGACTTGATCTCGCTGATGACTTCGACAAAGCCGCGCCAGTCGGTGGCCGCGCGCGGCGGCGCCGGTGCATGCGTCAGCGCGTCAATCGGATCGGGGGCCGCGATCATGTGATCCAGCGCGCGCTGTGCGGATGCCGGGCCGACGCCGGGCAGCAATTGCATCAGCCGGAAACCGGCGACGCGGTCGCGCGGATTCTCGACGAAACGCAGCAGTGCCAGCATGTCCTTCACATGCGCGGCATCAAGAAACTTCAACCCGCCGAATTTGACGAACGGAATGTTTCGCCGTGTCAGTTCGACCTCAAGCGAGCCGCTATGTGACGAGGTGCGGAACAGCACTGCCTGCTCCTTGAGCTTCATGCCGCCTTCGCGATTGTCGAGCACGCGTGCGACGATGGCGCGGGCCTGATCGGTCGCGTCCCGAATGGTGACGAGTTGCGGCTTGGCGGAGGAGGCGCGGTCGGTCCAGAGATTCTTGGTGAAGCGTTCGCGCGCGAGATCGATCACGCCATTGGCCGCGGCCAGGATCGGCTGCGTTGAGCGATAGTTGCGGTCGAGCGTGATAATCTGTGCCGGCGGGCTGAACTGCCTGGGAAAATCGAGAATATTGCGCACGGTGGCGGCGCGAAACGAATAGATCGATTGCGCGTCATCGCCGACAACGGTGAGGCCCGCCCCGTTGGGCTTTAGCGCCAGCAGGATCGCCGACTGCAGCCGGTTTGTGTCCTGATATTCGTCGACCAGCACGTGATCGAAGCGGCCGCCGATATCGCTCGCAAGCAAAGGTTCGCTGGCCATCTGCGCCCAGTACAAAAGCAGGTCGTCGTAATCGAGCACGTTCTGCTTCTGCTTGGCCTCGAGA
Organism: Tardiphaga sp. GW822-FHT04G09; assembly: GCF_058800725.1. NCBI lineage: Bacteria > Pseudomonadati > Pseudomonadota > Alphaproteobacteria > Hyphomicrobiales > Nitrobacteraceae > Tardiphaga > Tardiphaga sp. GW822-FHT04G09. Next base: position 108,282 of record NZ_JBXAMO010000020.1, on the reverse strand, counting down.
TAGCCGGCGAACAATTCGCGCAGCTCGGCCGACCAGGCCGCGCACCACGGATAGGACGCGCCGAGCACCTGATCGAGTTCGGTCTCGGCATTGACGCAGCGGGAATAGATCGCGAGGCAGGTGCCCTTTGTCGGGAACCGCGTCTCGGTCCTGGAGAAGCCGAGTTCGTGCCGGACCAGATTCATCAGGTCGGCGGAATCCTCGCGGTCGTGAATGGTGAAAGCGGGATCGAGTCCGATCTGTTCGGCATAGTCGCGCAACAGCCGCGCGCCGATGCCGTGAAAGGTGCCGGCCCATGCCAGCGCGTCGGTCATGACGCCGGCATTGTCGCCCATCACCTTGCGCGCAATGCGTTCGACGCGGCGGCTCATTTCGCTGGCGGCGCGGCGCGAGAATGTCATCAGCAGGATGCGGCGCGGATCGGCGCCATTGACGATCAAATGGGCGACGCGATGGGCCAGCGTATTGGTCTTGCCGGAACCGGCGCCGGCGATGACCAGCAATGGCGGCGCGGATGGTGCGTTATCGTCCCCAGGCGGGAACACGCCATGTTCCACGGCGCGGCGCTGTTCCGGATTCAGGGCGTCGAGATAAGAGGCTTGGGCGAGCACGAGATGTATCCGAGGTGACGAATCACGCTCGCTGATTCCCGCTTTGTTCGCAATGGAAGAGCGGCGCGCCTAAGCGCGCCGCTGGAAGAATTATGCCGCCCGCACTTCGCGCAGGAACATATCGACCTGCGTGCGCAGGTCTTCGCCGTTGCGCGAGAGGTCCCCGGCCGATTCCACCACGCGCGATGCGGCGAGGCCGGTCTCGCGGGCGGCGTCATTGACGCCGGCGATGTTCTGCGAAACCTCGCCGGTGCCCCGGGCGGCTTCTGCGACGTTGCGTGCGATTTCGAGTGTGGCTGCGCCCTGTTCCTCGACGGCGGCGGCGATGGTGCTGGCGATCTCGCTGACGCGGCCGATGGTCGAGGTGATGCTCTGGATCGAATCCACCGAGAGCTTCGTTGCGCTCTGGATCGCGCCGACCTGTGCCGAGATTTCATCCGTCGCCTTCGACGTCTGGGTGGCCAGCGCCTTTACTTCGGATGCGACGACCGCGAAGCCGCGGCCGGCTTCACCGGCGCGGGCGGCTTCGATGGTGGCGTTGAGTGCGAGCAGGTTGGTCTGCGCCGCGATCTCGCTGATCAGCTTGACCACGTCGCCGATCTTCTGCGCGGCCTCGGCGAGGCTGTGCACTTCGCCATTGGTGATATTGGCCTGCGATACTGCATCGCCGGCCACGCGCGCGGACTCGTTGACCTGCTGTGCGATCTCGTTGATCGAGGCATTGAGCTCCTCGATGGCGGCAGCAACAGCCTGTGCGCTCTGCGTGGCTTCTTCGGAGGCTGCCGCAACGGCGGCGGTCTGCCGGGTGGATTCCTCGGCGGTGGCGGCCATCGACTGCGCGGTGTTGCGGAGTTCGCCGGCGGCCGAGCCGACGGCATTGACCACGGTGCCGACGCCGCTCTCAAAGCGCGAAGCCAGCGCGTTCATGGTGTCACGGCGATCGTGCTGGGCCCGCTCGCGCTGTTCTTCCTGCGCGGCGCGCAACTGCTCCGTCTCGATCAGGCCGGTCTTGAAGATCTCAACGGCGCCCGCCATCGAGCCGATCTCGTCCTTGCGGCCTGCACCCGGCACTGCGATCGTGTGATTACCGCCCGCAATGGTGCGCATCGCAGTTTCGAGTGCGCGGATCGGCTTCGCCATCGAGCGGCCCATGAAGGTTGCGATGGCGCCGGCGAGCAGCAGCACGCAAGCAGAAATGATAGCCAGCCAATTCAGCGAGGATCGCATCAGGCTGTGATATCCGCTGGTATCGCGGGTGATCTCGAAGACGGCGATGTTATCGCCGGAAAAGCTTTTTATCGCGCCGAAGGTTGTGGCAACGGGCTTGTTGTCGAGTTCGCCATATTGGGTCACGACCTCACCGGCGAGCGCGCGACGCAGCGTATCGACACCCGGAGCAGCCGATTTCAACGTGGAAGCCAGTGTCTTGCCGGCCTGGCCGTCGATCTGGTGGATGCCGACATCGACACCGAAGCGCGACTTCATGGTGTCGACGAAAGTCTTGCCGAACGGAGCGCCGACATCGATGGTGCCGAGAATGGTGTCGCCATCCATCGCTGGTGCTACGCCGAAGACGTTGAGCGCATCACGGCCGGGCTCGATGCCGCCAACCGACTTCTTGCTGGTCATCGTCTGCACCACCATCTTGCGGCGCTCGGAAACGTTGTCGCCGAACGTGCCGGGATTATGGATGCGGGCGAAGCTGATCGCCGGAGGTGTTTGAATCGTGATCAGTTCAAGGCCGCGCGGTTTGATACGCTGATGAGCTTCCTTCAGATGCGCAAGCGCATTGGCACGATCCTGCGTCTTGATGGCGTCCTTGATCGGCTGCGACGACGCGATCGACTCGGCGACCGCGAGCAGGGTTCGCGTCTCTGCGTTCAGCGCCGCGGTGAGGTTGGCGTAGTCGTCATGCGCTTCGCGATTGAGGGCGGTATCGATGATCGCCTGCTGCTGCCACATGCTGAAGGCCGCAAGCGCGCCGCACGATCCGGCAGCAACGAGCGTGATGGCCACAATCATACGTGCCGAAATAGAATTTAGTGCTTGCATCGATATGCCCCTTGGACCGCGGCAAGCAATTTTGCTGCGGCACTCATAGTTCCCACTCAAAAAATAGGGAGGCCGAATGAAGGAGCTCTTAATTACCTTTGGATTGCAGGTGTTATGGTATCATGATCCCTTTATGCCGCAGCATATCGAGGCATCGGCAATGCCAATGCTGGTCGCGATTGATTGTGTGACCATCCTAGTGGAGCCAGGATGAGCCATTTCCCTGCATCAGGCATCGATCCACATGCGACAGCAGAACCGCTGATTTGAAAGGCTTGTGCAGGCTGGAGACGGCGCCGAGCCGGATGGACATTGCGGGAAAATCGGGCGCAGGCGCGGCGGCGGATGACACCGGGTGAGATGAAATGACGATGATCGGAACTTCCGGCCGGCATAGATGCGCGAGCTTCATGGTCTCCAGCCCGTCCATCTCCGGCATGAAAACATCGATAATGAACAGATCGAAGTCCATATGGCGGAACATATGGAGCGCGCGCGGACCGGCGCTCGCGCAGGTGACGCTGTGGCCTTCGCGCTCAAGCATCAATTTGGTGACGATCTGAACTGCCTTGTCATCGTCGACGATCAGGATGCTTGCCATCTGCCGGTCTTCCGAATGCCGTCGCGTCAAGGCGCACTATGGTCTTGTCACACGCGCATCGTTGCACGTTACGAATGCAAATGCGGTTTCCTGTTCAACACCGCAGCGAGCAGCGAGCTGTGGACCTGAATATGTCCGTCATAGCTGACGAGGCCGAGCTTGCGAAACTTGTTCATGAAGAAGCTGACACGGGACCGTGTGGTGCCGATCATCTCCGCCAGCATCTCCTGGCTGATGTCGATATCAATGGGATGGCTGACGCCTTCCTCGCCATAGTGGGCGAGGATCAGCAACAGGCGCGCGAGGCGCTTCTCGCTTGAATTGAACAGCTGGTCGATCAGATCTTCTTCGATACGGTTGTTGCGCGACAGAAGATAGGCGACGAAGAATTCCGCGAAAGCCGGCTCGTCGCGCAGATGGGCGAGCATCGCCGATTTGGTGATCGTAACGATCGTGCAGTCTTGCATCGCCGTCGCTGTGACGGTGCGCAGCGGATGACCATTCAGGCAACCCTCACCGAGGAACTGTCCGGGTTCGAGCAGGCCGACGACGGCTTCCTTGCCTTGTTCGGACAGGACCGTGAGCTTGATACGCCCGTTCAGGATGTAACAAACCGAATCTGCGGTCTCTCCCTGACAGAAGATGTTCTGGTTCTTCTTGTAGTCGGTCGTAACCTTTCCCATGCCGGGACAGGTCAGAAAATACGCCGCATCGAATTCGGCTGGAGCAGGGACCTTCAAGGCAGCTCGCCGCGTCATCACGAATCTCCGAACGTCGATCTTTGTCAGGTTAGCGTAAATCTATTCAAGGTTGTATTGTTCCCGTCCGATCTAGTTAAATTGCTGATCCGAGATCAGAAACGCACGTGCGCGAGTGCAGGGATTAATGGGGGCATCAATCGTGATGCGCATATAGATACCACCAAGCGGGGGAGGCGGCATAGTTACGTCGTCGGATTCACGGCCCTGAAACAACTTCGATCCATGTTGCTACGCAACGTAACGCGCAGATCGTCTGGTCATGATCACAACACACGCTGCCCTTGAATTGCGAGGGTTAATGAAACGTTTCGATCGGCCCGCCGTCGACGGGCTTGATCTCACGGTTCGTGCCGGCGAGTTTTATGCGCTGCTGGGCGCCAACGGCGCGGGCAAGACGACGACATTGCGCATGGTCGCGGGATTGCTGCGTCCTGATGCAGGATCGGTGTCCATACTTGGCATCGATGCGCTTGCCGATCCCGTTGCGGCAAAGCAGGTCATGGCCTGGGTCTCCGACGAGCCGATGATCTATGACAAGCTGACGCCGCTTGAATATCTCGAATTCGTCGCCGGTCTATGGGGCTGCGATGCTGAAACGGCAGAGCGCTCGTCGCATGGACTGTTGGCATCGCTAGGTCTTGGACCACATCTGCATGAGCGATGCGAAGGCTTCTCCAAGGGAATGCGTCAGAAGGTGGCGCTGGCCGGTGCGCTGGTGCACGAGCCCCGGCTGATCATTCTCGATGAACCTTTGACGGGGCTCGATGCCGTGTCGGCGCGACACGTCAAAGGCCTGCTGCAGGATCGCGTGCGCGCCGGCTGCGCTGTCATCATGACCACGCATATTCTCGAAGTCGCCGAGCGCATGGCCGACCGGATCGGCGTGATCGCCGCAGGCAGGCTGATCGCCGAAGGTACCCTTGCCGAATTGCGCCAGCAGAACGGACAGGGCGACACCAGCCTCGAGGATATGTTCGTGGCGCTGGTGGACGGCGCGCCGGTCGCCGCATGACGCCATCCGCCAATGTGATGTGGTTTGCCGGCCACGAAGTCCGGCTGGCATGGCGCGAGATGCTGGGCATGCTCACGGCGGGCCGTCGCTGGCGTCCGCGCAGCATTTCGCTCTTGCTGATCGTTTTCGTGATCTTTCTGCATCTGCCGGCCTATGCGGTGGTTGGCCGCTTTGCCGACGTGCAGACGCCGCTCGATCAATCGACGGCCATTGTCATTACCGCCAGTATCTTCCTCGCCTGGGCGCTGGTTCTGTCGCAGGCTATCGAGTCGGTTACCCGCGTATTTTATGCGCGCGCCGATCTCGATCTCATCATGTCGTCGCCTGCGCCGCTCACCAACCTGTTCTCCGTCCGCATCGCGGCCATCGCATTGACGGTGACCCTAATGGCGATGCTGCTAGCGACGCCTTTCGTCAACGTACTGGTGATCGGCGGCGGCGCGCGCTGGTTCTCCGCCTATGCCGTCGTCATCGCGATGGGTCTTTCCGCATCGGCCTGCGCGATCGCCATCACCGTCGGACTGTTTCAGCTTTGCGGCCCTGCGAAGACGCGACTGGTCGCGCAGATCATTTCGGCGGTTACTGGCGCCGGTTTCGTTATCGCATTGCAGGTCGCGGCGATTCTCTCCTACGGCACGCTGTCACGTTTCGCCGTGCTGACCTCCGATGCCGCGGCAGCCTTTGCGCCTGAGGCCAACAGCCCGGTGTGGTGGCCCGCACGGGCGATGCTCGGTGATGTCGCGACGCTGGTGCCGTTGCTGGCAGCTGGGTTGTTCCTGCTCGGAATCGTGATGGCGATCTTTTCGCCGCGCTTCAGTAACTACGTGGCCAGTGCCGCACCATCGGCGCAAGTTCGTCGCAAGAAAGCAGCAAGACCGTTCCGAACCGGATCTCGGCGTAGGGCCTTGCGGCGCAAGGAGTTTGTCCTGTTGTGGCGCGATCCGTGGTTGGTCTCGCAAACGCTGATGCAGCTATTGTATCTGCTGCCGCCGGCCTTGATGCTGTGGCGCAGTTTCGGCGAGGGGACGGGCGCCTTCATCGTGCTGGCACCGGTGATCGTGATGGCCGCCGGTCAGCTCGCCGGCGGCCTGGCCTGGCTGACGATCTCCGGCGAAGACGCTGCCGATCTGGTCGCAACTGCGCCGCTTCCGGCCAACACGATCATCACGGCCAAGGTCGAAGTCGTGCTTGTGATTATCGCTGCGGTGTTCACGCCGATGATCGCGGGTCTTGCGCTCGTCTCGCTACGACTTGCTGCGGTCACAGCATTGGCAACCGTCGTGGCGGCAGCCTCGGCGACGGCCATCCAGCTCTGGTTCAGGGTGCAGGCACGGCGCAGCCAGTTCAGGCGACGCCAGACGTCATCGCGCATCGCGACCTTCGCGGAAGCCTTCTCGTCGATCGGCTGGGCTGCGACTGCGGCACTGGCACTGGTGCTGCCGATTGCGTCCGTGATCTCGGGTGTCATGACGGCAGGCCTCATGGCACTGACGTGGAAGATCAGTCCTGTCAGGACCTGAAACAACAAAGCCCCCCGCGGACACGAGTGGCTTTGAAATTAACAACAGTCTTGAAACGACGATCAGGCCACCATCGACATCGGTGCGATGGCAGGGGTGGCTTCGCTAAAAACCTCTTCCGTGACCACCGTAAAACGCACCAGCGGCGTCGGACCGAAGTTGGTGGAGATCGCGACGTCCGCGGCATCGCGGCCGCGAGCCATCACGATGCGCCCGATGCGCGGATGATTGTGGCGTGCATCGAACGTGTACCACTGGTTTCTGAGATAGACCTCGAACCAGGCGCTGAAATCCATCGGAGCCGGATCGATGGGCACGCCGATATCGCCGAGATAGCCGGTGCAATAGCGCGCCGGAATGTTCATGCAGCGGCACAGCGTGACGGCCAGATGCGCAAAGTCGCGGCACACGCCGATACGCTCTTCATGACCTTCAAAGGCAGTACGATCGTTGCGGGCATGGTGATAGCCGAATTCGATGCGTTGATGCACGTAATCGACAATGGCCTGGACGCGCGCTGCGCCATCCTCGATATGGCCGAACAGCGCCCATGCCAGATCGGACAGCTTCTGCGTGTCGCAATAGCGGCTGCCGAGCAGGAAGACCATGACATCGTCAGGCAATTCACTGACCGGCTGCAACGGTCCCGATGGCGGAGCTGCGTCCGGCAGCCCGCTATCCGAAATCAGAAAATCGTTCTTGATCTCGATCAGTCCGGGCGGTGCGACGATCCGCGTACAGGTATTGCCGAACATGTCGAGATAGTCATGCGCCTGCACGTCGTGGGAAAACCGGATGCAGTGCGGGCTCTGCAAATCCTTCGCGCGCGAAGGATGGATGCTGAGCATCAGGATCATGGGCGTTTCCTGGGTACACTGGAATGCGATGTCATAGCCCGCGCGAATCTGCACTTTTACGTCTCCACCAGCTTGGCAAATCAGAAATGACTGCCTGACAAGTGTAGTCACCAAACTTCGTTCCGAAGTTCAGTGACAGGAATGTGCAGAAAATGTGGGCAGCGAGGCCGCGTTGGCTCCACTGCGCCAAAAGCTATTTCTTTAAGGACAACAGCAGCAGCGATCTACCGGTGACCTGATAGATGTGGCCGAACGGGAAGTCCTCGCCGCCCTTCGTGTCCGGGATATTGGTGTCCACCAGAAGTTCCCAGGCCTGTCCGCCGAAGGCCTCGGGCATCGTGAAGTCGACCAGCCCCTCGAAGCCGTTCAGGATCATCAGCATGGTCTGATCCTCGGCGGGCTTGTGGATGCCGGTCTTCTGCGCCCGCCCGTCCAGCAGCATGCCGAAGCACTTCATGTTGTCGTCTTTCCAATGCACATCCTGCATCGGGCCGCCATTGGCGTTGATCCATGTCACATCGCGAACATCGAGGTCGGGATCGTGTTCGCCGGTCAGGAAGCGGCTGCGGCGCAGGACAGAGCAATTGCCGAGCAACTTGATGAGCCTCTTGGTGAAAGCGAGGAGGTCCTTGCCCTCGGCCGTGAGGCTCCAGTTGAACCAGGAAATCTCGCTGTCCTGGCAATAGGCATTGTTGTTGCCGTTCTGTGTGCGGCCGAATTCGTCGCCGCCGAGCAACATCGGTGTGCCCTGAGAGAACAGCAGCGTCGCCAGCATATTGCGCTTCTGGCGCTCGCGCAGGGCGATGATCGCCTTGTCGTCAGTCGGCCCCTCGACGCCGCAATTCCATGAGCGGTTGCTGGAGCTGCCGTCCTTGTTGTTCTCGCCATTGGCCTCGTTGTGTTTCTCGTTATAGCTCGCCCAGTCGTTCAGCGTGAAGCCGTCGTGCGCAGTGACGAAATTCACGCTGGCCCAGGCGCGACGCCCCTGATGGTTGAACATGTCGCCGGATGCGACGAGACGCGGTGCAAGTGCCGAGACCGGCGCCTTGCCACGCCAGAAATCGCGCGCGGTATCGCGGAACTTGTCGTTCCATTCCGCCCAACCGGGCGGGAAACCGCCGACCTGATAACCGCCGGGGCCGATATCCCAGGGTTCGGCGATCAGCTTGATTGTCGTCAGCAACGGATCCTGATCGACGGCTTTCAGGAAGCCGCTCTGTTCGGTGAAGCCGTAGACTTCGCGCGCCAGGATGGTGCCGAGATCGAAGCGGAAGCCGTCGATATGCATCTCCCGCACCCAGTAGCGCAGGCTGTCCGCCACCATCTGGATGACGCGGGCGTTGGACAGGTTCACCGTGTTGCCGGTACCGGTGTCGTTGATGTAATAGCGCGGCTTGTCCGGCATCAGCCGGTAATAGCTGGCATTGTCGATGCCCTTGAAGGACAGCGTCGGGCCAAGCTCGTTGCCTTCGGCGGTGTGGTTGTAGACCACGTCGAGGATGACCTCGAGACCGCCGGCATGCAGCGCCGACACCATCTCCTTGAACTCGCGCAGCGAGTTCGGCACGTCGGACGCGTAGCGCGGATCTGGCGCAAAGAAGCCGATGGAATTGTAGCCCCAGTAATTCACCAGCTTCTTGTTCAGCAGATAGTCGTCATTGATGAAAGTGTGGATTGGCAGCAGCTCGACCGAGGTGATGCCGAGGCCGCAGAGATGATCCACCACAGGCTTGCTGCCGAAGCCGGCATAGGTGCCGCGCAGCTTTTCCGGCACGTCGGGATGCAGCTTGGTGAAGCCCTTGACGTGGGTCTCGTAGATGATGGTCTGATCCCATGGCACGGGCTGCCGGCCGGCCTCGCCGGCCCAGTCGAAGTCGCGATCGACGATCACGCATTTCGGCATGAACGGGGCGGAGTCGCGTTCGTCGAAAGTGGTGTCGTCGCCGCTCTCCATCTTGTAGCCGAATACGGCCGGATTCCATTCGAGCTGACCGGCGTGGGCACGGGCATAGGGGTCCAGCAGCAGCTTGTTCGGGTTGAAGCGATGACCTTTCTCGGGCTCATACGCTCCATGGACGCGGTAGCCATAGAAGGTGCCGGGGCCGACATCGGGGATGTAACCGTGAAAGACCTCGTCGGTATATTCCGGAAGTTCGATTCGTGTTTCCTTGTCGCCGTCGAACAGGCAGACCTCGACCCTGGTGGCATTGGCCGAGAACAGCGCGAAGTTGGTGCCCTTTCCGTCCCAATGCGCGCCAAAGGGATAGGGAAGACCTTCTTCGATCACTCTGTTCGTCACGATTGCCCCACTGTCTGGTGATGAAAATGCGCGGGATAACTGCATTGCCGCATTTCCGTTGCAATGCAATCAGGCCATTTCGGAATATATCTTGGCCTGCGAGGGTCTCTAGCCCGGAGTTCTGCTTATGACCGACGTCTCCCATCACAAACGCATCGCATTGCTGGGTGCGCCGGTCGAAGTCGGCGCCTCACAGCGCGGGACCTTGATGGGACCGGCAGCGATGCGCACCGCGGGGCTCGGCCCGTTGCTGGAAGAGCTTGGTTTCGCGGTGGAAGACCACGGCGACCTCACGCCGCCGCCTGTGCCTCGATCGACCGATACACCGCCGGAGAACGCCAGGCATTACCGCGTGATCCAGAACTGGATCCAGGCGCTGAGTGCCCGGGCCTACATGCTGGCACGATCAGGGGCGCTGCCGATCTTCATGGGCGGCGACCACAGCCTGTCGATGGGGTCGGTCAATGGCGTGGCGCGCCACTGGCACGAGCAGGGGCGCGAATTGTTCGTGCTGTGGCTCGATGCGCATGCCGACTACAACACGCCGCACACGACCATCACGGGCAACATGCATGGCATGTCCGCAGCCTTTCTGTGTGGCGAGTCCGGTCTCGACGGACTGCTCGGTGCGGAGCCTCGCGCCTCGATCAAACCTGACAATCTCGATCTGTTCGGCATCCGCTCCATCGACAAGCTCGAGAAAGAGCTGGTGCACGCCCGCAAGGTAGCCATTGCAGACATGCGGCAGATCGACGAATTCGGTGTAGGTGTTTTGATCCGCCGTGTCATCGAGCGGGTCAAGGCGCGCAACGGCGTGTTGCATGTGTCCTTCGATGTGGACTTCCTCGATCCTGCGGCAGCGCCCGGCGTTGGCACCATGGTTCCGGGGGGCGCGACCTATCGCGAAGCGCATCTGATCATGGAGCTGCTGCACGACTCAGGCCTGATGTGCTCGCTGGATGTCGTCGAGCTCAATCCGTTTCTGGACGAGCGCGGGCGAACGGCACGGATGATGGTCGAACTGGTCGGCAGCCTGTTCGGTCAGCAGATCACCGACCGGCCGACGCCCAGCAACGCAATTATACCGCCCGGCTAGCTCACGGTCGGCAAAACCTCGATTGGTTCCCGGTCTTTGCGCGCGTTACGCATGATCGTTTTGCTATCTTCACGGAACTAACCCTGCAGCGCGGGATTTCTACTCCATCGTTCACACACGGAGGAGCACGCCATGATTAAGCATCTCGCCATCATTGCCGTTGCTGCGGCGGGCATCAGCAGCGCAATTCCAGCCAAGGCCCAGGAGATCGGCGTCGGCGTCGGTCCGGGCGGCGTTACGGTCGGTGCCGTCGGGCGCGACCGCTATCGCGACGATTATGACCGTGGTTATTATCGCGATCGCCGCGACCGCAACGAGACCGTGATCATCAAGCGCAGCCGCGATCGCGATCGTGGCTATTACGATGGCGGTGTCGAACGTCGTACTGTCATCGAACGCTACTAATACTACGTCGACCGAAAGGCGGCCCTTCCTCGGAAGGGCCGTTTTTTCGTGCGTGATGGCAGCCTCAGAACATTGAGTGACAGGACCATGGCAATTGCAGCGACAGTCTGGTGGCAGGCCGGCACCATCTACCAGATCTATCCACGCTCGTTTCAGGATTCCAACGGCGATGGTATCGGCGATCTCGCGGGGGTCGTCAGTCGGCTTCCCTATTTGCGGCAGCTCGGCGTCGACGCCATCTGGCTGTCGCCGATCTTCCCATCTCCGATGGCAGACTTCGGCTATGATATCTCGGACTATACCGGCGTCGATCCGATCTTCGGGACAATGGCCGATTTCGACGCACTTGTGGCGGCCGCTCACGGCCATGGGCTGAAGATCATTCTCGATCTGGTGCCGAACCACACGTCGGATCTGCATCCGTGGTTTATCGAGAGCCGATCGTCGCGCGACAATCCCAAACGCGATTGGTATATCTGGCACGATCCGAAGCCGGACGGCAGCGCGCCGACGAATTGGATGTCGGAGTTTGGCGGGAGTTCGTGGGAATATGATGAGGCCACAGGGCAATATTACTACCATGCCTTTCTCGATAAACAGCCTGACCTGAACTGGCGCAATCCGGCCGTCCGTGACGCCATCTATGAGGTGATGCGATTCTGGATGCGGCGCGGCGTCGATGGCTTCCGCGTCGATGTGATCTGGCATCTGATCAAGGATTCCGAATTTCGCGATAATCCCGTCAATCCGAATTTCACGGCGGGCCGGCCGCCGCACGAAGCCTTCCTGCAATTGTACTCTACCGATCGTCCGGAGACCCTGGACGTGGTCACAGAAATGCGCCGCGTCATCGATGAGTTCGACGATCGCGTACTGATCGGGGAGGTTTATCTCCCGATCGATCGGCTGGTTTCCTATTACGGCAAGGACCTCTCCGGTGCACATTTGCCCTTTAACTTCGCGCTGCTCTCGGCGCCCTGGAATGCCTTTGCCATCGGCGATCTGATCGCGCGCTATGAAGCGGCGCTGCCGTTCGGTGCCTGGCCGAACTGGGTACTCGGTAATCACGACCGGCCGCGCGTTGCCAGCCGGGTCGGCCCAGCCCAGGCCCGTGTCGCCGCGATGTTGCTGCTGACGCTGCGCGGGACGCCGACGCTGTATTACGGTGACGAGATCGGCATGAAACAGGTGCCTATCGCGCCGGATCAGGTGCAGGACCCGTTCGAAAAGAACGTTCCCGGCATCGGTGTCGGCCGCGACGGATGCCGCACGCCGATGCAATGGGCTGCCACGGAGCACGCGGGTTTCACGACGGCCGAGCCCTGGCTGCCGCTGGACATGGACTATCACCATCAGAATGCTGCTGCGCTCGCGGCCGATCCCCATTCGATCCTGAGCCTCTATGTGAAGCTGATCGATCTGCGCAAACGGACGCCCGAACTGGTGTTCGGCAATTATGAGCCGGTGCAGACCCCCAGCGATCTGCTTGCCTATCGGCGCGTCTATGACGGACAGGCGCTCCTGATTGCCCTCAATTTGAGCGGCGAGCCTGTCGCATTGCATGTGGAGGGCGGCGAGATTTTGCTGGCGACGGCGCTGGGGCGTAAGGGCGAGAACGTGTCGGGCCAGTTGGAGTTGCGCGGCAATGAGGGCGTTATTGTAAGGTTACGATAGCTCATGTCCATCAGCCATCTTCCTGGATCGTCTCGCTTGCGCTCGCAATGACGCGGAGGGGCTGGTGCGATTATCCCAGATGCGCATCCGTCTCGCCATCGATGTCGCTTCTGCGCAGCAGATAATCCAGACCACCGACGCGATACCAGCGATAGGCATAGGCCTCCAGCATCAGATGATGCTTGCCCTTGGTGTCGGCGTGGCTGTGGTCTTCAGCCAGAAGGTTGATCAGGTGCTCGCCCTGCTGGCCGTCTATCCCGACGGCAAAGGTAACTTCGCAGGGTTTCTCGTCGAGATTATGCACGAACAAGACCGAGTTGTTGCGCCAGTCATAGCGGATCGCGAGCACGGCTGGATTGCGCGTGGCGATGATGGCAAAGTCACCCCAGCCGATCTCCGGCACTTCCTTGCGCATGCGGATCATGCGCTCGGTCCAGTTCAGCATCGAATTGGGATCGCGGCGTTGTTTGGCGACATTCACGTGGTCGTAGCCATAAGGGCCTTTGTCGATCACCGGGTTTTTCGACCGGTCACTCTTGGTGAAGCCGGCATGCGGCTCGGTCGACCATTGCATCGGCGTTCGTGCGCAATTGCGTTCCGGTAGGGATAAGTCGTCGCCCATGGCAATTTCGTCGCCATAGCGCAGCACCGGTGTGCCGGGCAGTGTGTACATCAAGCTATAAGCGAGTTCGAGCCGACGGCGGTCGCCGCCCAGCATAGGCGCCAGCCGACGGCGGATGCCGCGGTCGTAGAGCTGCATGTCCTTGTCCGGCCCGAATTTGGAAAAAACCGTCTGGCGTTGCTTTTCAGTCAGTCGTCCAAGATCGAGCTCGTCATGATTGCGCAGAAACAGGCCCCATTGCGCCGTCGCCGGGCGCGGCTTGGTCACCTTCATGGCTGCCGCCAGTGGGCGTACATCGCCGGAGGCCAGCGCATAGAAAAGGTTCTGGTTGACGTGGAAGTTGAATATCATCTGCATGCGGTCGCCATCGTCGCCGAAATATTCCATGTCGGTTTCCGGCAGCACATTGGCTTCGGCGAGAATGATTGCATCACCCTTGCGCCATTGCAGGAATTCGCGGAAGGCGCGCAGCATGTCGTATTGTTCGGTCGGCTTATTGACCTTCGGTCCCTTAGTGGCGATCACGAAGGGCACGGCGTCCATGCGGAAGCCGGAGACGCCGAGCTGCAGCCAGAAGCCCATGATCTTCAGGATCTCAGCCTGCACATAGGGATTTGACGTGTTGAGGTCGGGCTGGAAATCGTAGAAGCGATGGAAGAACCAGGACTTCGACGTGGTGTCGTGGGTCCAGGTCGATTTCTGCACGCCGGGAAATACCATGCCCTTGTTGGCATTGGCTGGCTTCTTGTCCGACCAGACATACCAGTCGCGATACTTCGAATCCCTGGCGCTGCGCGCGTCCTTGAACCAGGCATGCTGGTCCGAGGTGTGGTTGACCACGAGATCGATGATGACGCGGATGCCCCGCTGGTGGCAGCCATGGGTGAATTCGACAAAGTCGCCGAGCGTGCCGTAGCGCGGATCAACGCCGTAATAGTCTGAGATGTCGTAGCCGTCGTCCTTGCCGGGCGACGGTTGGAACGGCATCAGCCAGATCGCGGTAATGCCGAGGCCATGAATGTAATCGAGCCGCCGCGTGAGGCCCTTGAAATCGCCGCAGCCGTCACCGTCGGCATCCATAAAACTGCCGACGGACAGGCAGTAGAAAACGGCGTTTTTGTACCAGAGGTCGTCGATCATGATGGCACCGGTATGCAGGACGGTGCGGTTCAAGTCGTGGCGCAAGCTAGGGTTCCGTTTTCGCCAGCGGAGTCCATCGTTCTTACTGCAAACAAAAACGCCGCCGGTTGCCCGACGGCGTATTGATAATGCGATCGGCTGGTGTGCCGAAGCTCAGTCCAGACCGATCGTGGTCAGGTCCTGGAACCAGTGCTGGGCCTGCACGAACTTCTTCACTTTCGGCGACAGCGCATGCGGGTTGGTGTCGTGGACGACCCAGACCAGCACGGCATCGTCGACGATCAGCGCATGGGCGTCAGCGAGCAATTCATCCTGCTTCTTCGGATCGAAGGTGTTCTTGGCTTCGTCGATCAGCGCATCGACCTTCGGATTCTTGTAGCCGCCCCAGTTCACACCGACGGGTGCAATCTGGCCGGAATGGAAGAAGCGCACGATGGCATACAGAGGATCTGAGGTGACATAAGCGATATTGTTCGCGGTGATGCCCTTCATGCTGTCGTCGGCCGCGCCCTTGCGCCACGCGGTGTAGAGAACCTCAAGCTCGACGACCTTGAATTCGACCTCGACGCCGATTTCCTTGAAGCTCTGCTGCAGGAATTCGTTGATCGGCAGCGACAACATCTGGCCGGTGCCACCATTGGCGATGATAAAGGTCGCCTTCAGCGGCTTCTCCGGACCATAGCCGGCTTCCTTCACCAGTCTCTTGGCCTCGGCAAGATCGTACTTGATCTTGAAGTTCGGCTTGCCGAACCACGGGCTCGATGGGTCGACCTGACCGATCGCGGGTTTGGCGAGGCCGTTCATGAGGGCCACGACCGCATCGCGATCGATCGCGAGATTGAGTGCCTTGCGCAGGCGAACGTCGGTCCAGGGCGAGCCTGGCAGCACGCTGAGGTGATAATTCCAGACATGCGGCGTCACGTTGTCGACGATCTTCATGCCGGCACCCTTGAGCTGCGGTACAGCGTCGGGAGCGGGCGTTTCGATCAGATCGACCTGACCGGCGAGCAGGGCGTTGGTGCGGGTCAGCGCTTCCGGCATGGGGACGAGCACGAGCTTGTCGGCCTTTGGAATGCGCTTCTTGTCCCAGTAGTTGGGGTTCTTGCTGAGCTCGGCGAGTTCGCGCGGCACCAGCTTGGTCAGCTTGAACGGACCGGTGCCCGAGGGCTGCGATGCGAACTTGTCCCAGTCCTTGCCGACCTTCTCATATTGCGCCGGGCTCGAGACCAGGAACCAGAGCATCTGATAGGGGAAGAAGGAGTCGACGCTCTTGGTGGTGATCTCGACGGTGCCGTCGTCGATCTTCGCGTAGCTGGCGACCGAAGGCAGGCGAGTCTTCACCTGTGCGCTCTGGCGCTTGTCGAACTGCGGCGCCTTCTCGTTCAGCACCTTGTCGAGATTCCAGATCACCGCATCGGCGTTGAAGTCGCTTCCGTCATGAAACTTGACGCCCTTGCGTAGCGTAAAACGCCACTTGGTCTTGTCGGTGTCGTCCACCTTCCATTCGGTGGCGAGGCCGGGAACGAGTTTGCCCGGACGATCGGCGACATCCATCTCCCACGCAACCAGCGGATCGTAGATCGTGTAGCCGGTGAACTGGTAGCCGCCAGCGCCGCGATCGGGCTGACCGGTGGTCAGCGGCACGTCCGCCATCGAGATGCCATAGCGCACGACCGTTTCGGCTTGCGCCGGCGCAGCTGCACCCATGACGGCGGCGATGGCCGCAACAAACAACGAGCTTCGAACGCGCATAAACCGGACTCCGTATGGTGGGATATTGTCTGCCACATACCTGCAATCCTGATGCCAGATTGAGCATCCGGAACGGTTCGTGTGTGCCGGTGTGCTGCAGTGCCGCAGTTTGAGTCATTGCGGTGCAAGGTTGCGGGCCTTGGCACAAGCGTTGCATAAGAATTAGCCAGTTTAGAACAAGCCAACACTGGCGGAAGCCAACGTGTCATCCAAAGCCAAGAGGGACTGATTACGATGCGTATCGAAAAGCCGACAAAGAGCCGTCTTGCGACAGCTATCACGATGCTGACGCTCGCCACGGCCCTGACCTTGCCACAGGTGGCGCGCGCCGAGACGGTGCTGCGCATCGGCATGACCGCTGCAGATATTCCGCGCACGCTCGGCCAGCCCGATCAGGGTTTTGAAGGCAATCGTTTCACCGGGAACACGATGTATGACGGCCTGACCGGCTGGGATCTCTCGTCAGCGACCAAGGCGAGCGTTGTCATTCCTGCGCTCGCCACCGAATGGAAGGTGGACAATGCGGACAAGAAGAAGTGGACCTTCAAACTGCGTCCCGGCGTCGTGTTCCACGACGGTTCGGCCTTCAACGCCGACGCCGTGGTCTGGAATGTGGACAAGGTGCTCAAACAAGATGCAGTCCAGTTCGACGCCAGCCAGGTTGGAGTGACCGCCTCGCGCATGCCGACTTTGGTGTCCGCGAAGAAGATCGACGACATGACCGTCGAACTGACCACGAAGGAGCCGGACTCCTTCCTGCCGATCAATCTCACCAACCTCTATATGGCGAGCCCCACCAAGTGGCAGGCGCTGTTCGACAAGGCCGAAGGCGCCGATGCCAAGGCCAAGTCGCAGGCGGCCTGGGCGGCCTTTGCCCGCGAGGCCTCCGGCACCGGCCCGTGGAAGATGTCGAAGTTCACGCCACGCGAGCGTCTGGAATTGGTGAAGAACGACGCCTACTGGAACAAGGACCGCGTTCCGAAGACCGATAAGATGGTGCTGCTGCCGATGCCGGAAGCCAATGCCCGTACCGCGGCGCTGCTGTCCGGACAGGTTGACTGGATCGAGGCGCCGGCGCCTGACGCGGTCAAGGAAATCACCGCGCGGGGCTTCAAGATCGAGAAGAACGAGCAACCGCATGTCTGGCCGTGGCAGTTCTCGCGCGTCGAAGGCTCGCCTTGGAATGACATCCGTGTCCGCAAGGCCGCCAATCTCTGCATCGATCGCGAGGGCCTGAAGGACGGCCTGCTGGCCGGCCTGATGGTGCCCGCAACTGGCACGTTCGAGCCCGGCCATCCCTGGCGCGGCAAGCCGACCTTCGAGATCAAATACGACCTGAAGGCCGCGCAGGCGCTGATGAAGGAAGCCGGCTTCGGTCCCTCCAAGAAGCTCGAAGTGAAGACCCAGACCTCGGCGTCCGGCTCCGGCCAGATGCTGCCGCTGCCGATGAACGAATATCTGCAGCAGGCGCTGGCGGAATGCTACTTCGACGTCAAGCTCGATGTCATCGAGTGGAACACGCTGTTCACCAACTGGCGTCGCGGCGCCAAGGATCCCTCGGCGAACGGCTCCAACGCCACCAATGTCACCTATGCGGCGATGGACCCGTTCTTCGCGCTGGTTCGCTTCCTGCAGTCGTCGATGGCGCCGCCGGTTTCGAACAACTGGGGCTTCATCAACAACCCGAAGTTCGATGAACTGGTGACCAAGGCCCGTACCACCTTCGATCCCGCGGCGCGCGACGAGGCTCTGGCCGAGTTAAACGCCGCGTCGATCGACGACGCCGCGTTCCTCTACGTGGCCCATGACGTCGGTCCGCGCGCGCTGAGCCCGAAGATCAAGGGCTTCGTGCAGCCGAAGAGCTGGTTCGTCGACTTCTCACCGGTGTCGATCACGCCGTAAGAGCTCGGTCACGCGTCCAGCCGATCCTTGGTCCCTCTCTCTTCGCCGGGAGAGGGACCAGGTCGGTGGAGACGGCTCTCTGAATTCAGAACTAAAGGTGACCAGTGTTCGTCTATATCGCGCGACGTGTCGTCTACGTCATTCCCATCGTCCTCAGCGTGGCGCTCGTGTGTTTCCTGCTGGTGCACATTACGCCTGGCGATCCTCTCGTTGCCATTCTTCCCGCCGACGCGTCGCAGGAACTGGCGCAGCAACTGCGAGTCGCCTACGGCTTCGATCGTCCGCTGCCGGTCCAGTTCGGCCTCTGGCTGTGGCGCGCGCTGCATGGCGATCTCGGCAGCTCCATCGCCACCGGACGTCCTGTTCTGGCGGAGGTGATGAAAGCCGTCGGCAATACTGTGACACTGGCGATCGCGGCCGCCGCCATCGGCTTCACGCTCGGTTTGTTCTTCGGGCTGATCGCCGGCTATTTCCGCGACACCTGGGTCGACAAGGTCGCGACCTCGATCGCCATCGCCGGCGTCTCCGTGCCGCATTACTGGCTCGGCATGGTGCTGGTCATCATCTTTTCGGTGCAGCTCAACTGGCTGCCTGCGGTCGGCGCCGGGCCAGGCGGTTCGGGCTCATGGGCCTGGGACTGGGAGCACATCAAATATCTCGTGCTGCCGGCGATCACGACCTCGGTCATTCCGATGGGCATCGTGACGCGCACGGTGCGCGCGCTGACCGGCGATATCCTGTCGCAGGATTTCGTCGAAGCACTGCGCGCCAAGGGCCTGCAGGAAACCAAGGTGTTCCGTCACGTCATCAAGAACGCTGCGCCGACCGCACTGGCCGTGATGGGTCTGCAGCTGGGCTACATGCTTGGTGGCTCAATCCTGATCGAGACTGTTTTCTCCTGGCCCGGTTCGGGGCTTCTTCTGAACTCCGCGATCTTCCAGCGCGACCTGCCGCTGCTGCAGGGCACGATCCTGGTGCTGGCGCTGTTCTTCGTGTTCCTCAATCTTCTGGTCGATATCGCGCAGGCGTCGATCGATCCGCGCATCAAGCGGAGCTGACCATGCTGGATATCCTCTCATGACCGCAATGACAGACACCGCATTGCAGGTGGCGCCCGCCACCAAGGCCCGCGGCTATTGGGCCACGGTTGGCCGCCGCATCGTGCGCGACAAGGTCAGCATGGCCTGCGCGTTCATTCTGCTGCTGATCTTCCTGTCGGCGATCTTTGCGCCCTATCTGCATCTCGCAGATCCGTATCAGGGCTCGATGATCCGCCGTCTGCGTTTCATCGGTACTCCCAACTATCCGCTCGGCACAGACGAGCTCGGTCGCGACATGCTGGCCAGGTTGATCTATGGCGGCCGGCTGTCGCTGCTGATCGGCATCCTGCCGGTGATCCTGGCCTTCTTCATCGGGACGGGTCTTGGCGTTGTGGCCGGTTATGTCGGCGGCAAGCTCAACACCGCGATCATGCGCACCGTCGACGTGTTCTACGCGTTCCCGTCGGTGCTGCTGGCGATCGCGATTTCCGGTGCGCTTGGCGCCGGCATCGTCAATTCCATCGTCTCGCTGACCATCGTGTTCGTGCCGCAGATCACCCGCGTCGCCGAAAGCGTCACCACGGGCGTGCGAAACATGGATTATGTGGAAGCCGCGCGTGCCTCCGGCGCGAACGCCTTCACCATCATGCGGGTGCACATGCTTGGCAACGTGCTGGGGAGTATCTTCGTTTACGCCACCGGCCTGATCTCGGTGTCGATGATCCTCGCTGCCGGCCTGTCCTTCCTCGGCCTCGGCACCAAGCCGCCGGAACCGGAATGGGGCCTGATGCTGAACACGCTGCGCACTGCGATCTACGTCAATCCATGGGTGGCAGCACTCCCCGGTGCGATGATCTTCGCGGTGTCGATCTGTTTCAACCTGCTGAGCGACGGCATGCGCAGTGCCATGGATATCCGGAACTGATGGCATGAGTGATATTGTAGAAGAAATCGACAAGCTGGAGCCGCTGGAAGATATCGGCGGTATTGCACAGCCGCTGTTGCAGGTGGTCAGCCTGACCAAGCATTTCCCTGTGCGCGGCGGATTGTTCGCGCCGAGCAAGACCGTGCGCGCGGTGGACGATGTGTCGTTCGCCATCGCCAAGGGCGAAACCGTTGGCATCGTTGGCGAATCCGGATGCGGCAAGTCGACGACGGCGCGGCTGCTGATGCATCTGATGCCGCGCAATTCCGGCGATATCATCTATGACGGACGCGCTGTCGGGCGCGAACTCTCGTTGCGCGAGCTGCGCCGCGGCATGCAGATGGTGTTTCAGGACAGCTATGCCTCGCTCAATCCGCGCCTGACCATCGAGGAGTCGATCGCGTTCGGGCCGAAGGTGCATGGCATGGCCGACAAGGCGGCCCGCGCGCTGGCGCGCGAGCTGCTCGGCAAGGTCGGTCTGCGGCCGGAAACCTTCGCCAACCGCTATCCGCATGAAGTCTCCGGCGGCCAGCGTCAGCGCGTCAACATCGCGCGCGCGCTGGCGTTGTCGCCGCGTCTCGTCATTCTCGATGAGGCTGTCTCGGCACTCGACAAGTCGGTCGAGGCGCAGGTGCTCAACCTGCTGGTCGATCTCAAGCGCGAGTTCGGCCTGACCTATCTGTTCATCAGCCATGACCTCAACGTGGTGCGTTATATCTCCGACCGCGTGCTGGTAATGTATCTCGGCGAAGTCGTCGAACTCGGCCCGGTGGACGAGGTCTGGGACAAGCCGGCGCATCCCTATACGCGTGCATTGCTCGCGGCGATGCCGTCGTCCGATCCCGACAAACGGACGGAAACGCCACCGATCACCGGCGATCCGCCGAATCCGATCGATCCGCCGTCCGGTTGTCGTTTCCATACACGCTGCCCGTTTGCCGAAGCGATGTGCGGCGAGGCGACGCCGAAACTGACCGAAATCACGGTGACTGGCCATCAGGCTGCCTGTTACATGGCGATCCCGGGTTCGGGACACAGCAAGGCACCTGCCGCAGGAGCACTGACATGACCAAACCGACTGCCAAGCAGATCAAGGCGCTGACCGACGTCAGCGGCCTTCCCGCATCCGACGAAGTTGTCGAGCGCATCGCCAATTCGATGGGCCCGGCGTTCGAGGGATTCGCGGCCGTGGCGGGGACGCTGCCGTTCGATCTCGAGCCTGCGACCTTCCTCGCCGTTCAGAATAGGAAGGCTGCCAAATGAGCATTACCGAACCCGCATTGCTGTCGCTGACGGAAGTCGCCGACGCCATCGCGACCAGGAAAATCTCCTCACGCGAAGCGACGCAGTCCTGCCTCGACCGGGCGGTGAAATCGCAACCCAGTCTCAACGCCTATATGTCGATCGAGGCCGATGCGGCGCTGGCGGCGGCCGACGCGGCCGATGCCGCGCTTGCCAAGGGACAGAGCCGCGGTGTGCTGCATGGCGTGCCGCTGGCGCACAAG
Organism: Tardiphaga sp. GW822-FHT04G09; assembly: GCF_058800725.1. NCBI lineage: Bacteria > Pseudomonadati > Pseudomonadota > Alphaproteobacteria > Hyphomicrobiales > Nitrobacteraceae > Tardiphaga > Tardiphaga sp. GW822-FHT04G09. The sequence goes on along the minus strand of NZ_JBXAMO010000020.1, from coordinate 86,508 downwards.
GACATGTATTACGACGAAGGACACGTCGTGACATGCGGCTCCCTTATTCGTCGCAACTGGGTTGCGACCACGACGGCCACGTCGCTGCAGCGCCTGAAGGATGCTGGCACGGTGCGGCTCGGTTCGTTGCAGATGGTCGAATTCGCCTATGGTCCGCTCGGCCACAACGTGCATTACGGCGCCGTGCACAATCCCTGGCATGTCGATCATGTCACCGGCGGCTCATCGTCGGGGTCGGGCTCGGCCGTTGCGGCGCGCCTGACTTTTGCGGCGCTGGGTTCCGACACCGGCGGCTCGATCCGCCTGCCAGCGCATTTCTGCGGCGTCTCCGGTTTGAAGACGACGGTGGGTCTGGTCAGCCGCGCCGGCGCGATGCCGCTGTCGCAATCGCTCGATACGGTCGGCCCGCTGGCACGCACCGTCGAGGATTGCGCGCTGCTGACCGGCCTCATGGCCGGTGCCGATCCGCTCGATCCGACTTGCAGCACGCGCCCTGTGCCGGACTACATGGCGGCGACGCGGGCTTCCGCCAAAGGCATGACGGTCGGCATTCCCAAGGCTTTCTATGTCGACGATCTCGACGCGGATACGGCTGCCATTCTGCAGAACACGATCGCAACGCTGAAGAATGAAGGCATCAAGATTGTCGAAGTCGACCTGCCCAATCAGGGGCAGCTCACGGCGGCCTGCCAGTTCGTACTCGCGACGGAAGCCGCGGCGATGCACAAGCGATGGATGATCGAGCGCCCGCAGGATTACGGCGCGCAGGTGCTGATGCGCCTGCAGAACGGTCTCGCCGTCACCGGTGTGTCCTATATCGAGGCGCTGCGCTGGCGCGGTCCGGCGCTCGCCGCCTATCTCGCCGCTGTGACCGGCACGGATGCCGTGCTCGCACCGGTTTCGCCCGGCGCGGCTCCGGCTATTGCCGAGACCGATGTCGGCAACAGTTCAGGCGCCGAAGCGATGATTCAGCGGCTGACGCGCTTCACACGCCCGATCAACTATCTCGGTCTGCCCGGTCTCTCGATTCCAGCGGGCTTCACGAAGTCGAAGCTACCGGTCGGCATGCAGCTGATCGGCCGTCCGTTCGATGAAGCGACGCTGCTGACCATCGGTGCCGCATTCCAGCGTGCAACCGACTTTCACAAACAGTGCCCGGAGTTGGCATGAGCAATCTTGTCGACGTTCGCAATCTCAACGTCCGGTTCGGCGGCGAACGCACCGTCTATGCGGTGAACGATCTCAGCCTCACACTAGGGGAGGGCGAGGTGCTCGGTCTCCTCGGCGAGTCCGGGTCGGGCAAGAGCGTCACCTTGCGCGCGCTGATGCGGCTGCTGCCGAAGAAGCGCACGCAGATCACCGGCACAGTGAACGTGCTCGGCAAGGACGTGCTGGCGCTCGACGATGACGAGCTCTCGGCATTTCGCGGCCAGACGGTGTCGATGATCTTCCAGGAGCCGGCGCTGGCGCTGGACCCTGTCTATACGATCGGCCAGCAGATCGCGGAAAGCGTGATGCGCCACGAGGGCAAGAGCCAGGCCGAGGGCGTGAAGCGCGCGCTCGAGATGCTTGAGGTCGTGCGCATTCCCTCCGCCAAGCGTCGCCTTGATGCCTATCCGCACGAAATGTCCGGCGGCATGCGCCAGCGCGCGATGATCGCACTGGCATTGGCGTGCAAGCCGAAAATCCTGCTGGCGGACGAGCCGACCACTGCACTTGATGCCACCGTGCAGATCCAGATCCTGCTCTTGCTGCGCGAACTGCAGCGCGAATTCGGCATGTCGATCATCTTCGTCACGCATGATATCGGCGTGGCCATCGAGATCTGCGACCGCGTCGCAGTGATGTATGCAGGCCAGATCGTCGAGCAGGGCACGCTGAGCCAGATCGTGCGCTCGGCCGTGCATCCCTATCCGCGTGGCCTGTTGGCTTCGACCGTACACGGCGCCAAACGCGGGGAACGGCTGGAGACAATCCCCGGCACGCCACCGTCGCTGGACAAGCCACCGGTGAATTGCTCCTTCGCGCCGCGCTGCAAATTCGCCCAGCCGCGCTGTGTCGAGGCGCCGCCGCCGAATGTTGAACTCGCAGACAATCGCGTGGTGCGATGTATTCTGGCGGAGCAGGCGGCAGCGGCAGTGCCGGCCTGACGCCGTCCTACGCCGACAAATTCTTCAGCAGGAACGTCAACGCCGTATGCGCGAATACGTGCATGTTGCCGGATCGGTCGTTGCTGCCGGTCTCAAGCGTCATGACCTCGTTTCGCGGGCCGGCGACAGACATGCAGCTATGACCGGCAGCGTCGCCATAACGATTGCCGGAGGGGCCGGTCGCGCCGGTCTCCGACAGGCCCCAGTCACAGCCAAGCCGATCCCGGATCTGCTGCGCCAGCATCTGCGCGTAAGGCTCGGATGCCGAGCGCACGCCTTTCATGGCGTCGTTCGGAATATCCATCAATACGCGCCGTGCGTCGCGCGTATAGATCACGCCGCCGCCGATGAAATAGGCGGAGGCGCCCGGCACTGCGAGCAGAGCGGCGGAGATCAAGCCGCCGGTGGAGGATTCGGCGACGCCGATGGTCTGTTTCCGCGCGATCAGCTCGATCGCAATCTTCTCTGCAAGCGGGATGAGATCTTTCATGACTTCTTGCCCCAAGGTTTAATCCACGGCTTCTTGGCCAGTGATGCATAGACCGCGCGAATGAAATTCTTGCTGGCCGTCTCGTTTGGCGCCCACTTGGCATCGAGATCGGCGAACGGCTTGGCCGCCAGCACATCGTCCTCGGTCTTGCCCTCCTTGATCAGCCTGGTCATGCGGTCGCGTGCGGTCACCAGCATGGTGCGATAGTCGACCAGCGCCGCCTTGCCGGCGAGCGGACCGTGGCCGGGAACGATTTTGGTGTTGTCGTTCGCCAGCTTCAGATAGGCGTCGGTCGCTGCGATCATGCCCTTGATATTGCCGCCGTTGAGGGTGTCAATATTGGGATAACGGCCATTGGTGAAAGTATCGCCGGTCGCAATAACATTGGCGCTCTTGAAGTAGACATAGGTGTCGCCATCGGTGTGCGCGTTGTCCGGGTGCCGCAGTTCGGCGATACGGCCGGGCAGACTGAGTTTAAGCTGATGCGTGTAGGTGTTGGTCGGCAGCGCCGCCTTCGGCGCAGGCGGATTCTGCGTGCCGGTCAGGAAATTAGCGGATCCTTTTTTGAGCTTTGTCCTGACCTTGATGTGAGCGACGATCGTCGCGCCTTCGTTGGCAAAGGCTTCGTTGCCGCCGGTGTGGTCGCCGTGGAAATGCGTGTTGACGAGATACTTGACCGGCTGCGGCGTCACCGCTGCGATGGCGGCCTTGATCTTGTCATGCAGCGGCGCGAACTGGCTGTCGACAAGAATGGCGCCGGACTTGGCTGTCGCGAGCGTCATGTTGCCGCCCTGGCCTTCGAGCATGTAGACGCCGTCGCCGAGGTCTGTGGTCTTGATCTCGACCTTGGAGAAGTCGGGCGGTGGCGGCGCCGGCGGCGTGGAGGCCTGCTGCGCGAGCGCAGGCGCCAGCGTCAGAAGAGTGATAACCGCGGCCAGTGTCGTCCGATTCATCGCAAGCTCCATCCGAAACAGGCCAGACTTCTAGCATGTTTCGGATGGCAATCTGCTCGCGAACACGTGATGTCGGCAACGCCGACAGAGAAACGTCAGGCGGGAACAGGCTCATGTGCTTCCACGGTCTGGCCGCCGCCACGATAGATCGCGAGCGTCGCCAGGAAGCCGCTCGCTGCGGCGAACATCAGCCAGAAGCCGGGGGAGGCACGATCCGTGGTGTGTTCGATCAGCCAGGTCGAGGCCAGCGGGGTGAAAGTGCCGAACAAAGCTGCGGCCAGCGCGAAAGCCAGCGAGAAGCAGGTCGTGCGCACATGCGTCGGAACGATCTCGACCAGAGCGCCCAGCATCGTTCCGCTGTACATGCCGAAATAGAACGAGAACAACATTTCCACGGCGAGCATCTTGCCGAATGTCGGGCTCGCGGTGAGCCAGAGCAACGCCGGATAGGCCGTTACAAGCGCGAGGCCCGAGATCGCCAGCAGCACGGGCTTGCGCCCGATGCGGTCTGACAGTGCCCCGCCGACCGGATTCCAGATGAAGTTGGTGACGGCCACGGCAAGCGTCACCAGCAGGCTGTCTTGCGTCGTCAGCTTCAGTACATTCTTCCCGAAGGTCGGCGTGTAAACCGTCACGAAGTAGAAGGTCACCGTGGTCATTGCGGCGAGGAACATGCCGAGCACAATGATCTTCCAGTTCACGGCGGCGGACGCGAAAATCTCCGATGCAGTCGGATGCTTCTTCATGGCCAGAAAGGCCGGCGTTTCCTCAAGCGAACGGCGCAGCACGAAAATGAAAGGCACGATCAGGCAGCCGACGAAGAACGGGATACGCCAGCCCCACGCCGCGACCTGATCCGCGGGCATGAACTCGCTCAGGAAAAAGCCGAGCAATGCGGCGACGAAGATCGCAACCTGCTGGCTGGCGGACTGGAAGGACGTGTAGAACCCGCGATTGCCGGGCGTCGAGATCTCGAACAGATAGACCGATACGCCACCGAGTTCGACACCGGCGGAGAAGCCCTGCAACAAACGGCCGATCAGCACGATGATCGGCGCAGCGATGCCTATGCTGGCATAGGTCGGGCACACCGCGATAAAGACGGTGCCGAGTGCCATGATGGCCAGCGTTACGATCAGGCCCTTGCGACGACCGATGCGGTCGATATAGGCTCCGAGAAAGATCGCGCCGAGCGGGCGCATCAACGCACCGAGCCAGAAGGTGGTGAAGGTCAGCAGCAGCGCATTGGTGTCGTTGCCGGGCGGGAAGAACGCCTTCGAGATCGCGGTGGCATAGAAGCCGAACAGGAAGAAGTCGAACTGTTCGAGGAAATTGCCCGATGTCGAGCGCAGGATGGCGCCGAGGCGCGATTTGAGCTCGGCTGGCTGGGCAAGTGTCGTATTCGATGCCGTCATTGGTCTCTCTTCCGATCACGGACGACCGGCAAGGCGCGCGGTCGGGCAGTTGGTTGCCGTTGTGCGACAAACTGCCACACTGCACGCGGCGCGCCAACCCGGACCCCCTGCAAATCAACGCGTTGGAGGAACCTGAGAGAGCAGCCAGTCGCGAAAGGCCTTCAGCTTGCGCGAGTCGGAAGAGGCTTCGGGGGACACCAGATAGAAGCCGGCGTCGGCGGGGAGACTGATGTCGAACGGCACCACCAGCCGGCCCTTGGCGAGATCGCCCTCCACGTAGGTGGAGCGGCCGATTGCGACGCCGAGGCCATCGATCGCCGCCTGCAGCGTCATGAAGATCATGTCGAAGGTCAGGCCCGGCTGCTTCGAAATATCGGCCGGCAATCCGGCGGCGGTGAGCCAGAGCCGCCAGTCATCGTCATAGCCGCCGCTCGAATGCAGCAGTGTATAGCCCGCGAGGTCCTGCGGCTGTCGCAACGCCTTTTTGCCGGTCAGGAGCGCCGGGCTGCACACCGGAAACAGATGATCGGCGGTGAGCCAGTCCGCGCGCAAGCCCGGCCATTGGCCGCGGCCATAGCGGATTGCAGCATCGACATCGCCGCCCTTGAAATCGACCATGCTGGTCGACGTCGTGATACGCACATCGATATCGGGATGGGCTTTCTGGAATGCCGAGATGCGCGGCAGGAGCCACTTCGATGCCATCGACGCGAGCGTGCTTACTGTCAGCACGTGGTCGTTATCGCGACGCTTGAGCCGGTCTGTGGCAAGACGCAGATCGTTGAAGGCCGCGCGTACGCCCGGCAGGTAGTCGAGTCCTTGCGGGGTGAGTGCGAGAGCTCGGTTTTGCCGAATGAACAGTTTGAGACCAAGCTCTTCTTCCAGCCGCTTGATCTGATGGCTGATCGCCGTTTGCGTGACGTTCAATTCGCTCGCGGCATTGGTGAAACTCAGATGGCGTGCGGCGGCTTCGAAGGCGCGCAGTCCGTTGAGTGACGGCAACCGGGTGCTCATCCGCGCTCTCCCCCTGGCGTTTCACCTCTCTTACCATCCATGAGTTTGTCTCATGTGACGCGGTGCACAATGTCGTTTGTGCAATGTGAGAATGAAGCCGATATTTCCCTCATCAATTTAGCTTCAGGAGAGCAAAATGTCTAGTTGCACCCATGAATCGATGACAAATCATCATGCTTCACTGAGTCTGGCGACGATCGCCGAGACATTTCACGTCTGGCGCGAACGCTCCCAGCAACGACGCGAACTGGCGCAGTGGAGCGAGCGCGACATCCACGATGCCGGTTTCTCCGTGAATGACGTCATGGCTGAAGCCAGCAAGCCATTCTGGCAGGCGTAAGGACGATCCAATCGTTCGGGAGCAGCTGTCATGCAACATCTCAACCTCGATGACCTCGGTCAGTATTCCGATGTGGTGATGTCACGGAGCGGCGCTGTCGTGACGGTGCGGTTTGTTGAACCTGGCGATGCGGACGCGCTGCAGGCCTATTTCCGCAGCCTGTCGACGCGGTCGCGCTACAATCGCCTGATGGGCGCCGCCAGCGAATTGCCGGCGGCGCAGCTCGACAAGTTCGTCCATGTCGGCGAGGCCGATAGTTTTTCGGTGATCGCCACGGTCTCGCGTAACGGCTTGGAGACGGTTGTCGGCGAAGCTCGCTATGCATTCGATGAGGCGACATCCCGTTTCGAGCTCGGTCTGTCCGTTGCCGACTCCATGCAAGGGCAGGGTATCGGCGCGGCGCTCCTCTCCAACCTGGAATGTCGCGCTGCGGCGCTGGGGGCCGAACGTCTCTTCGGCGATACATTACGCTCCAATGAGGCAATGCTCGCACTGGCCCGCAAGGCCGGCTTCACATTCGCGCCGACACCGGGCGACTGGAAGCAGGTGCGGTTCGAGAAGCAGATCAATGTCGCGCCGAAGGATATTCCCTGCGCGAGCTGGCGGCTCGCGGCTATGGACAAGCTTGGTGCTATCCGCCTTTGATCACCTTGTTCGGCCAAGGTTCGTCCAAGGATTGATGCCGCCGTGCAGCCACAGCAGGGTATCAAGCCAGAAGCCGGAAGCATGTCTTGCGTGGCAAAGGCCGAAATGACCGATGGCGGTGCAGTTGAGATCGTCTGGTGTCAGCACCACTTCAGCAGCAGCTCCGCTGCGATAGTAGCGGAGTGTTCTGCGAATGGCGGCGATCGTAGCTTGCCCTGCCGGTTTGCCGCTGTCCCGCGGCTCAGTTGCCGTTGAAGTTCGGCTTGCGCTTCTCGATGAAGGCTTGCACGGCCTCGCGATGATCGGCCGTCATGGTGGTGCGGATCAGCCGCTCGGCTTCATGGTCCCGCGCCGTCGCAAAATCGAAGGCGAGTGCTTCGTCGAGATTGTCCTTCATGTAGCGTAGTGCCAGCGTCGGCCCCTGCGCCATGCCTCGCGCCAGTGCGAAAGCCTCGTTCTGCAGCCTGTCGTCCGGCACCACGCGATTGAACAACCCGATGGCTTCGGCGCGGCTGGCTTCGACCTTCTCGGCGGTGAACATCAGCTCGCGTGCGCGGGCCGTGCCCACAAGACGCGTCAGCAGCCAGGCGATGCCGTAATCGCCGCTGAGACCGACGCGCAGATAGCCTGTCGAGACGAAAGCCGATTGCGCGGCGATGCGAATATCGCAGGCCATGGCGATGGCAAGGCCGGCGCCGGCGGCGGGGCCAGGCAGCGCAGCAATGGTCGGCTTGCGGACGGCGACGAGGGCGCCGGTCAGCAGGCGCTGACGCTCCTGCAGATCAGCGACCCGCTCGTCAAACGAGATCTCCAGCACGGCCTGCCTGCGATGGGCGCCCATGCCCTTCACGTCTCCGCCGGAGCAGAAGGCGGTGCCAGCGCCGGTGATCAGCAGCGCGCCCACGTTCGGATTCTCGCCGCAGACGCGGATCATGGTGCGCAATGCAGGCGTGAGATGATCCGACAGCGAATTGCGCGCGTCCGGTCGGTTCAGCGTGATGACGGCAACGCGCTCGCGGATCTCGCACAGCAGTTCATCCGTGCCGGTGTCGATCGCCTCTACAGTTTCACTCATATGTCCCGCCCCTGTCTTCGCGTCAGAATTTCTCGACCCATGGACGGATTTCCAGTTCCGAACTCCAGGCACTGCGGGGCTGCTGTAGCACGTTCCAGTAATTCGCGGCGATGGCATCGGGGTCGAGCATCGAATCCGGCCTGTCCGCTGGCTCGATGCGGACCGAACTGCGAATACCGCCGTCGATGACAAAGTGGGCGACATGGATGCCCTGCGGCGCGAATTCGCGGGCCAGCGATTGCGCCATGCCGCGCAGTGCGAACTTGCCCATGGCGAAGGGGGCCGATTGCGCGAAGCCCTTGATGCTCGCGGAGGCGCCGGTGAACAGGATGGCGCCGTGCCTGTTGGGCAACATGCGCTGCAATGCCTGTTGCGCGACCAGAAATCCACCGAAGGCGCTGACAGCGATCGCCTGTGCGACATCGGCAGGGGCAAGCTCGATAAAGGCCCCACGGGCGCGCTGGCTGGCATTGTAGACGACGATATCGGGTGCGCCGAGGTCGCGTTCGACGTCCGCGAACAATCTGGCGACATCGTCGGCCTGGGTCGCATCGCAGGCAAAGGCCTTGGCGCCGGTCTCCTGGCACAGTGCATCGAGCTTCCGGGGATTGCGCGCTGCGAGCGCGACGCGGATGCCCTGCTTGGACAATAGCCTCGCCAGTGATGCGCTGATGCCTTCACCGACACCGACGATCAGAGCGGTTTCGTAACGCGGAATTTCCATGGATCAAATCTCCGGCTGGGCACTTTATTCGTTAGCGCGGCGGGCGCATGATGAAGATGGAAACGCAACTGCCAAACACAAGAGGCCGTCATGAACGCCCATGCCCAGATTGCCGCCAATCTGATCGCGCCCGATACGTCCGGCATGAACTTTTATCGCGCCGATCCGGCGCTGACCGATCTGCTGCGCATTCATCTGCCGGAGGATCTGTTCAACTATATCGAACCGCATCTTGATCGGTTGGGCCGTCTTGTCGGTGGCCCGCTCGATGAGGCCGGGCGGATGGCGGACAAACATGGGCCGGTGCTGCATCAGCGTGACAAGTTCGGCCAGGACGTGCAGTGGGTGGAATATCACCCGGCCTATCGCGAACTTGAGAACGCAGCCTTCGGCGAGTTCGGCATTCACGCTTTGTCGCATCGCAAGGGGATTATGGGCTGGCCATCGACCTATCCGGTAACAGCCAAACACGCCTTCACGTTCCTGTTCAATCAGGCCGAGTTCGGCATGGGCTGTCCGATCAACGTCACCGACGGTGCTGCGAAACTGCTGTCGAATTACGGCGATGATGCGCTGAAGGCGAAATATCTCGACGGGTTGACGCAGACCGACATGAGCAAGCTGACCCAGGGCGGCCAGTTCATGACCGAGAAGGAAGGCGGCTCCGACGTCGGCAAGCTGACGACATCAGCCGTGCAGGAAGGCGATCACTGGCGGTTGTATGGAGAAAAGTGGTTCTGCTCCAATGCCGACGCGAAAGTCGTGATGCTGCTGGCGCGGCCGGAAGGCGCCGTCGGCGGCACCAAGGGCGTCGGCCTGTTCCTGATGCCGCGGATGCTCGATGACGGCACGCCCAATCACTACCGGATCGTGCGGTTGAAGGACAAGCTCGGGACCCGTTCGATGGCGTCAGGCGAGATCAAGCTCGAAGGCGCCATTGCGTATTCGGTGGGCAAGCTCGATCGCGGCTTCGTGCAGATGGCCGAGATGGTGAATTCGTCGCGCCTGTCGAATGGCGTGAAATCGACGTCGCTGATGCGCCGGGCCTATCACGATGCGATGGCAGTCGCGCGTGGCCGTGTCGTGTTCGGCCAGCGCATCATCGACATGCCACTGGCGCGGCGGCAGTTGATGAAGATCATGGTGGCGACCGAGCAGGCGCTGTCGATGAGCTTTCTCACAGCGGATGCGCTGGACCGTGCCGAAGCCGGCAGCCAGGACGCTGCAGCGCTGCTGCGGATCCTGACGCCGACGCTGAAGTTCCGTGCCACCCGCGACGCGCGCAAGGTCTGCGGCGACGCGATGGAGATGCGTGGCGGTGTCGGCTACATCGAGGAATTCGCTACCGCACGCCTGCTGCGTGATGCGCATCTCGGCTCGATATGGGAAGGCACCGGCAATATCGTCGCGCTGGATGCCTTGACGCGTGCGGTAGGGCGGCATGGCGCGGAAGCCGCGCTTGCGGCCGATCTGCATGCGCGGCTCGATGACTCTCCAAGCGTACCGCAGGCATGGCGCGACCGGTTACGTGGTCTCGCCGACCGCGCCGTCGGCTTCGCGCGCGAGGTTGCGGCGCGCCCGGACAACGAAGGTGATGCGCGCCGCGCAACGAGTTCGCTGTATCATGTGGCCAGCGCCATCGCGATGACATGGGAAGCGCATCGCATTCACGCACGACGCGGCGATGCGCGGCGCCTGCTGCTGTCGCGCCTCGTGATCGATCATCGCCTGAGGGCGCCTGATCCGTTTGCAGTGATCGAAAGCGAAACCCAGAAGGCGATCGTTGCGCATTTGCTGGGTGATCGCGATGTCAGCATGGCGGAGGCAGGCCGGTTGGTGACGGCCTGACCTGATCGCAAAGACTACGACGGCGGACCGTTGTCTTTCAGGAACCCGAGCAGCAAGCGGCTGACCTCTTGTGGTTGTTCCTGCTGCACCCAATGGCCTGCGCCGTCGATCAGATGGATCGCGCGCATGTCGGTGCAGGCGGTCTTCTGCATTGCCTCAATGGCGCCGGGGCGCTGATAGATGCCCCAGTCTTGTCTGCCGGAGATAAATGTGGAGGGCACGTCGATGGTGCGGCCGGAAAACAGTTCATAGTCGGCATTGAACGCGCCTGTCGTGTTGCAGCGATACCATTGCAGCCCACCCTGGAAGCCGGTGCGGGCATATTCGCCGGCATAGAAGGCCAGTTCGTTGTCCGGCAGCCATTTGCATGATGCGATCTGCCCGGGCGTCGGCATTTCCGCGGCGACGGTTTCCGCCATGGTCTGATCGCGGTCCATCACATAATAGGTCGGTAGCTTGGCCAGTTCGCTTGCCGTCCAGCCCTGCAGTGGAGTGGGCTTATTGCCCGCCCAGTCCGCGCTCTTGTGGTGATAATAGGCGCGCAGGAAATCATGCACGCCTTGCGGCGCATGCTGCATGTGATCGTTCGCATCGCGCGTCGCGTAGTACCACTGATAGTGGATCCGCGGCCGCGGCAATGCGGCGAGGTCGCGATGCACGGGATCTTCGGCCTTTGGCGGCGCCGGCTGATCGGCGGTGCCCAATGGCAGCGGCGGAGGCCCGGCGAAGGGCGCGCTCATCAGCGCAACGGATCTGAAGATATCCGGCCGCACCAGCGCACACCAGGCTGCGACCGAGCTGCCATAGTCATGTCCGACCACCGCATCCACATGGGGATAGCCGAAGGCTGCGACCAGTCCGACCGCATCGCGCACGAGGTTGAGCAGATTGAAGGGACGCAGATCGCCGTCATAATCGGCGCTCCATCCGGTGGTGCGACCATAACCGCGCTGGTCCGGCGCGATGACGTGATAGCCGGCGGCAGCAAGCTGCGGCATTACCTTGCGCCAGCTGAAGGCAAGTTCGGGAAAGCCGTGCACCAGCAGGATGCAGGGGCGACCTTTCGTCTCGAAGCCGGCCTCCAGCACATGGACGCGCAAACCGTTGATGCCCTCGACGAAGCGCGAGCGAATTCCGGCCGGCAGAATGTGGGACTCGATGGGTGTCACGTCGCCTCCATGCTGCACTTGTCTGGCAGCGTGGGCGCACTCCAGCGCAAGCAACGCGAAAAGACAACTAGCGTTTGAAGCGGGCCACCAATTCGATATGCGGCGTATGCCGGAACTGGTCGACGGGCGTAACGCTGTCGATCTTGTAGCCGCCATCGATCAGGATCTTTGCATCGCGTGCGAATGTCTGAACGTTACATGACACGGCCACGACTGTAGGGATCTTGCTTGCCGCGAGTCGCTCGACCTGAGCCTGTGCGCCTTGACGCGGTGGGTCGAACACCACGGCGTCGAAATCGCGCAATTCCTGCGGCACCAGCGGACGGCGAAACAGGTCGCGCATCTCCGCCTTGATCGGCTTCAGTCCTTTCGTGTCCTTGATGGCCTGTTGCAGCGATATGATCGCGCCACTGTCGCTGTCGAACGCCGTGACTTTGGATTTGGCTGCAAGCCGGAACGCGAAGGGGCCGATACCGCAGAACAGATCGGCGATGTTTTTCGCACCCTTGCAGAGCTTCAGCACAAGCGCTGCCAGTGTCTCTTCACCGGCCGCGGTGGCCTGCAGGAACGAGCCCGGTGGTAAGACAACCTGTGCGCTTCCCATCGTGACGACAGGCGGTACGCGCATCAGCACGAGTTCGCCATGTCGTGTCAGCCGCGCCAGCTTGTGCACTTCGGCGATGCGCGACAGCGCTGTGATGATCGCAGTCGGCAACGGACCGGTGCCGCGGACGTCGATATCGAGGCCGTTGCTGGCTGCCGTCACCTGAATATCGAGCGGCTTGCTGACGGGCTTGAGCACCTCGGCCAAGGCGCGCGCCGCATCGAGCGCGCCACCTAGCGCTGGATCCAGGATAGGGCACTCATCGATGGCGATGATGGCATGGCTTGCAGCAGTCGCGAAGCCGACGCGCAATTCGCCGTCGCTGCCGCGGCGGGCATGGAGCGTAACGCGGCGGCGACCGGCACCATGGGCGTCGATGATCGGATCGACCGGGCAGGTGATCTTCGCCTGCGCAAGCGTGTCGATGACGATCTGGCGCTTCCAGGCCTGATAGGGGTCGGGCTGCCAATGCTGGATGGCGCAGCCGCCACAGCGCGTGAAGTAGGTGCAGAACGGGTCGATCCGCTCCGGGCTGGCGGTGTCGACGCGCAACAATTGTCGACGTTCGGGATGACCATCGTCGCGTTCCGCCTCGACGATCTCCCGTGCCAGTGCGTAGGGTACGAAGATCGGCGCGCCGCCTGCGAGGCTGACGCCGTCGCCGCGCTGGCCGACGTGATCGATGGTCAGGCGTTCAGCCACGCCGTGCACCCATGAAGAATTCGATATTGCCGTCACCGCCGGTGATCGACGACGGAAAGACCTCGATATCGGTGCAACCGAGTGTCTTCGCGAAATCGGTGATGTCGTCGCAGATCGCCTGATGCACGGCGGCGTTTTTGATGATGCCGCGCTTGGATTGTTTTCGATCCGCCTCGAATTGTGGCTTGATCAGCGCCAGGAGGCTCATCGGCGCCGCCGCGAGCGACAGCGCGACAGGAAGCACCGCCTTGAGCGAAATGAAGCTGACATCGATCACCACAACGTCGGGACGCGCCGGAAGGCGCTTGTTCTCATAGCTGCGGATATCGGTCTCTTCCATTGAGATGATTTTCGGGTGGCCATGCAGGGATGGATGCAACTGGTTGTGCCCGACATCGATGGAGAACACCATGCTGGCGCCATTGGCGAGCAGCACTTCGGTAAAGCCGCCGGTGGAGGCGCCGACATCGAGGCAGACGTGGTCCTCGATCTCGATCGGATAATGTTCGAGCGCAGCTGCAAGCTTGACCCCGCCGCGCGAGACCCAGGGATGCGCCGGTTCTGCCTCGATCGCGGCATCGAGCGGTATTGGCTCCGACACTTTGGCGACTGTTTTGCCATTGGCCTTCACAAGCCCCGCTTCGATGGCGGCTTGCGCACGCGCGCGGCTTTCGAAAATGCCGCGTTCGACGAGGAGTGTATCGGCGCGTTTGCGCGGCGCAGCAGCAGTGGTCAGAGATTTCGTCATGGTCAGTACGATGCAGCAAGTTTCAGGCAGGCTTCGAAGCTCGTCAGATCCTGCCAGAGATCATCAGGTGCTTCGCGGGGGACGATCATGGGCGCGCCATAGAGATCAAGCGCGTGGATCATCATCAGATTGTCGGCGAGGCCGAAATTTTCGACGGTGAGCCCGTTCGCATCGACCAGATGGCCATCATGACCGGTGACCTCCATCATGCGGCGGACGCGATCGAGATAGGGCGTGGGGTCGTTGCAATAACCGAAGCAGAGCTTGCCGTGACCGGCCATATAGCCAAGCTCGAATACTGTGCCGGCATCGGCGCTTGGACCGCGAAACGGCGTGAGATTGGCAATGATGATGTCGCAATGATTCATCATCGCTTCGTTGCCGTGGAAAATCTGGCGCGAGGCATCGCTGGCGCTGAGGTCGATGGTGTTATCGAGCGGGAAGAACCCGCGCGCGCCATGGCGTTTGCAGAGCGCGACCTTCTGCCGGCCGATCTCGGCGGCATTGGGCAGGAATACGTCGGGACCTGCGAGATAGATATTCATGAAGTCCCCGTCGTCATGGTGAGCTGCGCCGACATTGACGAGCCAATTCAGACGAGAACGAGGCAATCCGGATTCTGGCTCTGGATTGCCGCGTCTTTCACCGCTTGTTGTCACCCGGCTGACCGGGTGACCCAGTAATCCCGTAGCAACCGTCTCTACTGGATCGCCCGGTCAAGCCGGACGACGACATTTCCGTGTAGATCAGGCGAGCTTGACAGTCTCGGCCTTGAAATCCTTGCCGAGCGTCTCGAACACCTTCTTGACGATGCCCTTGGAGTCCAGACCCGCCTGGGCATACATCGCTGCCGGCGTGTCGTGATCCTGGAACATGTCGGGCAGCACCAGCGAGCGCATGCGCAGACCGCCGTCGAGCATGCCGTGCTCGGCCAGCGTGTGCATGACATGCGAGCCGAAGCCGCCGATGGAGCCTTCCTCGATTGTGAGCAGGATGTCGTGTTCGCGGGCGAGCTTGAGCAGCAATTCGACGTCGAGCGGCTTCATGAAGCGCGCATCGGCGATCGTTGCCGACAGACCGTGCGCCGCGAGTTCATCGGCGGCCTTTTCGCATTCGGCGAGACGTGTGCCGAACGAGAATAGCGCGACCTGCTTGCCCTGCCGGATGATGCGGCCCTTGCCGATTTCCAGGGGGATGCCGACTTCCGGCATTTCGACACCGCGGCCTTCGCCGCGTGGATAGCGTAGCGCGCTCGGCGAGTCGTTAATGGCAACCTGGGTGGCGACCATGTGCACCAGCTCAGCTTCGTCGGAGGCCGCCATGATCACCATGTTCGGCAGACAGCCAAGATAGGCATTGTCGAACGAGCCGGCATGGGTCGCGCCGTCGGCGCCGACAAGGCCGGCGCGATCGATGGCGAAGCGCACGGGCAGGTTCTGGATCGCCACGTCATGGACGATCTGGTCGTAGCCGCGCTGCAGGAAGGTCGAGTAGATGGCGCAGAACGGCTTGTAGCCTTCGGTGGCGAGGCCGGCCGCAAAGGTCACTGCATGCTGCTCGGCGATGCCGACGTCGAAGGTGCGGTTCGGGAACGCCTTGTTGAAGATGTCGACGCCGGTGCCCGACGGCATGGCCGCGGTGATGGCGACGATCTTGTCGTCCTTCTCGGCTTCCTTGACGAGGCTCTGGCCGAACACGTTCTGATAGGCAGGTGCGTTGGGCTTGGACTTCGACTGGGTGCCGGTCGCGACGTCGAACTTGACGACCGCATGATATTTGTCAGCCGCGGCTTCGGCCGGACCATAGCCCTTGCCCTTCTGGGTCACGACGTGAAGCAGGATCGGGCCGGTTTCCATGTCGCGGACGTTCTGCAGCACGGGCAGCAGGTGATCGAGGTTGTGGCCGTCGATCGGACCGACATAATAGAAGCCGAGCTCTTCGAATAGCGTGCCGCCATTGACCATGAAGCCGCGCGAATATTCTTCGACGCGCTCGGCACGATCGGCGATCAGCTTCGGCAGATGTTTGCCAAGTTGTTTGGCGGCATCGCGCAGCGAGCGATAGGTCTTGCCCGAATACATGCGCGACAGATAGGCCGACATGGCGCCGACCGGCGGTGCGATCGACATGTCGTTGTCATTGAGGATGACGATCAGGCGGGAATTCATCGCGCCTGCGTTGTTCATGGCTTCATAAGCCATGCCCGCCGACATCGAACCGTCACCGATCACGGCGATAACGTTGTTCTTGCCGCCGGAGAGGTCGCGGGCGACGGCCATTCCGAGGCCAGCAGAAATCGAGGTCGAGGAATGCGCGGCGCCGAACGGATCGTATTCGCTCTCGCTGCGCTTGGTGAAGCCCGACAGGCCACCGGCGGTGCGCAGCGTGCGAATACGGTCGCGGCGACCGGTGAGGATCTTGTGCGGATAGGCCTGATGGCCGACGTCCCAGATGATGCGGTCGCGCGGCGTATCGAAGACGTAGTGGAGGGCCGTGGTCAGTTCGACAACGCCGAGACCGGCGCCGAAGTGACCGCCGGTGACGGACACCGCATCGATGGTTTCCTGACGAAGCTCGTCAGCAACCTGACGAACCCGCTCGATCTTGAGCTTCCGGAGATCTGCCGGAGTCTTGATGGTATCGAGCAGCGGTGTCTTACTAAAATCGGTCACGGCACTATTCCAATTTTACATGTCCGGGACTGCGTCTGGCATCGGAGCCGTCGCGTTTCCGCGCGCCCACCGGGCAACCGCAGCCTCCAGAACCGGGAAGCCTGTTTCGAGGCCTTATAATGGGCTTCGATTTTTCAGTGTGATATCTAGCATGCTTGGCGGCGACTTCATCTGATCATTTTTGCCAGATGAATGAAGCGCTTATCTACGTTAACGGCCGGCGTTTCAGCCTGATCGTCAGCGCATATTCCAAATCCCTTTACACCAAAGCGATGGCCAAAGCCAACCGCCGTGCCTGCGGGGGTGGCAGCACAAAGGCGCTATGGACATTCGCGTGGTGGGTCTAGCCGATGCGCCGGGCGACCGGTTCCGCTTCATGGGAGCCCGAACGGATAGGGCTCTTCCCGCCCAAATCGAGCTTTTTCCATGCATTTTCGCGGGTAGCGGGGGCGCCATGGACTAGCGCCAAAGTTGTGGTTGGCTGGCTGACTCGCTCCCTGAGAGGTACGGGTCCGCAAACGATCATGAAGAAATCGTAGGCATGCGGCCGCTCATTGGCCATGACGAACTGGAAATGCACCCGGAAGAACTTCCAGCGGAACCGATTGTAATGTTCCGGGCGGATGATTTCGCGGAACCGGACGGGGACGATGGTTGGATTCCGGCGGGCCGCACCAGCGTCGATCCCGTGACCGGCGATGGGATCGAACGGGAAGAAATTCATCACGTCCTTGCGGGACTGGCAGTCGATCCAGTCGATGGAAGGCTCCACGGCCAGCAGCCGCAAATTGTCACGGAAGCCTTGCGCAACCTTATGGAAACCGACGATAGGCATATTCCCGCCGAGCGTCAGCAGCACGACACGGGGGCCGTGGCTGCCGAGTTCCGGATCGAGCTTCAGCGCGCGGGCGAGGATTTCGGAGCCAAGGAACGACCCTGAGCTGTGACCGACCAGCACGATCTCCTGCGCCTCGGTGGTCCGGGCGACATTGACCAGATGCTGCGCGAAACGGTCGATCCGGGCGTCCCAGTCCGGCCGGTTGCCGTGGGAGAACTGCCAGGTGAAGATGGTGTCGGCCATCAGGTAAAGCAGGTAGGTGTGCTTTTCGGTGTATTTCAGCAGCGAGCCGAGCACGGCCACGAACACCGCCGCGGCGCCGAGACCGACAAGGAATCCGTGTATTCCGATGGCCTGCAGCCCTGACGCGAAAAGCCAGGCGATGGCCGCCGACCAGATCGCTCCGTTGAGCAGCAGGAAATGGGGCCAGCTGATGAAGGTGGCGAAGCGCCAATGTGCCTTCCAGAACCGGCCCATGGTGCCCGAGAAGACCAGACCCCAATAAATGGCGATGGCGTGGATCAGCGTGCGCCAGATCGGCACGGCCAGATCGCGCTGGATCATGTCTTCCCAGCGCAGGAAATCGTAATCGGTGGTGGTCTGCCAGCCATCGCCTGAGGTTTCGATGCGCCAGGAGGCGGATTCATGGGCGAATTCGCCGTCGGTATGGCCTTTTGGCCGGCTGACCGAGGTGGTCAGGCCGTAAAGCCGGCCGAACTTGCGCAGTTCGGTCCGAAACATGCGGTAATACTGCGCGAGGCCCCGCGGATCGTATCCCTGCACATAGATGACATGACGGTGCTGGACGCGCACGCTGGTTCCCCGGACTGACGGCGGACTATAAACAGGCCGCGCCATGCGCCAAGCGCTAATTCGGCCGCGGGGTGGTGCGAGGTCTCAACCCGGCGCGATTCCTACTGGACGTCCAGCGGCTCGGTGCCGACGGCCTTGCCGTTCGAATCCGTGGTGATCTTGTCCACGCGAGCTTCGGCCTGGCGCAGCAACTCGTCGCAGCGGCGCTTCAGCGCTTCGCCGCGCTCATAGATGGCAACCGACTCTTCCAGCGGCACCTTGCCGTCTTCGAGGCGCTTCACGATCGATTCCAGTTCTTCGATCGCGGTCTCAAAGGTCAGCTTCTTGACGTCAGCGTGGGTGTTCTCGGCCATTCGGTTTCCCGTGTGCGCATTTTGGAAGGACGGAGTCAAAGATATGTTTGAGGGCGTATTGTGGCGGGTACGTTTTGCGACCTGCGCTCCACTCAGCGCGATGCCCCCATCAGCGCAGAAACATGGGCCGCGGCCGATTCTTTCAGGCCCTGCAGATCATAGCCACCCTCGAGTACCGAGACAATGCGGCCACCGGCGGTGCTGTCGGCGAGATCCATCAGCTTGCGCGTCACCCAGCCGAAATCCTCGGCTTCGAGATTGAGCGATGCGAGCGGGTCGCGGCGATGCGCATCGAAGCCGGCGGAGATGATGAGCAGTTCAGGTGCGAATTTCTGCAGTTGCGGCAGGATGAGATTGTCGAAAGCGGAGCGGAATTTTGCACTGCCGTCGCCATCATGCAGCGGTGCATTGACGACCGTGTCGTGTTCGCCGCGCTCCTGGGATGCGCCGGTGCCGGGAAACAGCGGCATCTGATGGGTCGAGCAGTACATCACCGTGGGGTCAGCCCAGAAAATGTCCTGCGTGCCATTGCCATGGTGAACGTCGAAATCCACGACGGCCGCGCGGGTAATGCCGTAGGTGCGCTGCGCATACCGCGCTGCAATTGCAGCCTGATCGAAGAAGCAGAAGCCCATCGGCTTGTTGTGCTCGGCGTGATGGCCGGGCGGGCGGGTCGCGACGAAGGCATTGCTGTGCTCGCCTTTCATGATTGCGTCGGTCGCAGCCACAGCGCCGCCGACGCCCCGCATCACGGCTTCCCAGGTGCCGGGGGACATCGACGTATCGCCGTCGAGATAGACGAGCCCGCTGCTCGGTGCGACATGACGCAATTCGTCGATGTAGTGGTTGTCATGGCACAGGCTGACCACGTCGAGATCGCCCTCCGGCGCTTCGCCCCGCACCAGCGCATTGAAGCGGTCTTCGCTGAGTGCCTGCGCCACCGCGCGCATGCGGTCGGGGCGCTCAGGATGGCCGGGCGGGGTGAGGTGATCGAGCGATGCCGGATGGCTCAGAAGAAGTGTCGTCATGCAAATGATCCGCGAGCGTGGGGAGCGCTGGTATGATGGGACGATAACCTATCTGGTCGGGTCAGGTTCCGATAGGGGGCGCCGGCGAAACTCGGGCCCTCCAGCGTCTGGCGAGCGGGAGCCGGCGCTGAAAGTCGATGCGATCGCGTCGCTGCAGAAGAAACTACCGATCAAATTAGCTGATCGCTTTCTTTACGACCGATTCACAGCGATTCATCGATGCGTCATCACCGTGCGGAATCGAAACGCGCGTTAAGTCGCGACTGCTATCACTGCGGGCAGCGGCATTCTGCGGAGAAGGTACGCGTATCGAGCCCGTCCGAACTCCGCAGTTGCGCTTGCGTCTGTGTCGGGTTCGTGGGCGATGAGTGCGATGAGATATCCAAGGGGCGTGCCCCATTTGCTGCGTTCGGTCTGGCCGTTCGTTGCCATCGTATTGCTGCAGGCCTTCCTGGCAGGCACCAGCATCAATATCCTGTCGTCGGTCCGCGCCTATGTCACCGGCGAGAGCCGCTGGTCGAAGGGGCAGATGGAGGCGGTGCATTCGCTCAGCCTCTATGCCGAGACGGGCGACGACAAATACTATCAGCGCTATCAGGCGAGCATTGCCGTGCCGCTCGGGGATCTCAAGGCGCGCCACGCGCTTGAACAGCCGGTACCAGATCTGCAGGCCGCCTATGACGGATTCCTGCAAGGCGCCAACGATGCCGCCGACATCCCCGGCATGATCTCGCTGTTTCGCAATTTCAGCGAGGTCGTCTATCTCGCCCGCGCCATCGAGATCTGGCGCGCTACCGATCCCGTGATCCGGCAATTGGTGGATACGGCCGATGCGATCCACGCAAGCGTCAGCGAAGGCAAGGGCGGCTCGTTGCGACTGGCGGTCCTGAAGGCCCAGATCGATCAGATCAATGAACAGACTACGCCGCTTGCTGTCGCATTCTCGCAGCGTCTCGGCATCGGTTCGCGCGCCATTCAAAGCATCCTGCTCATTGCCAATGGACTGACCGCGGCCCTGCTGATCCTGCTCGGCATCTGGCGGACGCGCAAACTGCTGATCCAGCGCCAGCGTTTCGAGACAGCCCTGAAGACCGAGAAGGAGCGTGAGCAGGAATATATCTCCCGTCTGGCGTTTCAGGCCTCGCATGATGCGCTCACGGGGCTGGCGAATCGCCGCGAATTCGAGCGTCGCGTCGAGGAAACGCTGCCGCGCATCGATATCGACTCGCGGCCGCATGCGCTGATGTTCCTCGATCTCGATCAATTCAAGATCGTCAACGACACCTGCGGTCATGCCGCCGGCGATCATCTGCTGCGGCAGGTCTCCGGCATGCTGCAGAAGCACTTGCGCGTGGACGACCTGCTGGCGCGTCTCGGTGGCGATGAATTCGCGGTGCTGCTGGAACGCTGCGAGCCGGATCGCGCCGCTGCGACGGCCGAGCGGCTGCGGCAGACGGTGGAGGAATTGAACTTTGTCTGGAACGGGCGTTCGTTCAACGTCACCGTGAGCATCGGCCTCGTCTGCATTGCACAGCCTGAGGTGACGCTGGAGGAAGCCCTGCGTGCTGCCGATGTGGCCTGCTACATGGCCAAGGAGAAGGGCCGCAATCGCGTTCAGCTGCATCAGGCCAGTGATTCCGAATTGCTGCAGCGCTTCGGCGAGATGACCTGGGTGCAGCGCATTCGCGATGCGCTGGAACAGGATCGCTTCTGTCTCTATGCCCAGAAGATCATTCCGCTCGGCGAGCGCGACAATGACAGCCTGCATGTCGAACTGCTGTTGCGGCTGTGCGACGAGGCCGGTCAGCTGGTTGCGCCAGGCCATTTCATTCCCGCAGCGGAACGCTATGGCCTGATGACGCTGATCGACCGCTGGGTGGTCAGGAATGCTTTTGCCATTCTTGCCGCGCGATCGGTTCAACGTGCCATCCCGGTCTCAACCTGCGCCATCAACCTGTCTGGCGCGACATTCAGGGATGAAAGCTTTCTGGACTATGTCCGCGAGCAGTTCCGCATCTATCGGATACCGCCGACCATCATCTGCTTCGAGATCACCGAGACCAGCGCCATCGCCAATCTCGCCGATGCCAACAAATTCATTCATGCGCTGCAGCAGATCGGCTGCCGCTTCTCGCTGGACGATTTCGGCAGCGGCATGTCGTCCTTTGCCTATCTCAAGCATCTGCCGGTGGATTATCTCAAGATCGACGGCTCCTTCGTCAAGGACATGCTCACCGATCCGATCGACCGCGCCATGGTCGAGATGATCAGCCATATGGGCAAGATCATGGGCAAACGCACGGTGGCCGAATTCGTGGAGAGCGACGAGATTGTCGCGGCACTCACCGAGATCGGTGTCGACTATGCCCAGGGCTACGCGGTGGGCAGGCCCGAGCCGTTCGATATCCGTGGCGAGATCGACCAACGGCATGTGGCGTAGAAGGTGGAAGGTTATTGAATGCCATCACTGTCGTGGCGGGATTGAGATGTAGATGGGGTGAGCGCAGCGAAACCCATCGCTTTCGTGCGCGTGAATGATGGGTTTCGCTTCGGCGCAAGATGCGCCTGCGCTCACCCCATCCTACGGCCTGACGCTTCGGCCTCATCGCAGATTCAAATTTCAAACAGCCACTACCCTTCAGACATGCGTCATCGCCCCTGTTGTTGGCGGCGCGGGGGCGCCGTCGTCGCTTGCATTCCCGCCCCCTCGTGAGAGGGCGTGCGGAACGCCGGGTGCCCGATGCACCCCTGGGCCTGATGCCGATGCGGTCTTCCGCAAGTTGGCGCATCAGGACTTTCGGAAAGCACGGGCGATTGCCCGACGTTCCGCCTGCGGTGTTTTGTCGGCTTGCTGAATGCTTGCCCAGATGACCGATCAAGGTCATCCTTGTTGGGCCCTGCGCGACAGGGCCGGGGAGCACAAGCGATTGGGCCGGACGCGTTTCGAATCTGGTCGTCCGTCACTTGATCCGCAGGCCCGTTCCATCCGAAGGCAAGCCATGCCGCCTGTCCCAGTGGTATCCTGACCACAGGCGATGCGGCCTGTCCGAAGACAGCCGTTACCCACGTCTCCCGTGACGCCGCATCTCCGGCGTCCACCGCATCCCGCCCCGCAATCGTGACGATCGCGATCGCCCCTCTCGGTGGGGCAGGATAGAGGGGAAAATAATCAATGTAGGGATATTGTCAATATAAGTAGGAAAAAATGTTTGGCGTCTTCCAGCCCCAAACTGTCATTCCGGCTTCGCGCTCTGCCGGCCGCGCCGCTTCGCACGCCCCGGAATGACGGGTCAGAATGACAGGCGTTCTGCTAATCCACCCGCGAGATCCGCCCCAGCGGCATCGGCGACAGCGGGCTGTTGGCTTTCATATAGGCGTTCAGCGCATCGACGTCGTAAACGCCGACCAGCGGATCCTTGCCATCTTTCAGCACCGTGAAGCCATCGCCGCCGACGGCGAGAAAGCCGTTCACGGTGACGCGATAATTTGCAGCGGCATCGATCACCTGGCCATCCAGCATCATGCGCCCGGGCGGAATGCGCTGGCCGGGCGCAGCCGTGTTGTCCCACGCGTAGCTGAAGCCTTTCGACACCTGCAGGATGCGCGGCCGGCTCGGGGTATTCCATTGCTGCTCGAGCATCGCCTTGATCTGCGCGCCAGTGAGCGTCAGCGTCACTAGCTGGTTGCGGAACGGCTGCGCGGCGAAGACGTCGCCATAGGTCACGGTGCCGTCGGCTGACTTCACGATATCGGCGCGGATGCCGCCGGGATTGGTGAAGGCGATCACGGCGGCGCCGAGATTGCCGGCCGATGTCGCGGCGTGATGTGCGTCGGCGATGATATCGCCGAGCGGGCTTTCGCCGGTGGTCATGTCGGGCATGCGCGACAGCGTTGTGGTGACCGATCCGGCCGGGCGACTGGCGATGGGCGCGGCCACCTTGTCATAGGCGGCGAGCAGGGCCGTCTGGGCGGGATCTGCGGGATAGGTTGCCGTGCGCACGATGACATTGTCGACCTTGGCGCTGACGACATCGCGCGTGGTGCGGTCGAGCTTGAGATCGATGGTGGTGACCAGCGTGCCGTATTTGTCGCCCGAGGTGACGAGCCGTCCGTCGACCTGGCAGGTATAGGCGCGGTGGGTGTGGCCGCTGACGACGACGTCGACGGCCTTGTCGAATTTTTTGACGATGTCTACGATCGGGCCGGAAATACCCGGGCATTCATTGTAGTCGCCGGTGGGGAAGCCGCCTTCGTGGATCAGCACCACGATGGCCTCGACGCCCTTGGCTTTCAGCTCGGGCACCAGCGCATTGACCGTGTCGGCCTCGTCCCTGAATTCCAGACCGGCGATTCCCGGCGGCGCAACCAGACCCGGCGTGCCTTTCAGCGTCAGTCCGATGAAGGCCACGGGAATGCCGTCGAATGTCTTGATCCGATAGGGCGGCAGCAGCGGCTTGCCGGTCCTGCTATCGATGGTGGACGCAGCGAGATAGTTGAACGTCGCGCCGGCAAAGGGATGCGGGCCCTGGCAGCCATCGACGGGGTGGCACCCACCGTTCTGCATGCGCAGCAGCTCCTCGCGGCCCTCGTCGAATTCGTGATTGCCGACCGAGGCGATCTCCAGCCCCATCATCGACAGCGCCTCGATGGTCGGCTCGTCGTGGAACAGCGCGGAGAGGAACGGGCTGGCGCCGATCAGGTCGCCGGCGGCCACGAACACGCTGTTCGGTTTTCCGGCGCGCAGCTGTTTGACCAGCGTCGCCATATGCTCGGCGCCGCCGGCGGGCACGGTGATCTTCTTCGTCCTGTCGGCGGGATCATCAATGGTGATACCGCCCGGGGCAGGGCGCAGATTGCCGTGGAAGTCGTTGATGGCGAGGACGGTGACATCGACGGGAGATGCTGAGGTCTGGGCGTGGGCGGCCGGTGCCAAACACAGTAGTGCGCCCGCTAGAGCGGTGCACGCAGCGATCGCTGCAGTCTTAACCTCTCCCCGTTCTTTACGGGGAGAGGTCGACGGGCGAAGCGCAGCGAAGCCGGTCGGGTGAGGGGCAGGGCAGGATGTCAGCAATTCCGGAAGATCCCTCGGGTCGGATATCCGCAACTCTCGCTGCGATAGGTGGTTATTCATGGCTTGATCGTTTGACGCGATAGCGACACGAGGCGTCACGATTGCGTTGGCGACAGTGCCATGCCCCTCACCCGACCGGCTTCGCTACGCTTCGCCGGTCGACCTCTCCCCGCGCAGAGCGGGGAGAGGTTAAGAGAAACCAGCGCCTACGCCTTCTTGCGCGCGAAGAACGCCTTGAAAGCCGCGACTGCCTCGTGGGACTTCATGCGCTCGCCGAACAGATGGCTTTCCTGATCAATGCGCCGCGTGAGATCTTCGGGAGGCAGTTTGAGCAGCCGGCGCGAGATCGCCACGGCTTCCGCCGGCAGGGCGCAGATTTCGCGGGCCACCTTGTGGGCTTCCACCTCGGTGTGGCCGGGCGCAACGACCTCATTGACGAAGCCGGCAGCCTTGCCATCCTCCGCATCCATGGTGCGGCCCATCACCAGCGCCGCGAAGGCGCGCTGATGGCCCATGGTGCGCGGAAACAGCAGGCTGGATGCGCCTTCCGGCACCAGGCCGAGATGGATGAAGGGCGTCTTGAAGGTTGCCGTGGTCGAGGCCAGCACATAATCGCAGTGAAATAGCATCGTGGTGCCGATGCCGATGGCGACGCCGTCCACCGCGGCGATGAGCGGCTTGACGTTCTGCGCCAACGAATACAGAAATTTGACGGCGTTCGATGCCCTGGGCGCTTCGGCCTTTGCGGCGCTGTCCTTGAGGAAATCCTCGAGGTCGTTGCCGGCGGTGAAGGCACCGGAACCGCCAGTGATGATCATGCAGCGGATCGCCGGATTGTTCTGCGCGGTGTCGATCGCGTTCGACATGGCGCGATACATGTCCTGCGTCAGCGCGTTCTTCTTTTCCGGCCGGCGCAGCGTGATCACGCGCGTGGCCTCTTCGTCGGTCACGATCAGATGTTCGCTCATGTCAATTCCCTGCAGCTCCTTGCAGCGCCCCGCAAAAAGCGCGGCGGGCACGTTTCCTCTGCCGGATATTACATCAATCCGCTGCGACCGATATGGCCCGCGACGGCCTATGCCAGCAAAACTGCGTCGGCCGACATCACGGATTCACTGGAGTCCATCACGGTGCGTTCGAGAGAACCCGCCTGTACCGCAATATTCTCCGCGAAGAACCGCGCAACCGTCACATAGCGCGCGGAATCGCCGTCGCCATCGCGGGCTGCGAGCGCTTCGTTGGCCAGCATGCAGCCGCCGAGGGCGGAGCCGAACAGCCGCAGATAGGGCGTGGCGCCCGAGAGTGCGTCGTTGGGAGCCGAGGCCAGCTTCTCGAGCAGCCACTTGCTCGAACGCTCCAGCGAGCCGAGCGCATCGCGGAGTTTTGCGCCGGTGGTGCCGAAAGCCGGATCGTTGGAGGCCTCGACGCGCGACACGATGCCGCCGAGTTCATCGAGCAGGGCCCAGACCGCTTCGCCGCCTGATGCCGCGAGTTTGCGCGTGACGAGGTCGATCGACTGGATCCCGTTGGTACCTTCATAGATCGCCGTGATGCGCGCATCGCGGTAGTGCTGCGCCGCGCCGGTCTCCTCGATGAAGCCCATACCGCCGTGGATCTGCACGCCCAGTGACGTCACTTCATTGCCGATATCGGTAGAGAAGGCCTTGGCGATCGGCGTCAGCAATGCGCCGCGTGCGGCGGCTGCGGTGCGCACCTTGGCGTCGGGCGAACGCGCGGCGACGTCGAGCGCGACGGCCGTGGCGTAGCAGATCGTGCGCGCAGCGGCGGTGAGCGAGCGCATCTGCATCAGCATGCGCTTGACGTCGGGATGCACGATGATCGGATCCATGCCGGCCGTCTTGCTGCCGATGCCGCGGCCCTGCTTGCGTTCCTGCGCGAAGGCCAGCGCCTGCTGATAGGCGCGGTCGGCAATGCCGACGCCTTCGAGGCCGACGCCGAGGCGCGCCTGGTTCATCATCGTGAACATGCACAGCATGCCGCGATTTTCCTCGCCGATCAGGTAGCCGACCGCACCGCCCTTGTCGCCCATGGTCATGGTGCAGGTCGGCGAGGCGTGCATGCCGAGCTTGTGCTCGACGCCGGAGGCATAGATGTCGTTGCGTTCGCCGAGCGAGCCGTCGGCATTGACCAGGAACTTCGGAATCAGGAACAGCGAGATGCCCTTGGTGCCGGCGGGCGCATCGGGCAATCGCGCAAGCACGAAATGCACGATGTTGTCGGTCATGTCGTGATCGCCATAGGTGATGAAGATCTTGGTACCGGAGATGCGATAGCTGCCGTCGGCCTGGCGCTCGGCGCGCGAGCGCAGGGCGCCCACATCGGAGCCGGCCTGCGGCTCGGTGAGTTGCATGGTGCCGGTCCATTCGCCGGTGACCAGCTTCTCCAGATAGATCTTTTTCAGTTCGTCGCTGCCATGGGCATCGAGTGCTTCAATGGCGGAGAGTGTCAGCAGCGGGCACAGGCCGAACGCAATATTCGACGCGCTCCAGATCTCGGTGCAGGCGGCATTGATCGCCAGCGGCAGGCCCTGGCCGCCAAAGGCCTCGGGGCCGGAGACTCCGTTCCAGCCGGCGGCAGTCCAGCGCTGGTAGGCATCGGGCCAGCCGGGGGCGGTGGTGACCTTGTTGTCGGCAAGCTTGATGCCGTTCTTGTCGCCCACCGTATTGAGCGGCGCCAGAACGTCACTGGCAAAGCGGCCGGCCTCTTCGAGCACGGCAGCGGTCATGTCGGCGTCGAAATCGCCGTAATGGCCGGCTTTCAGGGCCGCCTGCAGGCCGGCGCCATGGTTGAGGGCCAGCAGCATGTCATTGATGGGTGCACGATAGGTCATGGCATCTCGCTCCGCGGTAACTTTTCAGCTTTCCGCCGTCTTCCCACGAAACGGGCGGTCCCTCAACACGCCAAAGGGCGCATCCGGACCTGCCCGGGAGGCGCGGCTGCGCCCGGTCCACGCGCCATCGGAGTGAAATGCGGGCGTTTACTTCATGAGACAGAGGCAACGGGGCGTCGATGGGCCTGCATTGGCCGGGGCGGGAATGCCGTTCGCACCTGTCGCCGCGCAAATTTCCTGGAAATAGGAGATTTCACAGGAGAATCATGCACTTTGACAGCGGCGGTCGTCCCGCGGCAAAGAGCCCCGCCGGCTTATTTGCTCAGCGAAGCGATCGGTACCACCAGGGTGTAGGTGAAGCCTGATGGGGGATAGGCCAAACGCACGGTGCCGCTCAGTTGCCGTCCGAGCGATTCCATCATGCGTGTGCCGAAGCTGCGGCGGACGGGCGGATTGACGTGCGCGCCGCCGCTTTCGATCCAGCTCAAGGTCAGTTGCTGCGACGCCTGATCGATCGTCCAGTTCACCTTAACAATACCGCTTGGATCCGAAAGCGCCCCGAACTTGGTGGCGTTGGTGCAGAGTTCGTTGAGCGTCATCGCCAGGGCGATAACTGCGCCCGACCCCATGTCTACTTCCGGTCCTGAGATAGCGAAGCGACCAACACCTTTGTTGTCGTAGGGCTCGGTGGCGTTGCGGATTATCATCCCGAGGCCGGCACTCGCCCAACTGACCTGCATCAAGAGGTCATGTGCGCGACCGAGCGCAAGGAGCCGCCCCTCGATGGCTTGCTGCGCATGCTGAACGCTGGTGGCGGTGCGAAGGCTCTGTGAAGCGATCGCACTCACGGTCGCGAGGGTGTTCTTGATGCGGTGGTGCAATTCACCGAGCACAAGCTTCTGCAGCTTGTCGGCGGCTTCCCGCTCCTTGGCGTCTATGCCGGCCTGCGCGAGCAATAGCTTGGCATCTATTCCAGCCTGTTCCAGCAATAGTCGCAGGCTGTCGTTCTCGGCCGTGAGTGTTTCTTCCGCGACAGACTGGCTCGGCCGCGTCGGATTGACGGCCAAACTTGCCTGGCCAGAGACGACCTCAAGGGTGCCTGTACCGATCATGTCCTGCAGTTCGGCGATCATCTGCTTGTCGTCGATGGGCTTGCCGAAGAAGCGGCTGTTTTCCGGTTTCTCGTCGCTCGAAGGGGTTATCTGGCCGGATACCAGGATGATCTTGATCTGTGGCCAGCGTTCATGGACCGCGTGAGCAAGTTTCAATCCGTCCATACTGCCGGGCATCTGGATGTCCGAAAACAAGAGCGAAATGTCGGATCGCGCCTCGAGTACGCCGATGGCCTGATCGGCATTCGTCGCTTCGATGGCCGTAAATCCTGCATCCTCAACGATGTCGACCGCTCGCATACGCAGCACCATCTCGTCTTCGACGACAAGCACGTGGGTCTTATCTCGAGATGATGACACCTAAGCTGCTCCCATCAAGGCGGGAGCATACACGGCCCTCAGTCACCGAGTGCCTATCGTACCGAGGTGATGTGAAGGAACCTAGAGGTTTCTGCATCCGAAGTCGACATAATCCTGGGATCGCCTGTCGCACGTCATGCAAGGGGCCGCAGTCCCGGCGGAATTCGTCCCTGGGGCGGCGGAACTGCTCCCAAATCGATCCGGAATATGGGCGTTATGCCTCGCCAGCAGCTGGACGAGCTCAGTCGGTCTTGAGGTTATAGAGCTTCCGCAGTCTTTCCTGGGTGCCGTCAATCGCGCGGACTGTATTGAGCTCAGCGGTGAGCCTCAATTGCACGTCGGCCGCTCGGTGAAGTGACAGAATGCCCCAGTTCGTCTCAAAGCGAGGGTCTGCGATCTCGTCGATGATCACGGCCGTGACGTCTTCGCATCCGTAGCAGCTGCGGATCTGCAGCAATGCCGCATGTTCGAGGTCCTGTCTGGAGAGCAACGACTTCGCCATATCGGTATCCTTGCGTCGTCGTCCGAGCCAACGCGAAGACGAGGTTGCGCCTTTGTTTCACGGAAACGGAGAGCATGGCAGGCGACTTTTAAATCATCACCAGCTTGATCTCACCGTCGTTGGCTGCAGCCAGTTCCATCTGATCGCGGGCCAGTTTCTCGATCAGCGGCCTGTTGGCGTGGAAGTACTTCTTGGCCTGATCTTTGGTTGGAAATTTGGTCGTCAGGGTGCACGCAACCCGGCGATTGCCGTGTCTTATGTCGAACGCTACGCGCTGAAAGTCATCAGGCGCCTGAACCTGTGTCGAAATAGCAATCATGTTTGGATCCATAAAGCTCGGAGAAAGCCCGAACTCCAGGAATGTTACGACGTCTATGTGTTCAATGTATGGGGGGAGGGCCGCAAACAGCCTGAAGGCGATCTTGCTCTCGCTACGGTTCGCTCGCCACCGAAATGGCCGTCCGCGCGGCGACTGCAGGATGGATTGGTACAGGCGCGCGCTTACAGATACATGCGACTGCGGGATGGCAGGGCTGAAGAAGGTCGGATGTTGTCGTGCGGGTCTGCGTCCGGCTCTAGGCTGAGCGGCGCAGACTATATTTTCTGTCGACGACAGGTGGCGTTGCAATGAGCTTGACGGTCCACTTTGCCGCCGATGCATCCATCACGACAGATCTCACCGAACCCGTGACTGTTTGACCGTTCAGCTGAAGTGCACGCGGTAGCCCGTGATATTGAGCCAGACGCGCTCGTCTGGCCTCGACGAGGTCCGTGATTTCGATGACCTGCATCTGCGACTCCAGAGTTGGCGCGGTACGCTCGACAGGATCCGCGCTACAGGACGGGTAGCATCGTATGGTTAATGAAATGCATCAGACCGTCTTCAGCAGTTCCGATGCTGAAGGCAAGTCAACGGGCGGGACTGCCATCCAGACCTTGGGACCCCGTATGAGCGCTCGCGGGCCTTCATTGTCGCAGATGAGCCACTCGGTTTCGTCCCAGATGACGAGGCATGGAAATGCCTGGGGCAGCTTGTCCTTGTTTCCGCGTATCCATGTTCCACCCGCAACGATGATCCTTTCATCGTCCTTCGGTGCACTGCTGATTGGTTGCCACCCGTCGCTCATTCGATCGTCCCTCTGTCTGCGCCTCAGTGCGACTCAAACGCGAAGGCCGCAATGTCCAGTTAGGGCGTGCAGGCCATGACCGCCACATGAAACTTGCTCCCGGTCAGGCAGGCAGCCAGGGCCGCAACGGAAGGCCCGTGCATCAAGTCGACATGGCGTCGCGATGAATTTGATTGACCGTCACGGGCATAGGCGCATGGTCGGACAATGCCCTTCAACTTCACCTCCGACGTCAAACCCAAGCAAAAAGATTGCTGGCTAATTCTGAACTTCAGCGGAGAGGAGATTTCCCTGTCGTTCGACGATGCAATCGAACTCAAGATCCAGATCAGTCACGTGCTGGAAACGGGAACGCCCAACGAACGGAAGATCGTGAGCGAAGCTGACAGCTGGTCGGCGCTGTGCGTGCCAAATGCGGGCGGTTTCGGGGTTGCCTTTGTCCTGTCGGCGACGTCGACAGTAAAACTATGGCTCAATGCCGGGCAGGCCGAACGCTTTTCTGCAGAGCTTCAGACGTTTATCGATCTCGTCGGGAGCCGGAGTTGAAGGGGTTCTGGCATGGCCATGTTGAACTGGTGTTCGCCGGCAGGACCTACGAAGCCAATTACGACGTCCTGGATGATGCGCTTCAATTGACCATTGGCCAGTTGATCGTGATCGCGGAACCGCTGCCGGGCGCGACATATGAGGAAAGTGCGCTCCACGCCCTGGAACAGTTCGCGACCGGAAAAATCGTCGCGCGCGGCTAGAGCCGCTCCCCGAGTGCCGGGTCAGCTCGCGGCCACTTCGCCTGCTTTTGTCGCCTCATAGGCAATGTCTGTCTTGTTCATGACGAGGGGCGATAGCCACCCGAGATCGACAAGGCGCTGGTATCTGCTGCGATCGATATTGCCAGCGGTATATTTTGCGCCGCCGTGCAGGACGATCTCACGGATCAGTTCCAGGTCTTCATGTGTCATGATTGCTCCATCTGGCATGATCGCCGATGCGCGTCGGAGCGCCCCGGAAGGGGGTGAACATTCTTGATTGAATTTGATGGTTTTCGATCGCCGCGAACGCGGTGGCGCGATTGGGCGCATGGATCATGTGCCGGGTGCCCATGACCTCAGACGGTGCTGCACTGCTGGCGATGCGCTCCGTTAGATTATTTCTTTCTGGGCTTGTCTGCCTCGGGGTGCATCAGGTTCTTCATGCTCGGAGCTGCCGCGATCGTTTTGACCTTGTCCTTTTTGGGCTTCTTTACTTCGCGATTGTTTCGTTGTTCGCCTTTAGCCATGGTTTGGTCCTCCGCCCGAGTTGGGCTCCGATGACAGTAGCACGTCGGCCGGCCATCTCGTGGATTATGTTGCCCTGAACTGCCGGCACGTCGGGGCCGTGGGAGACGGGTGACGGTCGCCCGGTCGTCCCGATAGCGGATTGCAGGATCTGTTTGGCAAAATCAAACTTTGCTCGATTGACTCGCCGCCGAATAGAGCGCTGCTGTGTTTGCAGAGATAACCGGGAGAACTGACGTGACCACTGGCGTAGTAAAATGGTTCAACGCGACGAAGGGCTTCGGCTTTATCCAGCCGGATGATGGCAGCAAGGACGTCTTCGTTCACATCTCGGCCGTCGAGAAGGCGGGTCTGAGCACGCTGAACGAGGGGGCCAAGGTCAGTTTCGAGGAAGTGGCCAACCGTGGCAAGACTTCGGCAGAAAACCTCCGGGTTGGCTGATCGGCACCTGTTGCCGGGTACCGCAAGTCTGGCGGCGCCCGGCTGTCACCAAATGACTGAATAGCCTGCCGGATTTATCCCTGGCGGGCCTTTCGCGTAAATTTCAGCGAGCTGGCGGCATGTCGCTGGTTTGTTTCCACGAAGCGGCAATCAGGGATGTTCGCTGCAACCCTGGAATTTCAGGCAGCCGTGAAGCCATCCATGTCGTTGTGCATGATTTTCTGACTGCCGCGGCTTTCCCATTTGACGGTGACGCTGCTCCAGTCCTTGGCGATGACGGTGCCGAAATCGTCCCTATCGTTCTTCCAAAAGACTGTCGTTCCAACAACGAGTGATCTTGATTTTTCACCGGTCACCATGCGTCTCCCAAGACTGTGTTTTCACCGATTGACGACAAGCATTGATCTTTGAGCAGAGCGTTCGGAGCCGCATCCGGCTCCATCCCAATTGAAGCTCAGTCGATCGTCATCTGTCCATCGCTGCGAGGAGGCTTCTTATATCGATCGTCGCGATGTTCGAATAACTGTCCGAAATGGCATATGGAAAGATGATCCGGTCACCATGCCGCATCGCGCCACATGTGTAGACGACATTCGGCACATAACCTTCGCGTTCGGATGGCGCGGGTCGAAGTAGCGGTTCGTGCAGGCGTGCCAACACCTTCGTCGGGTCGTTCTTGTCGAGGAGCGCCGCTCCGATCGAATATTTGCGGACCGGGCCGACACCGTGGGTCAGCAACAGCCATCCTTCATCCAGCTCGATAGGCGAGCCGCAGTTGCCAATCTGCACGAACTCCCAAGGGGCGGCCGGCTTCAGAATCGGCGTGCCGCCATCCCATGTGTAAAGATCATCCGAATAAATCAGGTAGAGATTCTCGTTGTCCTGCCGCGCGATCATCGCGAACCGGCCATCGATCTTCCGGGGAAAAAGCGCCATGCCCTTGTTATGTGACGCGCTGCCTCGAAGGGTCGAAAAGCGAAACGTGATGAAGTCGGACGTTTCGATGATTTCGGAGCGGATCGCCCTGCCGCTATAGGCCGTGTAAGTCGCGTAATAGACCGTTCGTCCCGAATGGGTGAATTTCACGAAACGCGCATCCTCGATGCCGTTCGATTGTGATTCCGTAATCGGAAAAATGACCCGCTCGCTGATTTCCTCGCCGCTACTGAACGTGACGTCGACATCCTCGCCGCCAGGCCCGGAGCCAAGGCGTCGCACTGTCGGATTTGATGCGAGGCGCGCGGTCGGATCGATGCTGACAGTTCCCTCGGCGCCCACGAGCCCGGTGCGAAACGTCAATGATGAGACATGGCCTTCTCCGACCGCGCGCAGGCTGAGGATGAAGCGCAGGGCGCCGGCTGTCGTTCCGGATTGATCGGGATGAGGTACGATGCTCGGATTGAAGAGTGCCGACGCTTCAAACGAGTATTCACTCAGGAAGTAGGCGCCGATCAGCTGACGCTGAATCGTCGTGAACCGGCTGTGGTCATGAAACGCATCTTCCATTTCGTCGGCGCGGGCCTCGAATGTCTGAAGCAAATTCCGGTGGCGGCCCAGAAAGTTCTCAAGCACGTCGGCCAATTGGTGTTCTGCCTGCTCGGGACTGAGTGCAAGGATCCGATCGACAATATGATTGGCACGCGTTTTATCTGTCGGATTGAGGTCGCGTGGCTCCGTTGCAGGTTTGAATGGCCGTACGATGACACGGGACGCGTCAGGCCGGAGATAGAGCTCCTGGCGATTCAGTATCGGAGATGAAGACAAGTGAATCTCATTTTTCTGCTGAAGGAGGCTACGTTATTAGGCCACGCGAGCCGCGGACTTCGATTGATCCTCGGCGATACGTGCCATGTGTCGAATTTCCGATAGCCCGAGCAGGTAGGACACGACTGACTCCCCACCACGGTTCTCATTGGCGCGGTCCGGATGCAGTCCGTCGCGGCAGCTTCCTGTCTCCAGGTCGACGAGCGAAATCGAAAGGTCATTGCTGCCGAGGAACCACGCGAATACCCGAGCGGCTTCGCTCTTCCATTCAGCGTCCTGATCGGCGCGCCACGCCGCGAGACTGGCTGCGATGGTGGCGGCGGCCTCTACAGGCTGTTGATCGAAGCTGCGCGGCTGGCGCCGGATGTCGTGAAATCCCTCCGTGCCCACCGGCCTGAACTGACCGCTGGCCGAGGTCTGCTGTGCCAGCAGCCAGCGCAGGCTTCTCAGCCCGGCATTCAGATAATCAGGCCTCTTCATCGACATGCCGGTGAGAATCAAGGCCTGGCACAGTCTCGCATTGTCATAGGAGAGCCCTTCCTCGAACCACACCCAGTCGCTCGTCTCGACTTTCTTCAGAAGCGACACCAGCCTGTCGGCCAGATCCGTCCGGATCGTGTTGGCGCTGCCATTGTCGGTGACGGTCGCGCAATACGCATCGAGTCCCAGCAATACGAATGCCCAGGCACGGGGCGAGAGGAAATCGCCGACCTTTGGCAGGGCCTCGGCAAAGAGTGCTGCGGCCCAGGTTCGCCGTGACGGGTTCGCATCGGAAAGAGCGCAAACGCCCAACGCCCAAAGCGAGCGTCCATGACTGTCTTCCGATCCGCTTTCTTCCAGCCAGCTGCGATCGAAAGCCATGAAGTTCCGAAACCGGTGCGTCTCAGGGTTCCACGCATGCTGGACGAAAGCTGCAAAGCGGGAGGTCAGGACCTCCGGCAGACGCAGTTCACCCGGCGTGTTCAACGCGCATGCCAGCAGCAGCGCGCGGGCATTGTCGTCGATGCAGTAGCCGTGCGAGCGATCCGGAACACAGTGGACCGCATGCTGGAACAGGCCGGTGTCATCGCACATGGACAGGAAGTGACCGATCTGCATCTCGGGCGGTGCGCGACTATCTCGCAGCAGCGTGCTCGTATCCGACTTCGCGATGGTCTTGAGCCGATGGCGACGACCCGCGTTCTCGAATACTGACATGTATCGATCGGCCGTCCGCTCCCAGGTCATGGAGCGGCTGCTGGCATAGGCGCGCTTGCGCATCGCCTGGCGCAGCGGCGCATTGGTCAGAAGCTTTTCGATCTCGATGCCGATTGCGTCCGCGTCCGCGAACGGGACGATGATGCCGCGGCCGTCGGCAAGCAGTTCCCGAGCGTGCCAATAGGGGGTCGATACCACGGCTTTTCCCAGGCCAAAACTGTAGGCGAGTGTGCCTGAGGTCATCTGGGCTTCGTTCAGATAGGGCGTGACATAGACGTCGCACATCGAAATGAAATCGAGCAGAGTCGCCTGGTCAACGAAGCGATCAAGGAACACGACGTGATCCGCGACGCCAGCTTCGCGGGCCCTTGCAATGAGGGATTCGCGATAGGTCTCGCCTTCGTCGCGTACCAGATTTGGATGGGTTGCACCCAGTACAACATAAACGGCATCCGGACAGGTGCTCAGGATGGACGGCATCGCATCGATCATGAATTCGATGCCCTTGTTGGGCGAAAGCAGGCCGAACGTCAGAATGACAGACCTGCCGGCAAAACCGAGCCTCGCCTTTGCGTCGTCGGGCTCGACAAACGCAAATT
The DNA here is from genome assembly GCF_058800725.1 of Tardiphaga sp. GW822-FHT04G09. NCBI lineage: Bacteria > Pseudomonadati > Pseudomonadota > Alphaproteobacteria > Hyphomicrobiales > Nitrobacteraceae > Tardiphaga > Tardiphaga sp. GW822-FHT04G09. Next base: position 50,629 of record NZ_JBXAMO010000020.1, on the reverse strand, counting down.
CGGGAATTCCATGTGGGATGACCTCGATCTTCTCTTCGGCGACCTGATAGATGGTCCGAAGCAGTTCCCGACCCTTCTCCGCCATCACCACCACCTTCGAGGACATCTCGACAACGCGGGTGAAGACGTCCTTCTGTGCGGCGGTGGGCTCTGCAAGAACCGTATGAAGCGTTGTCACGATCGGCATCTTGAGCAGCGAGAGAAGCTGGATGATATCGCTTCCCGCTACGCCGCCGAAAATGCCGAATTCATGTTGAAGCGACACCACGTCGAAACCGCCGGCGTTCAGGAATTCCGCGGCGCGTATGTAGTCATTGATCAGCCCGTCATTGATCTGGATGCCAACGGTGGCCGGATAATCATACAAATGACCGTGATCGGTCATGGCCACGATGGTGGTCTTGGAGTCTGCGCGGGCGGCTGCCACTGCGCTCTGCAGATCGGTGGTGAACGTGGCGATGCCACATCGGCGTGGAAGTGAATTGCCAATAAATGCAATGCGGCCGAACACCGTCAATCTGCAGCCTCGCGATTTCAAAGGTTGGAAGGAGCAATGGCTCAAAATTGGCAATGCTGCGCCGGCCGCGGCATGTCGGACAATTTCGTGGCAAGAGCAGCGCGCGCTCGGCAGGGACCGTCACGGTCATGAATGCGCGCGATCGCAGCGTGCGCTCTTTCCTCGCGAATAGCCATCAGTATCTTCAAGGACCGTGAGCCGGAACAAGTCGGTGAGAGGTGAGCGAGAGAATGATGATAATAAATCGGCCTTTCAGTGCCAGCCGTGGTAACGCTCAGGATCACACAGCGGGAGTACGACATGGCCAAGGGAAATCGCGAGACCAAGAAGCCGAAGAAGACGGCGGTCAAAACGATCGCTGCCGCAGAGAGCCTGAAAGGCGGCGGTCCCAAGATCATGCCGTCACTGGGGGCGGTTAGAAAGAAGTAGTGCAGATCCTATCGCGCCAGCACGGGATGTTTCCCGGCGACGATCAAGTCGTGGGCCTGCTAACGCAGTGAAATGCGTCAACGCCGCGACGTTGCAAGCTCACAGATCGAGGAACAGATGTCGATCAAGACGGCCATTCGAGATGCGTACGGCATTCCTGCGATGTTCGCCGGTTCCAAGACAGGCGGGGAAGATGCGCCGTTTGTTTTCATCAATGTCGGGGGCGAGGAACGGCGGATGAGAGCCGCCGAGTGGGACGCGCTGCCGCCATGGTTAGGGGAGCGCCCGGCCTGGGCAGGTAAAGGCTGACATTCGAGGTCTTTCCCCGCCCGCCGGAACATAATTCCTTACGGCGACTTGTCGGGCGTGCACAACCTCAACCAGAGAACGCGAGGCCCCTGCATCAGCAGGGGCTTTTTTATTGGAGAGATTCCATGGCCAAAAAACCCAAGCTGCTCGCCGACCTTTTTCACGACACCCTCAAGGATGTGTACTTCGCCGAGAAGAAGATCTTCGCGACCCTGCCGAAGATGGCCAAGGCCGCACAGGACAAGGGCCTGAAGGCGGCCTTTCTCAAGCATCAGAAGGAAACCGCAGGTCAGATCAAGCGCCTTGAGCGCGTGTTCAAGATCGCGGGCAAGAAGCCGGTCGCCAAGACCTGCGCAGCCATCATGGGCATCACCAAGGAGGGCACCGAGATCATGACCGAGTACAAGGGCATGCCCGCGCTCGATGCCGGACTCCTTGCTGTCGCCCAGGCGGTGGAGCATTACGAGATGTCCCGCTACGGCACCCTTCGCACATGGGCGCAAGAACTGGGGATGTCGGATGCGGCATCACTGCTCGATGCGACGCTGCAGGAAGAGAAGGCGACGGACGCTGCGCTGACCAGTCTGGCAGAATCGGTCGTTAACGTCGAAGCTGAAGCCGAGATGTGATACATATCCCGGCCGCTTCGGCGGCCGGGATATGCTTGTCGACACGAGGTGTTCATGTTTGCGCGCATCAAGAGCTGGGCGCGAAACGTCAGGACGGACGCGCACGCCATCTATCTCGCGGCGCGGGATCCGCGGGTGCCGTGGTTTGCGAAAGTTCTCGCGATCACTGTCGCCGCCTATGCGCTGTCGCCGATCGATCTCATTCCGGACTTCGTGCCGGTTCTCGGCTATCTCGACGACCTGATCATCGTGCCGCTGGGCATCTGGCTCGTGGTGGCGCTGGTTCCGGGCGAGGTGATGGCGGAGTACCGGATCATGGCGCGCGAGGCTGCGGAACGCCCGACCAGCAGATCGGGCATGATCGCGATCATCGCATTGTGGCTGGCGAGCGCATTGCTGATGGGGTGGCTCGGCTATCGCTACTGGATGCGGGCCTGATCGCCCGTGCCCGTCAGAACCTCACCTTCACGCCGGCATAGAAGGCACGTGGCCGCGCCGGGCTGACCGAACGAGCGTCCGTGAACTGAGCGCCGCCATTGGCAAAATTCGGCACCGAGTCGGTGTCGAAGAAAGTCCCGTAGGTCGAATAGCGTCGGTCGAGGATGTTGTCGACGCGGGCGAACACCTGCACGGACTTGTCGATCTGATACGACGCATGGGCATTGAACACGGTATAGGCTTCGAGTTTCGGCGCCTGGTTGGAGTCGTCGCCGACGAAATACTGGCTGCTGACGAACAGTGCGTCGCCTCCGACCTTGAATGCGTCGGTCAGTGCATAATCGAACCCGGCCTTGACGCGGTGGCGCGGGATTGCGGGAATCTGGTTGCCGGGCTGGATCTGGACGTTGCCGTCGTCATCCTTGAACGGGCTGTTCGATCCGATCGCAAGCGGATCGAGGAAGCGCGCATCGACGAAGGCATAGCTGGCATAGAGCTGCAGGGTCGGCGCACGCAATGTGACTTCCGCCTCGATGCCTTGCCGGCGTGTCGAGCCGACATTCTGGAAATAGCCGTAGCCTTGCAGCACCGGGCTCGGGATCGCGAGAATGTCATCGGTGTTGGTGGCGCGGAAGGCGCCGAGCTTCCAGCCCAGCGTGCCGGCATTCAGCTCCTTCGTGCCGCGCAGGCCAGCTTCTATCGTATGCGAAACCACCTGCTTGAGCGGCGGATCGGAGATCAGGAAAGCACCGACGATACAGGGATTGGCGGGATCGGCGCAGCCGAGTTCCAGCGGGGTCGGCGCGCGGTTGGCTTCCGAATAGCCGGCATAGGCGGTCAGTTCAGGCGTGATCTTGTAGGTGCCGCCGATGATGGGATTGAAACGATTGAAAGTGTGGTCGCCGTTGAGCGCGGTGCCGATCTGGTCCTCAAGCACGATCTGCGCCGTGTTGAAGCGCCCGCCACCGGTGATCGAGAAGGCATTGGTCACATCGAAGGTGTCGAGCGCGTAAATGCCGCCATAGCGATTGGTGGTCCGCAGCGACACCGGGCCGATCGCGATCGGATCGCCGGACTGACCGAGGGAAATCCCGCTGCCGGTGACGACGTAATCCGGGCCGATCGTACCGAGTTCGGCGCTGGCCGTGAAATGACTGGCGCTGGACGAGTAGCTGGCGCCCACGACGAAGCGGTTGTCATGGCCGAACAGCTGATCGGTATTGGTCGCCTGTAGCGAGCCACCCACCGTGGTCGAGCGCGTCGAGGTGCGGTCATTCTCGCCAAGAACCGCACCGGGGGCGAAGGGATTGGCAATTTGCGCACCGTTCAGGCCGTTGGCCGGCGTGTCGTCATTGCCGAAGCACAGGAGGGTCGGATCTTCGCAGGGGCGGGTGCCGGTCGGATTGCCATCCTGGGTCTTGTGCCTGAAGAATCTCAGATGCGCCGCCGCCTCCACCGTCCAGGTCGGCGTCGCCTCGACCTTGCCAGTGAAATTGAGATAGCCGACGCGGTTATTCGAGGTCTGCGGCGTCGTATAGGTGGCGCCATAATTCTGCTGCAGCAGTTCGACCGGAACCGTCGCCGTGGCGCCAAACTTGTTGTCGGCGACACCCATATTGAGGTGAAGCTCGGTGCTGTCGCTGCGATAGCCGACATCGCCATAAAAGCGTCGGACGTCCGATGTCGCAAAGTTGCGAAAACCCTTGTCATGCAGGCCTTCGAGCGCGCCATAGACGGCGAATCCCTCGACCTGCTTGCCCCATTGCGCCGAGCCCTGGATGCGGCCGAACGAGCCGCCCATGGTGCTGAGCTCGGCTCCCTGATAGTTGAAGCCGTCCTTCATCTGGATGTTGACCGCGCCGCCCAGCGCGTTGAGGCCGAAGGCGGGATTGTTGGTGACCACGCTGACCGAGCGGATCGCCGCGGTCGGGATCAGGTCCCAATTGACGGTGTCGCCGAAGGCCTCGTTGATACGCACGCCGTTCTGATAGACCGCGAGCCCCTGCGGCGTACCAGGCACCGGCGACGCCACGAAGCCGCGAAATTGCAGATCGGGCTGGAAGGGATTGCCCGCGACTTCGTTGATCAGAATGCCGGGCACTTGCTGCTGCAGCGCATCAGTGACGTTCAGGGAATTGGCACGCTCGATCGCGCGGGCATCGACATAATTGATACTCGCCGTGACCTTGTCGACGTCGATGCCGGAACGCGACGTCGGCGTGGTCGGATAGACATAGACCGTCCGCGGCCGCTCGGCGACCCGCTGGGTCGTCTGGCGCCGGGGAGCGCGCCTGCTGGCGGTGGCAGGGGCGGACACTACGACCGGTGGCAGTACCTGCGGTTCTCCGGGCGGACTTTGTGCAAAAGCTGTTTCGGAAACCGGTAGAAGACCCGTCGATAGCGAAGCCACGACCAGCACTCTTACGCGCATCTGTCTCATCCCATTCCGCGTCGGCGCTCTGATGGCACCATCCGGTAGCGTGATACTAGCGAGTGAGAGAGACTGCGCTATCTGCAAAGTGTCGAAATCCGGCTCAGCTATTTTCCCGATAAAGTCGGGACAAATTCCCGATCGCGCGTTACAGGCGCATTTGGCAGCGGCTCTGTCGCGGGAATGATGGCTTCGACAGTCACGCCGTCCATATCAGATCTGACCGTGAGCGTTCCGCCGAGGGCCCAGACCCGCTCCCTCATGCCGATGAGACCAAAGCCGCCGTTGCGATCAGGGTCGAAGCCGCGGCCATTGTCGCGCACCCGGACCAGCACGTTGTCGCATACAGGCTTCGTCACGGCCCCCATCACCGGTTCGATGACCACGCTGACGACAGACGCTTGCGCGTGGCGGAACACATTGGTGAGTGCCTCCTGAACGACACGATAGGCGGTCAGCTCGGCGACCTCACCAAGGGGAGCCAGAGCCGGCGATACTATGCTCTCGATCACGACCTCCGGATGGGATTCGCGCCAGAGACGCAGCAAGACCGCAACGGCACCGGACAGGCCGAGATCCGTCAGCCCGACCGGTCGCAATCGCTCGAGGATGCGGCGATTGAACTGCTGCAGGACATCGACCTGCGCCAGAATGGCAGTGCCGTGCCGCGACAGGGCACCAGTGCCCGACGGTTCGTGATCGGCGAGACGCATCACGGCGCCTGCATGGGCGCGCAGGGCGAACAGATACGGCCCGAACTCATCATGCAGTTCGCGTGCGATATCCCTGCGCTCGATATCCTGCAGCGAGACGGCCCGTTCGGCGAGGCGTCGCCGATCCTCGAGCACATCGCCCAATGTGGTAGCGAGATGATTGAGACGGATGCAGAGCGCGGCGAGTTCCGGTGCTCCCGCGGGTGCAACGCGCGCCTGATAGTTCCCCGCTTCGATATCGACCATGGCCTGCGACAATGCATCGAGCGGCGCCAGTGCCCGCCTGACGACCAGACTCGTGACGACGAACAGCACCAGTGCAACGATCAGACTGAGCGTCAGCTGGGTGACGATGCCATCCCATATCTCCCGCATCTCGTCATCGGGATGCGACGTGATCATCAGCGTCTGCCGCTTCTCGCCGACCATCACCGACACCGACTCCGATATCCGCTCGGGATGGATCAACGATACGAACCACGATGGCGGAGAACCTGCACTGTCGCTCCGTTCCTGACCGTCGCTCTTCGGGGAGGGCATGTTCCCATCGCCTTGTCTGACGATGCTGACATGTCGCAATCGATTGAGGTCGGCGACGATTTTATCGAGCCGCGCATTCGGATCCGGCGCTTCGTTCAGGCTCGTTCCGATACTTTCGATTACTTCACGTGTCAGCCGGATCACGCTCTGGTCCTCGGCCTGGACGCGCGGGCCAGCTTCCAGCGCAAGCCGCACGACATTGGCGACCAGGCCAAGAGCGAGCACGAGTGCCACCAGAAGATTGATCCGCGCGCGCAGCGAAAGTTTCTGCCACATAACCATGCTTTCACTCGCATCTCGCCTGCATGCCGCGACTATGAACTTGACAGCGAAATTCGACGGCGATCATATCGGATCGAGGCGACCTTCGATTGTCAATCATGTCACTCCAAAGGCGCGCGGCTGATGCAGCGCAGCAATCGAGGAGCAGGTCGAGACTTTCTGACAGAGTTTCTGGCTGACAGAGTTTACGGGGGTAACCCATGCGCGTTCTGATCGTCGATGATCATCCCATCGTCACATCGGGCTGCCGCGCGGTGTTCGCGGACGATCCGGAGATCGAACTGCTGGAAGCGTCCGATGCCGCGAGTGGGGAGCAGGTCTTCCTGACGGGCGATCCGGATATCTGCATCATCGATATCAATCTGCCGACAGTGTCCGGATATGAACTGGCACGGCGCATCCTGCTGCGCGACGACACGATGCGCATCATCATGTTCAGCATGAATGACGATCCGATCTTCGCGGCCCGTGCGATTGAGAGTGGCGCCAAGGGCTATGTCTCCAAGACCGGCGACCCACACGATCTGCTGGAGGCCGTCTATGAGGTTGCGCGCGGCGGCGTGTATCTCCCACCGGCGATGGCTCGAAGCCTTGCTTTTGCCGGGCCTGCGCTGACGCAAAGCCCGCTGTCGAAGCTGAATTCGCGCGAGATGGAGATCCTGCGACTGCTCGGTGCCGGCAAGAGCCTCGCCGAGATTGCCTGGATGGTTCACGCCTCCTACAAGACGGTGGCCAATACGTCGTCACTCATGCGGCAAAAGCTCGGCGTCCGCAGTTCGGTCGAGCTGGTGCGCTTCGCCATCGAGCGTGGCATCGCCTGACCGGGCCTCCCTGACCGGACATCACCTGTTTCTGCGGCGTCGCATCGCTGCCGCATCCAACCTGTAAAGTCATGACCATGCAGACAGTTTCGCTCAATCGATCATATGGCGGCACACAGGGTGTCTACAAACACGCCAGTCGCGCGACCGGAACTGACATGACATTCTCGGTCTATGTGCCGCCGCATCAGGACGGCGCCAGGCTGCCCGTGGTCTGGTATCTCTCGGGCCTCACCTGCACCCACGCCAATGTCACCGAAAAGGGCGAGTTTCGCGCCGCATGCGCCGAGCTGGGGCTGATCTTCATTGCGCCCGACACCAGCCCGCGCGGTGCCGATGTTCCCGGTGACGCCAACAATGCCTATGACTTCGGGCTGGGCGCCGGCTTCTATGTCGATGCCACCCGGGAGCCCTATGCGCGCAACTATCGCATGTGGAGTTATGTGACCGAGGAGCTGCCGCAGCTCGTGGCCGACCAATTCCCGATCGATAGCAATCGTCAGTCGATTCTCGGCCATTCCATGGGCGGGCATGGCGCGCTGACCATTGCGCTGCGTCATCCCGATCGTTACCGCGCGGCCAGCGCTTTCGCGCCGATCGTGGCGCCGTCGCAGGTGCCGTGGGGGATCAAGGCGCTGGGCGGCTATCTGGGTGACGACAAAGCGGCGTGGAGACAGCACGATGCGGTTGCCCTGATCGAGGATGGGGCGCGATTCCCCGAATTGCTGGTCGATCAGGGCGACGCCGACAATTTCCTGACCGAACAATTGCGGCCTGAACTGCTGCAGGGCGCTTGTAAAAAGGCAGGCATTGCGCTGACGCTGCGCCTCCAGCCCGGCTACGATCACAGCTACTATTTCATCTCGACCTTTATGGCCGATCATCTGCGCTGGCACGCGGCGCGGCTCAAAAAGTGAGTTGCGGCTCGCGTTACTGCGGCTGCGGGGCGCCGTAATTCGGTGCGAGCAGGCGGTTGCGCACCAGATAGCTCATTGCCCGAGACCAGCTTTCATCGGTGTTGCCACGCAGGTCGGCGCTCATAGTGGCGACCAGCCGCCCGGTGTGAACATTTCGCAGGGTGATGTTCATATTGAGAATGAGGTTCGAGACCTTCTGTACGAGCCCCGTAATGACGAGGTCGGCACCGATCTGCTGCGCGAGTTGGACGTCACAGCCGCCGCATGCCTGCAGGTTTCGGCCTTGCGCCGCAACATTGAGCGATGACATATCCAGCAGCTCGAAACGGCCGGATTGCTTCATCTCCTCGCGCAGCTGGTCGGCAGCATGGAGCAGTCTTGCCTGCTCGTCGCTGCGGCGTCCCTTCATCTCGCCTTCGAGGCTCGTGTCCAGCCATTCGAAATTGAACACCGCCACTTTGGGCGCTGCGGCCTGAGCCGTCGCCGTCATCATCAGTAACAGCACGGTGATCGATAGTGCTCTCATCGCAGACCTCGCATCGATAAAATGCAACGTGTCGGCAGAATCCGAGGTTGCAAGCTACGATAATTGGTTCATGTTTCAAGCTACGAGACCCTTCACCGGTGCCAAGCCAGGAAGGAGTAGTCGGAGGGAACATGATACGGTGGTTGATCGGCGCGATCAGTCTCTGCGCCGTGACGTCGTCTGCGCTGGCGGCCGAACCGCTGACGATCAGCATTGGTTATCTCGGTCAGGCCGGCATCAAGGCAACCCTTTCGCTGGTCGAATTACCGTCCGAGAATGATGGCATCGCCGGCGCGCGGCTCGCCATCGAGGACAACAACACCACTGGCAGGTTCCTGAAGCAGCAGTTCGGGCTGGAGGAGATTCGTGTGAAGGAGGGCGACGATATCGCCGCAGCCGCACGCGATCTCGCTGGTCGCAGCACCTTCGTCATTGCCGACCTGCCGCCCGATGCATTGCTGCAGGCGGCCGACGCGGTGCGTGACCGCGGCGGCATCCTGTTCAATGTGGGTGCTGCCGACGACCGCCTGCGCGAGGCGGACTGCCGGGCCAATGTGATCCATATTGCGCCGACGCGGTCGATGCTGGCGGATGCGCTGGCGCAGTATCTGGTGTGGAAGCAGTGGAAACGCTGGCTGCTGGTGACCGGCTCGCATGACGACGATCGGCTTGAAGCCGACGCCTATCGCCGTGCCGCCGCGCGGTTCGGCGCAAAGATCGTGCAGGAACGTGTCTTTGAGGACACCGGCGGCGCGCGGCGCACCGATAGCGGCGTCACATTGATCCAGCGCCAGATCCCGGTCTTCACACAGCAGGCACCGGCCTATGACGTCATGATCGCTGCCGACGAGAGCGAAGTCTTCGCTTCCTATTTGCCGTATCGCACCTGGGATCCGCGGCCGGTCGCGGGATCGGCAGGTCTGGTGCCGACCAGTTGGCATGCTGCACAGGATCAATGGGGCGCGGTGCAGATCCAGAACCGCTTCACCAAACTGAATGCGCGGCGCATGACAGCGCGCGACATGCAGGCCTGGCTCGCGACCCGCATGATCGGCGAAGCCGCGTCCCGCACGAATTCGGGCGATGGCAAAGCCATTCTGGCGTTTCTGAAGTCGCCTGATTTCTCCATCGCCGGCTTCAAGGGGCAGCGGCTCACGATCCGCGACTGGAACCTGCAGCTACGCCAGCCGATCCTGCTGGTCGACGGGCGCATGGTGATTTCGGTCTCGCCGCAGGAAGGTTTCCTGCATCAGGTCTCGGAGCTCGACACGCTCGGTATAGACCGTCCGGAAAGCAAATGCAGGCTGCAATGATGATGAACAGATCGAAGATGCTGTGCCGTGTCTGGCTGTGTGGAGTGGCAACATGGCTTGCAACGGCAGCGCCTGCATCGGCCTTTCTCGCTTATGTGTCGAACGAGAAGAGCAACACGGTCTCGGTGATCGACACCGAGAGCTGGACCGTCACCGCGACCATCAAGGTCGGTCAGCGCCCGCGCGGCATCGAACTGACGCGCGATGGCAAATCTGTACTGGTCGCGGTCGGCGACGACGACACCATCCAGATCATCGACGTTGCCAGCCAGAAGGTGGTCGACTCGCTGCCATCCGGTCCGGACCCCGAGCTGTTCACCCAGGATGCCGCCGGCAAGGTTCTCTATGTCGCCAATGAGAACGACAACACGGTGACCGTGATCGATCTCGAAAAACGCGTGCGCATGGGCGACGTGCAGGTCGGTGTCGAGCCCGAAGGCATGGCGATCAGCCCCGATGGCAAGATCCTGATCAACACGTCCGAAACCACCAATATGGCGCATTTCATCGACACGACGACGCGCGAGATCGTGGCGAATGTCCTGGTCGACGCACGCCCGCGCTTCGCCGAATTCAAGCGCGACGGCTCGGAACTGTGGGTGTCGTCCGAGATCGGCGGCACCGTGTCCGTGATCGATCCCGCCAAGCGGGTCGTGACCGACAAGATCGAGTTCAACATTCCCGGTCTGCGGCGCGAAGCCATTCAGCCGGTCGGCATCGGCATGACCTGGGATGCCAAAACTGCTTTCATCGCGCTCGGCCCTGCCAACCGGATCGCCGTCGTCGATGCGGCGACCCACAAGGTGATCAAGTATCTGCTGGTGGGCCAGCGGGTCTGGCACATGGCGTTTACCCCCGACGAGAAATATCTGCTGGTCACCAACGGCGTCTCCAACGATGTCTCGGTCATCGACGTCGCGGCGCAAAAGGTCATCAAGACCATTCAGGTCGGCGAATTGCCCTGGGGCATCGCCATGGCACGGCCATGACTACGATCGATACATCCCGCCCTGAACAGGTCGCGCACGACGCGCCGAAGCCAATTGGCGTGCCGGCAGTGACACCCGCTCTGTCGGTCGCAGGCATCAGCCATTGTTATGGTCGTCGGCAGGCGCTGTCGGATGTCTCCTTCAATGTCGCACCGGCGAGTTTCACGGCTCTGCTCGGACTCAATGGCGCGGGCAAGAGTACGCTGGTGGCGCTGATCACCCGGCTGTTCGGCATTCAGGCTGGACGGATCAGCGTATTCGGCCACGATATCAGCGATACGCCGGGCGATGCCTTGCGGCTGCTTGGCGTGGTGTTTCAGCCACGCACGCTCGATCTCGATCTGTCTGTCATGCAGAACCTGCTCTATCATGCCGCGCTGCAGGGCATCGCGCGGCGCGAGGCGCGGCTGCGCGGTGACGAGGTGATTGCGCGCATCGGCCTTGCCGACCGGGTAAACAGCCGGGTGCGCGATCTCTCCGGCGGACAGATGCGACGTCTCGAGATCGCCCGCGCATTGCTGCACCGGCCGCGGCTGCTGTTGCTGGACGAAGCGACCGTCGGGCTCGACGTGCAGGCGCGCGCCGATATTCTTGCGCATGTCCGGATGCTGGTCGCGGAACAAGGCATCGGCGTGCTGTGGGCGACACATCTGTTTGACGAGATCGCCGCCAGCGACGATCTCGTCGTGCTGCATCACGGCCATGTGCTCGCGCAAGGTCCCGTGACACAGATCCTCGGCGAAACCGGCGCTGCCAATTTCGACTCCGCCTTTCGGAGCATGACCGAGGCGGCCGACCAGCGCGGGAGGTCATCGTGAGTACGACATTCGTCACGCATGAGCGTCGCAAGCTGGGCTTCGGCAACTATGTCACCTGCCTCAATGGCATCCTGTGGCGGGAGGCGCTGCGCTTCCTGCATCAGCGCGAGCGTTTCGTTTCGGCGCTGGTGCGTCCGCTGGTCTGGCTGTTCATTTTTGCCGCCGGCTTTCGGCAGGTGCTTGGTATCTCGATCATCTCGCCTTACGAGACCTATATTCTCTATGAGGTCTATATTGCGCCCGGCCTTATCGCGATGATCCAGCTGTTCAATGGCATGCAGTCGTCGTTGTCGATGGTCTATGACCGCGAGATGGGGAATATGCGGACGCTTCTGGTCAGCCCGCTGCCGCGCTGGTTTCTGTTGATATGCAAACTGCTGGCGGGGACAGTCGTTTCCCTGCTGCAGGTCTATGCGTTTCTCCTGATCGCGTGGTTCTGGGACGTCGCTCCGCCGCTTATCGGCTATCTCACGGTTCTACCGGCGCTGATCCTGTCCGGATTGATGTTGGGATCGCTGGGCATGCTGATCTCGTCGCGCATCAAGCAGCTGGAGAATTTTGCGGGGGTCATGAACTTCGTGATCTTCCCGATGTTCTTTGCGTCGTCCGCGCTCTATCCCTTGTGGCGCGTGCAGGAGGGCAGCCCGATGCTCTATTATCTCTGCCTGTTCAATCCCTTCACCCATGCGGTCGAACTGATCCGCTTCGCGCTCTATGACAAGGTCAACTGGGTCTCCCTTGCGGTTGTCGCGGGCTGTACCGCCGTATTCATGATCGGTGCTATCATTGCTTACGATCCCGGCCGCGGCTTCGCCCGCCGGGCACCAGCCGGGGGCGAGACATGAACGGACCGTTTCGCATCATTGCAGTCCTCTCGTTGATCTGGTCGGGCGCGGCGCTGGCTGCCGATCCGCGTTATCCCGACTGGCCGTGCGTTCAGGCCAAGGTGCCGGAAATCTCGCTGGCTGCCGTCTGGGCCGGACCGCCGATCGACGATGTCGCCAGTGCCTGGAAGGACGACGCCGAGGTCAGCGCGCTGGTCGAACGTCTGGCGACGCGGCGTGTCCCCCTTGAGGAAGCGCAGAAGGCGATCATGGATTTTCTCTCGCGATCGCCGGACAAGGCGAGATCAGGCAAACTGGTCTTTGCCGGGTTGTTCGACAGTTTGAATGCGCAGCGCGCGACGGTGCTGGCCGGTCTCGAACGCGTCACGCGTAAACAGCGCGAAGCGGTCGACCGGGTCCGCGCCGACACGGCCATGCTGCAGACGCTGCAGAACGCGTCGCCACCCGATCAGGCGAAGATCGACGAACTCAACAACAAGCTGCTATGGGAAGCCCGCATCTTCGACGACCGGCGCCGCGTCGTCACCTTCGTCTGCGAGGTGCCGACGCTGATCGATCAGCGGCTGTTCGCGCTCAGCCGCACCATTCAGCAGGAGATGGAATAGCGCCGGGCGCTATTTCACGGATGATGTCGGCCGTGGCTCGGGCTGCGTATCGTCCAACGGCAGATCAGCCTGTTCCCAACCGTCGGTGCCTTCCGGATACCAGACGACATTGCTGTAGCCATAGGACACCGCGCGCTTTGCGGCATTCCACGACATCCAGCAATCGGCCTGACAGTAGATCACCAGAAGCGCAGCACGGTTGCCGGCCGATGCGCGCGCGAGACCATCCCGCAGATAGGCCTCGGTCTCGGTGGCCAGCCTGCCGTAGCCGGTGTCGGGCAGCCACAGGCTGCCCGGAATGTTGTGCCGCGGCTTATCGCGCCAGACCGTTTCCGGCGGCAAATTGGCCGGCTTCGGCGGACGCGGCATGACATCAATGAAAGTGCCACGTTTGTCGCGCCAGATCGCTTCGGCGTCTTTCGTCGTGATGACGCGTCCGCCTTTCAGCGTCGCGGGCACCGGCGCGCGATAATTGTCGGTGCGATAGTCATCGGGCTCCGGCACCACGTCTTGCGCCTGTGCCGTCGTGACCATAACGAGTGCCATCGCGAGAAGGATGGCGCAACGCATGGTCACGGCGACTTGGCCGCCGCCTCCGGCCCGATCGGACGATTGTTCTCATCGAGAATGGGAACACCGAAATCGAGCAGGATCTTGTTGATGGCCGGCTGGTTTTCCTGAATCAGCCGGTTGAGTTGCCGCTTCCAGTTCTGATCCGCGGAGCGCACGCCCATGCCGATGCGATAGACGAGGCGGGGCCCGGTGGTTTCCTTGACCAGCGGCGTGACGTGAAGCGGAGGATTGGCGTTCCTGGCATAGAAGCCCGCCATCGGCCCCCACAGGATTGCCGCGTCGATATCGCCAGATGTGAGGTCCTTGATCATGGCCTGTGCCGATGAATCGACGCGGGTATCGATCACCAGCGGATAGGGTTTCGCATTCACCATCAGGCCGTTGACCGCCATATTGGTGGCCGGCGGCGTTCCCGCCACGATGCCGATATGCTTGCTCTTCAACCTGGCGTCATCCAGCGTCGTGACGTCATCGAGACCGGCGCCGGTCTTCGATACCAGCGCATAGGCCGTCCGGTAATAGGGATTGGTCCCCTGGACGAGGTCGTCGCCCTGCGGGAAGCCCATGATGACATCGCAACGATGCGCGCCGAGAGTCATGCGAACGAAGCCCGTCGCCTGCGGAAAATAGACGTAATCGAGCTTCTTGTTCAGTTTGGCTGCGAACAGCTCGGCGAGCTTGTTCTCGAGACCCTCGCCCTTCTCATTCGAGAACGGCATGTTACGCGGATCGGCGCAAACACGCAGCACCTGCGGATCGACCAGTTCGATCGAGAGATCGTCGGTAGCAGCAGTTTGGGCAAGCGCGCTGCCTGCAAGCAATAGCGCACTTGCGAAGAGCGACGTCAGCAGCGCGCGACATATTCCGGATCGTTCCACTCGGTGCTGCATGCGCTACTTGCCGTTCACATTTTGATGGGTGACACGACAAAAACCTAGGCCTCTCATTTTGAGCGTGCAAGATGCAAATGGGCGCTTCCAATATTGCGCTGCACTTTCCAGGCGATTGCGAGGACGCTCTTTTCCGGGTGATATGGAGTTGCAAATGACATCTCGCATTGCGATGCACGTTGCACTCATGATGCTGGCAATGCTCTCAACTGCTCGTGCGCAACAGCAGGCTCTGGCGATCAATGAAGTCGCAGCAGGCGTCTTCATGCATCAGGGACGCATCGCCTTGATGTCGTCGGAGAATGACGGCGCCGTCGCCAATATTGGCTTCGTGATCGGCGATCAGGCGGTCGCCGTGATCGACACCGGCGGTAGTGTGCGCGAGGGACGGCAATTGCTGGCGTCCATTCGCGCACATACCGACAAGCCCATTCGTTACGTCATCAACACCCATGGCCATCCCGACCATATGTTCGGCAACGCCGCCTTCGTCGCCGGTGGAACCGAGTTTGTCGGTCATGTCAGGCTGCCGCAGGCACTGACCACACGCGGGCAGTATTATCTCGACGCATTCAGGCGCAGCATGGGCGACGCGCTGATCGATGACGTCCGCATCGTTCCGCCGACTCGCCTCGTCGATGGCGAGTTGACGCTAGATCTCGGCGGGCGCACGCTGATCGTCAAAGCCTGGCCCACCACCCATAGCGATAGTGATGTCACGGTATTCGACCCGGCGACGAAGACGTTGTTCGCTGGAGATCTGGTCTTTCTCCGCCATATTCCCGTGCTCGATGGCAGCATCCAGGCGTGGCTCAAGCTGCTGGACGATCTCGCGGCGCTGCCGGCCGAACGCGTCGTTCCCGGCCATGGTCCAGTGAGCGATTGGCCGCAGGCCCTCGCCGGCGAACGCCGGTATCTCGAAACACTCGCGTCCGATGTCCGCAAGGACGTCATCGACGGCAAGCCGATCGCGGAAGCTACGAAACGCGCGGCAGAAGCCGAACGCGGCAAATGGGAGCTTTTTGACGAATATAACACCCGCAACGCAACTGCAGCATACTCACAATTTGAATGGGAATGACCGCCGGTTGGGTTAGTATCAAGCGCGTCGCTACTTCCCTTGCGAGGCCCTACCATGCCGGGATTTGCACTCCGCAGCGTCTGTGCCGCCATCCTGCTGAGCGCCGTACTCAGTCCGCATTCCGTTTCCGCGGCCGGTCCGGAGCCTTACGATCCATGGCCGGGGCTGGTGCAGGACATTTTCGACAGCCGACCGATGGAAGACGGCAGCAACCTGATTGTACTCGAGATGCCGACGCGCGCGGAGGATGCCGCCATCGTCCCGGTGACGTTGCGCCTCAAGCCCACGTCGGACGCACACTCGCGAGTGGTGATGATCACGTTGGTGATCGATCAGAATCCGGCGCCCATGGCCGCGAAATTCAGGCTCGGGGCCGACGCCAGTGTCTCGGAGATTTCAACGCGTGTCCGAATCAACAATTACACCAATGTCCACGCCGTGGCTGAGACCAGTGACGGCAAGCTCCATGTGGTGCAAACCTATGTGAAGGCATCCGGCGGCTGCTCTGCACCAGCGGCGAAGAATGCCGAAGAGGCCAAGAGCCGGTTGGGCCAGATGCGCTACAGGCAGTTTGCCGGACCGCAAAACGAGGAAACAAGCGGTACGCGCGAGGCGCAGGTCATGATCGGCCACCCCAATAATTCCGGCCTGCAGATGGATCAGGTCACGCAACTCTATATTCCGGCCCGCTATGTCGATCGGCTCCAGCTATGGCAGGACGACAGCCCGGTCCTGTCGATGGAGGGTGGTATCTCGATCTCCGAAGATCCGAATGTTCGCTTCACTTACGTCTCAAATGGCGCAAAGACCTTCCGTGCCGAGGCCAAGGACACCGATGGGCACCAGTTCAGGCATGAGTGGAAGGTCAATGGTTCCGGCATGTAACGCAGCGCGTCATGCAGATGGCGGACGATAACCGCTAGAAGCAGCGCACCTCAGCCTCGGCCTGGGCGCGCCGGACGTCATTGATGGCGCTGGTGGCCTGTTCCGAGGTTCGGAACTGGGCGCTCAGATTGCCGCGCACCTGCGACATGCTCAGCGCCGTTTCCGCGGTGATATAGCGGGTATAGGGCACCAACGACGCCACGACATCGATCGAGCACGAACATTGCTCGATCGACTGCCGGGTCTCGCCATTCGCCTTCATGCAGCCGAAGACATATTCGGCGCGCGCGGATGTCGGATAGTCATTGATCTCCGCTGCTCCTGCCGACCCCGACAAAACGGCAACGGCCGCAAACGCGACGAGATATCCTGTCATGCGATCGGGTCCCACGAGAGCCTCGCAAAGCTGGCGAAGACGACCGGCAAACTATACTAAGAAAACGAAACGGCTCAATAAGCCGAACAGATATGGAGGGGACATGTCGCGCACATCTCTATCGATGGCTGTCATATTGCTGCTCATGGCAGGCAGCGCTCATGCCCAAGGCAAAGCCGGCAAGGGCATCAGGCTCTGGAACCTGACGACATCGACCATTACCGGATTCCAGCTATCCCCGGCCGGAAAGCAGCAATGGGGCGCCAATCTCACATTGGCGGACAAGGATAAGGAAGTCGATCACGATGAGCGGCTGCGCATCACGGGGATAGAGCCTGGCAGTTACGACGCCAAGGTCAGCTATCCCGAGGCGCGCCAGTGCGTGGTCAGGAATATCGAGATCAAGGCCGATGCCGTATTCTCGATTGCAGACAAGGACCTGCAGGACTGCAACAAATAGTCCCTGGTTGTTTGGTCAGCCGGCCTTTGTTCCCCGGGCAGTGTCAGCCCTGTCATGACCATGTGGATATTCGCAGCGCCACTTCACCGCGGTCCATTTCGGATGATCGCCGATCCACTGGGCGATATAGGGCGGCGCCGCCATGGCGCATTGCTGCAGCGAGAAGTTCGCCGTGAACGACAGGTTTCGCTCTTCGCAGGCGTTTGGTGACATCACCGCGCAGACTGTCAGGACCAGATTGATCATGTTCATGTCGGGGCATCCCAGATCATTCGCCGGACGATAACATCTCAAATACGCGCCGGGCAGGGCGAAGTTTCGGCGATCCCTGCGCTAAAAATTGACCCCATAGACCAGCCGGGCCTGGTGGCGTTCAAAATTGACCAGATCCAGTGTCGATCGTGGCAGCTCCGAGCGGCCCCATAACTGCGTGCTCCAGCTTGCAGTCAGCCGAGATCGTTCCGAGAGCTGGAAATAGGCGGTTGGCCCGACGAACAGCGCCTGACCAGCAAGTTCGTCAAGGCCGATCCCCTCATATCGGCGCATATAGCGCGCTTCGCCTCCGAGAAGGATGCCGGGACGCACCTGCATCATGACGCCGAGCGCCGCTCCGATGCTCGCCTCGCGTTCCCGCGTTCCGGTATCGGCATAGCGCGTCCATTCCGGCTGATAGATCAGATTGAGGGCCGCAACAGCGACGTCAGGGACGATCTCCCGATCGAAGGCCAGCGTCAGTCCTGTGCCGTAGCTCCTGACCCGCGCTGCGCTCGTTTCGTCGATCCCGTTGAACTGCGTCTCGATCGCGAGGGTCATGCCGAGGGGGGCCGTCTCGCGATCAAGAAATCTGTAGCGAAAGTCCACCGATGCGCCCTGCCAGCCGAGCGCGCGCTGATCGGTGAGCCCGGGAACACCAGCGATCCGATAGGCTGAGAAGCTGCTTCCGATCTCGATGCGAATGTCCTTGACGGGAACGAATTCCAGTTCGAATTCCTGCTCGCCCGCACGATAGCGACCGCCGGATTTCCCGAACCGTCCGGTCGTCTCGCTCTGGAATTCCCGTTCGCCCACCCGGCCGATGTCACTGCCGATCATGAAGCCGAAAATATGCTCGGTATCGATGTCACCCGCCTGCGCGCGCGGCACGGCGAGCATGCTCAATGCAAGAATCGCCGCGTAGACTGTCCTGACGCCGCGCTGCACCTGCATTCAATCCCGTCATCGAAGAGAGACGTCTATATAGAGATAACGCACCGTGCGAGGCTAGTCGAAATCGGCCCGGCCGCGAAGACGTCCTGCGATTGGCTTGAACATCGCGCCAGGATCGGTTGCTATATGCACGCGGCACGCACCGTTAGTGCCACTAGTCAGGGAAGGATAACGTCCATGGCGAGACTCCTGGTCCTTTACAAGACACCGAAGAAGCCCGCAGCCTTCGACAAATACTATCAATCCGTACATATCCCGCTGGCGAGGAAGATTCCGGGGCTGAGACACTATGGTGTCAGCACAGGGAGCGTCACAACGCCGACGGGAGACGGCGACATTCATCTGGTCGAGGCGCTGGATTTCGAAACGGTTGCGGTGCTCAAGCTGGGCCTCGCCTCGCCGGAAGGGCAGGCTGCCACTGGCGATCTCGCGAATTTTGCGGATGGCGGCGTAGATCTCCTGATCTTCGACACGAAGGACGCCTGACAGCCGCAGCGCGCGTTCAGCAGCCTCTGCCCGGCTCACAGACTTTCGCCTGCGAGCCGGGAGAGATCGATCAGGATGAACGATCCGTTACTTACGGGCCGCGCAAGCGTACATGTTGATTTCCATGCCGACCTGCACTTCCACGATCTTCGGAGTCTTCCAACTCATCTTGGTCTCCTCAGAGTTTGCGCAATGATTGCGCCGCCGGACGATAAGGAGTGAGGCGACTTCTTTCAACATAACTCCTCGCGGTTGCGGCGCGAAATGTGCACGGCAGCCGAAGTACAGTTACATTTCTTCAGCGAGAGCAGATCGCTGATGGCCGTGATGCGCTCTGTGAATAGCGGAGGGAACCACGCCAAAATATTTCCGGAACACGCGACTGAAGTGCGAGGAGCTTGAGAAGCCCCAGGAAAAAGCGACGTCCGTGATCGTCTTTCCGTTCTGCGCTTCCAGTTCCTGCCGGCAGTTCTGCAGCCGCGCCTGCCAGATATAGTCGCTGACCGTCATCCCGCGGTCGCTGAACAGCATATGCAGATAGCGTTTGGTGCAATGCAGTGCAGTGGAAATCTGATCGATGCTGAGCTCGGGGTCACGCAAATGTTCCCGAATGAAACCCTGCGCACGGACATACATGGCTTCCGGCCCGACGCGATCAAGCGTCGTGTCGACTTCCCGGAGCGGTAACAGCAACAGATCAATCAGCGAATCCGCAACGCCGATGGCATTGTTTGGCGATAATCTGGTCGCTTCGCTGAAGGCGGCCTGTACGAATTCGTGGGCGATGCGCCCCGTGCCGGCGCGGGCCGACAGCTTACAGGCGGCGATATTTCCCGCGCCGAGGCCACGCTCGTGCAGCAACTCCTTGGGTACGATCACGACGTCATGACGCGTAAAGGCCGGGCTGACGATGGTATGCGGGCACGACACGTCATAGACGAGGCAATCCCCGGGCCCGATATCGATCCGACGACTGTCCTGTTCGAAATGGGAGACGCCATAGGTTTGAAACAAGATCTTCACGTATGGATGGTCGCTTTGCCGAACCCGTGGGGCAGCGTGACCGATTCGATGCTGGCTCGCCTCGATCTGACACAATTTCAGTCGCGACACCGATGTGTAATTGATCAGTCCGTCGAATGTGGATGCTTCCAGCGGATCGACGTCAAATCGTCCACACAGATCGGTCAGAGCATCTGACCAAACCTGGATCTGCTTTGTCGGCGTCAATCCGGAGGTACTGAGAGAGCTAAGCGTATCGGACATGAACTGTTCACCGATGAAAGACCATCACGTAACGGTCGGCCACGAGATGGAACTATACTTACAGAACGAAGCACATATGGAACGACGCATATATGGAACAATGTGCGATACAATATGTGACGGCACAGCCCGCAGCTCAGGAATCGCGATCAGAGCAATCGACTTTTCCAAGTCAATCCTCTGACTTGATACCAGTCACGTCAAGTGAAACATCAGCCACGGATCGCGCTGCGGCGATCCGTGTGCAGTGCGAAAGACGCCGGCTTTTCAGGCCCGTTCAGGTTTCTCGTCCGCGCGCGAGAAAATTATCTTGCACAGGTTCTCTGTCGAGCAAGCCTGCTTCGCTCTTGGGCAAGTAAGCAGCAGCGGAGCTGGCTAATTATAGATTACCAAAATGAAGCTGGGCCGCTCGACGAGACCCGGCATTATGTCTGGGAGGACATCACAATGCGTAAGGTGCTGCTTGCGACCTGTCTTGGCACGATGGCGGCCTCTGCCGGAGGCGTTGCCATCGCCAATGATGAACTGACAAAGATGGCGCAGAACCCGAAAGACTGGGTGATGCCGGCGGGCGACTACGCCAATACGCGCTATTCGAAATTGAACCAGATCACGGCGGCTAATGTCGGCAAGCTGCAGGTGGCATGGACGTTCTCGACCGGTGTTCTGCGTGGCCACGAAGGCGGTCCGCTGATCATCGGCAACATGATGTATGTGCACACACCGTTCCCGAACAAGGTCTATGCGATGGATCTGTCGCAGGACAACAAGATCGTCTGGAAGTATGAACCGAAGCAGGATCCGAACGTCATTCCGGTAATGTGCTGCGACACCGTCAATCGCGGCGTTGCCTATGCGGATGGCAAGATCTTCCTGCATCAAGCCGACACGACGCTCGTCGCGCTCGACGCCAAGACCGGCAAGGAAATCTGGACGGTGAAGAACGGCGACGCCACCAAGGGCGCTACCGGAACGTCAGCTCCCCTCGTTGTCAAGGACAAGGTGCTAATCGGCATTTCCGGCGGCGAATTCGGCGTTCAGTGCCACATGACCGCCTATGACCTGAAGACAGGCAAGCTGGCATGGCGAGCCTTCTCGGAAGGACCGGACGACCAGATCATGGTGGACCCGGAGAAGACCACCGCACTCGGCAAGCCCGTCGGCAAGGACTCCAGCCTGAAGACCTGGCAGGGCGATCAATGGAAGATCGGCGGCGGCTGCACCTGGGGCTGGACCTCCTACGATCCCGAACTGAATCTCGTCTATTACGGCTCGGGTAATCCCTCCACCTGGAATCCGAAGCAACGTCCCGGCGACAACAAGTGGTCGATGACCGTCTTTGCGCGTGATGCCGACACCGGCATGGCCAAGTGGGTCTATCAGATGACGCCGCATGACGAATGGGACTATGACGGCGTCAACGAGATGATCCTGAGCGATCAGCAGATCAACGGCCAGCCGCGCAAGCTGCTGACCCATTTCGATCGCAACGGCCTTGCTTACACCATGGATCGCGTCACCGGCGAACTGCTGGTTGCCGAGAAGTACGATCCGAAGGTGAACTGGACCACCGGTGTCGACATGAACAAGTCGTCGCCGACCTATGGTCGCCCGAAAGTGGTCGATCAGTACTCCACCGAGAAGCAAGGTGAAGACGTCAACACCAAGGGCGTCTGCCCGGCAGCACTCGGCACCAAGGACCAGCAACCCGGAGCCTATTCGCCAGATACCCAGCTGTTCTATGTACCGACCAACCACGTCTGCATGGATTATGAGCCGTTCAAGGTGAACTACACCGCCGGCCAGCCTTATGTGGGCGCAACGCTGTCGATGTATCCGCCTCCGGGTGAAACCCATATGGGCAACTTCATTGCCTGGGACAACAAGACCGGAAAGATCGTCTGGTCCAACAAGGAACAGTTCTCGGTCTGGTCGGGCGCCCTCGCCACTGCAGGCGGCGTGGTGTTCTACGGCACGCTCGAAGGCTACCTGAAGGCAGTCGACGCCAAGACGGGTAAGGAACTCTACAAGTTCAAGACTCCGTCCGGCATCATCGGCAACGTCACCACCTACGAAAACAATGGCCGGCAATATATCGCCGTCCTGTCGGGCGTCGGCGGCTGGGCCGGCATCGGTCTTGCTGCGGGTCTGACGGATCCGACTGCTGGTCTCGGTGCCGTCGGTGGCTACGCGGCTCTGACCAACTATACCGCACTCGGCGGCGCGCTGACGGTCTTTGCACTCCCGCAGTGAACTGACTCATCAGTCACCGGCGCATGGCTTCGTTCATGCGCCGGTCTTTTCTGAAATCGCATGCCGAGGGACAAGCTCTTGCGTCACATCTGGTCTGTTATTGCCGCGATCGTTTTCGTGGCCTCTGGAAATGTCACTTTCGCCGGCGACGTCGGCGACCCCACAGCCGTCAAATCCGAAGACGGAAAGTATTTCGACAAGGATGGAAATCCGACCTTCAAGGTTTCAGCCGATGGCACCGTCGATTGGTACACATATTCCGGCTACCGCCGCTATCATTCGGAATGTCACGTCTGTCACGGCCCCGATGGCATGGGCTCGACCTATGCACCGGCGCTGCAGGATTCGCTCAAGACAATGAGCTATGGCGACTTCCTCGGTGTGGTCGCCAGTGGCCGCAAGAATGTCACGTCGTCGCAGGAAAACGTTATGCCGGCATTCGGCGATAATACCAACGTCGCCTGCTACATGGACGACCTCTATGTCTATCTGCGTGCCCGTGCCAACGATGCGGTCGGCCGCGTGCGCCCGGGCAAACGCGAGGAGAAGCCCGCCGCCTATACCCAGGCTGAGAGTGCTTGCATGGGCAAGCCCTGACAATGCGGGGCTCTAGCGACACAATGACCTGTAGTCCCGGATGACAAAGGGAGTTGAGAATGAAGACCCGCGCCGCAGTCGCCTTCGAAGCCAAGAAGCCTCTGGAGATCGTCGATGTCGATCTCGAAGGGCCGAAGGCCGGTGAAGTTCTGGTCGAGATCAAGGCGACCGGAATTTGCCACACCGATGCCTATACGCTGGACGGTTTCGACAGCGAAGGCATCTTTCCTTCCATCCTTGGCCATGAAGGCGCAGGTATCGTTCGCGATATCGGCCCCGGCGTCAGTTCGGTCAAGCCGGGCGATCATGTCATCCCGCTCTACACGCCGGAATGCCGGCAATGCAAAAGCTGCCTGAGCCAGAAGACCAATCTCTGCACCGCGATCCGCGCCACCCAGGGCAAGGGCGTGATGCCGGATGGCACGTCACGCTTCAGCTATAAGGGCAAGCCGATCTACCACTATATGGGTTGCTCGACCTTCTCGAATTTAACCGTGCTCCCTGAAATAGCTGTCGCGAAGATCCGTGAGGACGCACCGTTCGACAAGAGTTGTTATATCGGCTGTGGCGTCACCACCGGCGTCGGAGCCGTGGTCAACACCGCCAAGGTGACGCCCGGCGCCAACGTGATCGTTTTCGGTCTCGGCGGGATCGGGCTGAACGTCATTCAGGGCGCCCGGATGGTCGGAGCCGACAAGATCGTCGGCGTCGATCTCAATGACGAGAAGGAGGAGTGGGGCCGCCGCTTCGGCATGACCCATTTCGTCAATCCGAAGAAGGTCGATGGCGACATTGTTCAGCATCTGGTGGGGCTGACCGACGGCGGCGCCGATTACACATTCGATTGCACCGGCAATACCACGGTCATGCGACAGGCGCTCGAAGCCTGCCATCGCGGCTGGGGCGTCTCCGTTGTCATAGGCGTCGCGGAGTCCGGAAAGGAGATCGCGACCCGGCCATTTCAGCTCGTCACAGGTCGCGTCTGGAAAGGCACAGCCTTCGGCGGTGCACGCGGTCGTACCGACGTGCCCAAGATCGTCGACTGGTACATGAACGGAAAGATCGAGATCGATCCGATGATTACGCATGTCCTCAAGCTGGAAGAGATCAACAGGGGCTTCGATCTGATGCACGAAGGAAAATCGATCCGATCGGTGGTCGTGTTCTGAATGCAGGCCGCAACACAAGAGTGCCCATACAACTATGCCTCACACGAGTGAGGCATCATACCAGGAGGATAGACTGATGACTGTTCATATCCACCCGTCCGTTGACGGCGGCGTCAAACAAGGTTCAGGCCATTTTGCCGGTGGTACACTCGTCTGCAAATGCAGCGACAAACCGGTCAAGGTCGGCGTCAAAGGCGACGTCGCTCATAACCACGCCTGCGGCTGCACCAAATGCTGGAAGCCGGAGGGGGCAACCTTTGCGGTGATCGCTGTGGTTCCGCGTGAAAACGTCACCGTGCTGCAAAACGGCGACAAGCTGCGCATCGTCGATCAGGCCGCAACCATCCAGCGCCATGCCTGCACCGGATGCGGCACCCACATGTTCGGCCGTATCGAGAACAAGGGACATGCGTTTTACGGCCTCGACTTCATTCATCCCGAATTGTTCGAAGAATCCGGCTCGGCCGCACCGGGCTTCGCCGCCTTCGTCTCGTCGGTGATAGAATCCGGCGTGAAGCCGAGCGACATGGCTGCCATACGGTCGCGCCTGAAGGAGCTCGGGCTCGAGCCTTATGATTGCCTGTCACCTGCGCTGATGGATGTCCTCGCCAATCACGTGGCAACGGCCAAAGCGGCCTGAGTGAGCACAGCATAAGAGCATCTGCCGGTGGGGACATGTCGCCACCGGCATTGCAATCAGCAGACCTCCCTCTGCAAACGGTACTTCAAGCAGGGCGATGGATATCTACGACAATTGCTCGTCGTCGGAGCGCCTGCCGTCATCCGGCATGCGCAGCGCCGTGGGACGAAGCGTAGCTGGTTGCTTCATCTCGGACGTTGACGTGCAAATCAATCCCGAAGCAAAGGCAGGAGTATTTTGCCTTGCCGCTCGATCTCTGCCAGATAGGGCGTGTCGGACAGGATGAAATATTTGATTCCGAGATCGCGGTATTTCTGCAGCGAACTGGCCACTTCGGATGCCGAGCCCACCAGCCAGGTGGTGCCTGCGCCGGCTGCGCCGAATTTTCCTGGTGCCGTATAGAGATTGTCATCAAGGACGTCGCCGCGGGCCTGCAGATCGAGCAGTCGCCGTTGGCCGATGGCGATGGCGGGGCCGTGGTCGTTCCAGCCTGCGCCGGCTTTCCTCGCCATATCAGCAACCTTGGCTTCCGCCGCAGCCCAGGCCTCGGCCGAACTCTCCCGGACCAGCGTCGTGATCCTCAGACCAAACTCCAAAGGCGGGAGATCCCGATCGAGGCGCTGACTCAAGGTCTTGAGCCGCTCAATTCGCTCTTTGACGTCACCGAGCGGTTCGCCCCAGAATAGCTGGACATCGGCTTCGGTTGCGGCGACATGCTCGGCCGCGTCCGATGCCCCGCCGAAATACAGCTTCGGATGGCGGCGATTGCCGCGCTGGACGATGCGCGGCGCCGCGGTCGAGTCCGACACGCGAAAGTGCGCGCCGGAATAGGTGACGTTTTCTTCGGTCCACAGCCGCCGGACGATGCGCATGAATTCCTTGGTCCGCGCATATCGCTGCGACGAGTCGGCCTCGTCATCCCCGTAAGCCGCCAGATTGTCCTTGCCGGACACGATATTAATGCGAACCCGGCCGCCGCTCAATTGATCCAGTGTGGCTACGGCAGATGCAAAATGCGCCGGCTGCCAATAGCCCGGGCGGATGGCTATAAGCGGTTCGAAAGATGTCGTTCGGGCCGCCAGCACCGATGCCACGGTGAATGTGTCCGGCCTTCCCCAGCCGGTTCCGATCAGCGCGCCCTTCCACCCATGGCGTTCCAGCGCTTGCGCCTGGTCGGCAAGCGTCTCGACGCTGTTGTGGTTTGGATCGACGACATCGCCGCGGTGACCTGCCTTCACGTCATTCGGGATGTACCAAAGAAACTCCGAACGATCGCTCATGATGTCCCCTGACGATGCGACCGCATTTTTGCGTGCGGCTCACCGTCCCGTGCCGGTTTCAAAATGGGCGTACCGATGTTGCGCCGAACACGATGGCTGCGATCAGCGCCAATGCGCCGTAAACGGCGGCGGTGTGCAGGCGCACCGCCGTGCGGTTCGACGACGCGCGCGCACGGCTATGCAACCGGGCTTCCGCCGATAGTTCACGCATCATCGTTCTCCAACGCGCCATTTGCCAATAACCAAAGCGATAAACCCGGTCTGCGCAAGCGCGCGCCAGAAATAACGATGATCAGCGCGTCGGGGCGTTCCGGTGTGGAGCAATATTCTCCGCGCCGTCCGCGCCAGGCAATTTTGTTCGTCTGGCGCTGATTGTCATTCAGTTAGGAACTCAGCGAGCCGTGGCGATACGGGATTGGCCAGCCTTGTGACTTCGCTGGAGCACGAGTGCTTTTGCCGCGCGTTCCGCTGCGCGTGCCGATCCGAAATGGTCACCTTCGAGCGCGTCGAAGGCAGGCTCTGATGAGAAGAAACGAAATCCGCGCTCTTCGGCGACGACGATCCCGGCAGTGCGATGGAAGACTTCGATGACATAGGCATTGGACATGCGCGTTCCGTTCGCCGCCGAAGCAGCGATCCTATCTGTGAGTGATGGGATGTTCGATGTGAGCCGTTACGGCGGAATCAACAACACGCGCCGGTGGCCGCGGACACGCAGCGGCAGGTCACGCGCTTGCGCGACTGGCTCACTACTGTTGTCTCATATGCGGTCATGCAGGCATTCCGAAGTGCATAATCTGTGTCACGAATATCCGACGGTGGTGTTCGTTCGTCAATGAAATGGCCATCCAAATTTAGCGGCGCCGCAATGATGACGATGCTGCGCGCGGGCATGTGCGGCGAATGAACCGCTGCCGGACGACGGCGCAGCCATAATCAAAGTCGACCTCGCGCGCGCCGGCGGTGGTGCCGAGATAGTGGCTATCGCCGCTGGTCGGCAGGATCTTGAGATCGCTGTGTGCCGCGGGGAAGCAGACGATCCGGAGAACTCCAAAAACCGGGACGATCATGGGTTGATTGCTCTGCACAATGCGGCCATCTGGAGAATGTTACGCCTCGATGCGGCACCCTTGATCTTTGACCAATGCGTTGCGGCGTTTGGCGCGCAAGCCTGTGATCTGCAGCAGTGCCACGATGCACTGCGCGAAAGATGTATCGGACGTTTTGCTCAACCGTAGCAAAAATCCATCGCTATCGATCACCCGCCAGCGCATCCAATATGGCGCGATCAAGTGTTGAGGCATGAATTACTTTATTGCGATCAGCACGTTGACATCTCTTTTGCGCTCGGAGACATGCCGCGGAACTCATAAGGAGATGATCATGAAGTTGGGACGTTCGCTGCTGGCCGCCGCCGCGGCCATCGTGTTGCAGGCGGGTATCGCAAGCGCGCAGGATTCCCTGCGCATAGGCGCCCCGCTTCCGCTGACGGGGGCATTGGCTCCGGAAGGCGCAAAACTGAAGCAGGGCTATGAGCTCTGGCAGGAGAAGGTCAATGCGGCCGGTGGCATCAAGGCGGGCGAGAAGAAGCTGAAGATCGAGCTGGTCTATTATGATTACCAGTCCACGACGCCCAAGGCGGTCCAGCTCGCCGAGAAGCTGATCACCGATGACAAGGTCGATTTCCTGTTCTCGCCGTTCGGCTCCGGCGCGGCCAAGGCCGTGAGCGCGGTGGCCGAGAAGGCCGGCGTGCCGCTACTGGCATCGAGCGCATCGTCTGCCGAAGTGTTCGATCAGGGCTACAAGAACCTGTTCGGCATTTATACCGACAACAGCACCCTGAGCGAGCCGATCGCGGATCTGATCAAGGCGAAGTTGCCCAATGTGAAGCGTGTCGCAATTCTGGCCCGCAACGATCTCTATCCATTGTCGCTGGCCAATGAATTCGAGAAGAGCGCCAAGAAGCGCGGCTTCGAAATCGTGTTCTTCGAGAAGTACCCGATCGGCACGCTGGACCACTCTTCTGCGCTGACGCAGTTGCGCGCCGCCAAGCCCGATTGGGTCGTGGTCACCGGCTATATCAACGACCTCATCCTCGCCCGCAAGCAGGCGGGTGAGCTGAAGGTCGGTGGTCAGGTCTACACGCTGATCAATGGTCCGGCCTACAAGGAATGGATCGACGCCGTCGGCCCGCTGTCGGAGAATGTCACCACTGCAAGCTGGTTTCATCCGGTCCTGAATTACAAGAGTGAGGATGTTTTCGGCTCGACGCAGGATTTCGTCGCGCAGTTCAAGACCAAATACGGTGCCGAGCCAGACTTCACCCAGGCGTCAGGCGCCGCCGTGGGTGTCATCCTGCAACTGGCCGTCGAGCGCGCTGCCTCCAAGGATCGCGATGCAGTCCGCGAGCAACTCGTGAAGGGCGGCTTCAAGACCTTCTTCGCGCCGATCTCGTTCGGCCCGACAGGTATCGCCAATTCCTACATCCCGCCGGTCTATCAAATCCAGCAAGGCAGGGTGCAGGTGGTCTATCCCGCCGACATCGCCACCAGCGATTTCCGGGCGACCCCGGGGAACTGATTTTCTGACGCTTGCGAGGCCGTGGCAGCACGTTCTGCCACGGCCTCTGCATTTGAGGCATCGACATGCTCTGGATACAGGTGCTGGTCAACGGACTGGCTTTAGGCGGGCTCTATGCCTGCATCGCCGCCGGCTTTTCGCTGGTCTGGGGCGTGCTCAACATCATCAACATCCTGCACGGTTCGCTGATCGTGCTCGGCGGATATCTGGCATTCTTCGCTCACCAATCGTTCGGTGTCAGCCCGTTCCTGTTCGCGCCCGTGGCCGGGGCGATCCTTTTCGTGCTCGGTTACGTCATCCAGCGCATCGCGATCAACCCGGTGATGGGGCGTCCCGTGCTGATGACGCTGGTATTGACCTTCGGTCTCAACCTGTTTCTCGACAATGCCATGCTGGCCGGCTTCAAGGCCGACTATCGCAAGATCAATCTTGTCCCGCCGCTTGGCGTGTTCGAGTTCGGGGACATCATCCTCCCAATCGATCGCGTTTACGCCACGGCAGTTGGCCTGGCACTCGTCATCGCCCTGGGGCTGCTGCTGCGTTTCACCCAGCTCGGCCGCGCCATCGTGGCGGTGCGCATGGACCGCGATGCCGCATCGCTGATGGGTATCGATGTGAAGCGCACCTATGCGATTGCTTTCGCCCTCGGGACCTTCATGGCGGGATCTGCGGGTGCGCTGCTCGCCGCCATCTTTCCGATCTCACCAGTGTCGTCCGGCGGATATCTCGGCAAGGCGTTTGTCATCTGCGTGCTCGGGGGTCTCGGCAGCATTCCCGGCGTCGTCGCCGGCGGCTTTGCGCTCGGCGTGATCGAAAGTTTCGGCGCGCTGTTCATCGGGCCCGAAAATGCACTGACGATCTCCTTCCTCCTTTTGCTGGTGTTGCTGGTGGTCAGGCCCACCGGGCTGCTCGGCCGCAAGGGGTTCAACTGATGCGCTGGAGGATATTCTCGATCGCTGCCGGGCTGGTTCTGTTCATTGGGTTGTTGACGTTTGGCGATAACTATGTACTGCGCCTCGCCACTACGGTCGCGATGTATGCGACGCTGGCCGTCGCCTGGAACATCGTCGGTGGTTTCTCCGGCTATCCGTCATTCGCGACAGCAGCCTTCTTCGGGCTCGGCGCCTATGCCGGCGGCCTTGCATCGTCGGCAGGCGTGCCGGTCGTTGCCGCCTGGATCGGCGCCGGTCTGTTCACGGCTCTCTTCGCGACCGCCCTCGGCTTTGCGATCCTGCATCTGCGCGGGCACTATTTTGCGATCGGCAGTCTCGTCGTTGCCGACGTGCTTCGCGAGGTGACCAATTGCTGGACGTCGCTGACCGGCGGCGGCATGGGCCTGAACGTGCCGTTGCTGGGTGGTAGTTCGAGCAGCCAGGCGCAGTTGTTTCTGGTGGCCATGAGCGTGGTCGCGGTGGCGGCCGTTCTGGTGTCGATCTGGATCGACAGGGCACGACTGGGCGTTGCGCTTCGCTGCATCGAGCAGAACGAGGACGCTGCCCAGGTGATTGGCGTCGATACGCGGCGCGCCAAGGTGACCGGCTTCGCTTTGTCCAGCCTGTTCATCGGCATCGCCGGTGCGATCTATGCGTCATGGGTCAGCTATATCGATCCATCCGACGTCTATGACGTGTCGCTCTCGGTCAAGCCGATCATCATGGCCTTGCTTGGCGGCGTCGGCACCATCGCCGGACCGGTGATCGGCGCTTTCGTCTTCCTCGGGCTGGAAGAACTGATCTGGCGCAACAGCCTGGAATTTCATGCGGGCTTCCTCGGCCTGTTGGTGGTGGCGCTGGTGTTGTTTTTGCCGAGCGGGCTTGGGGCGCTACGGGGGCGAGGTCTATGGTCGTCGCTTGTCGGGATCATGCGGAGGGCGCCGCGATGAGCGTGCTTCTCACAATGAATCATGTCTCCCGCCGCTTCGGAGGCTTGCTCGCGCTCGACGATGTTTCTGTGTCGCTCAAGGAAGGCGAGGTCATCGGCCTGATCGGTCCCAACGGCGCGGGCAAGACGACCTTTGTCAATGTCGTTACGGGTGTTCTGAAGCCGACATCGGGGACGATCGATTTTGCCGGCCGGCTGATAGGTGGATTGCGGCCGGATCTGGTGGCTCGCGCGGGCATCGCGCGCACATTCCAGATCGTGCAGCCGTTCCCGCGCATGACGGTGCGTGAGAATGTTGCTGCAGCCGCGTTGTTTGCCGGCGGCGTTCCGACACGCGAGGAGGCCAGCCGCGATGCCGACCTGCATCTGGCTTTCTGCGGGCTGACGCGCGAGGCCGATACATTGGCATCTGCGTTGACGCTGGCCGGCCGCAAGCGGCTCGAACTGGCGAAGAGTCTGGCATCGAAACCGAAGCTGCTGCTGCTCGACGAGGTCAATGCGGGCCTCAACGCGGCAGAGATCGACAATGCCTTGCGCCTGATCGCGGAGATTGCGGCAAAGGGAATTACCGTCCTGCTGATCGAGCACCTGATGAAGGTGGTGTCACGGTCCTGTAGCCGGCTGCTGGTGTTGCATCAGGGCCGGCTGGTGGCCGATGGCCCGACGGCCGAGGTCATGCAGGACGAAGGTGTGATCGAGGCCTATCTCGGCAAGCGCTTCGCCAGGCTGCAGAAGGAGATTGCACCATGAGCGCAGCTTTGCTCGAGGTTCGCCATCTCGCGGTTGGCTATGGCGACGTGCAGGTGGTCTGGAACGTCGATCTCGCTGTTCCGCAGGGCGACGTCGCTGCTCTCATCGGTTCGAATGGTGCCGGCAAGAGCACCATCCTGCGTGCCTTGTCCGGACTGTTGCATCCCACCGGCGGCACGATCGTGTTTGACGGCGAGGAGGTGCGGGCGGCGTCGCCGCTGGATTTCGTGCGCCGCGGTCTGATCCATGTGCCGGAGGGACGGCGGTTGTTCGCTGGCCTGTCGGTGCTGGATAATCTGATGCTCGGCGCCTATGGCCGCAGCGATCGCGGGGCGATATCCGCGGACATCGAGCGCGTCTTCGATCTGTTTCCCCGTCTGCGTGAGCGGCGCAGGCAGGATGCCGTGACGCTATCGGGCGGCGAACAGCAGATGTGTGCGATCGGCCGTGGGCTGATGGCGGCGCCGCGCCTGCTGCTGATCGACGAATTGTCGCTGGGACTGGCGCCAAAGGTCGTCGACGAATTGATCGAGGCGCTGCGCAAGGTGAATGCGGCCGGAACGAGCCTGCTCGTCGTCGAACAGGATGTGGCCACGGCGCTCGAATTCGCCGATCATGCCTATGTCATCGATCAGGGTCGCAGCGTTGCGGCCGGAACGGCGGCAGAGATATTGCGTGATCCGTCGGTTCGCGCCGCTTATCTTGGAATCTAGGTTTTGCATTCAGAAGGACACGGCATGGCCAAGCAACCTCCCCGGGTCGATTACTATTTCAGCTTCATTTCGCTGTGGTCGTATATCGGCAGCCTGGTGTTTCAGGACATCGTGAAACGCCACGACGTGGAGGTTACTTACAAGCCCATCGATCTGCTGACGGTTTTTGCGGCCGGGGGCGGAAAGCCGGTACGTGAACGGCCGCTCCAGCGGCAAGCTTACCGGTTGGTCGAAATGGAGCGCTGGAAGGCGATCCGCGATATTCCGCTTGTGACCTGGCCGAAGTTCTATCCCGCCGATCCGTCGCTTGGCCATCGCATGCTGCTGGTTGCCATTGCGGAAGGTCGTGACGTGGCCGCCTTCGTTCATGCCGGGCTCAAGGCGGTATGGGCCGACGAACTGGACGTTGCTGATGCCGAGACTCTGGTGCGTCTGGCCGATCAGAGCGGTCTCGACGGACGGTGGCTGCTCTCCGGCGCCAACGACCTTGCCGTGCAGGAACGCGAGGCGAGCCTGACACGCGAGGCTGTCGACAGGAAGCTGTTCGGCGCACCCTTCTACTTCTATCGCGACGAGCCGTTCTGGGGGCAGGATCGTCTCGATCATCTCGAACAGGCGATCGTATCAGGGCGCCCGCCGATCGCGACACCTGTTGTTTAAAAGCTGGCTTATAGGCCTGCGGTGGTCGCTCAGGCCTGTTCCTGGCCCCAGCGCTGTACCGTGATCCGCGTCAGCGTCCGGAAGATCACGCCTTCGATCACGAGGCCTATCAGGATGACCGTGAGCAAGCCGGCAAAGACGCTGGCAGTCTCCAGTTGGGCGCGGCTGGTATAGATGAACCAGCCGAGGCCACCAGAGCGCGCGCTGACGCCGAAGACCAGTTCCGCGGCGATCAGGGTTCGCCATGCGAAAGCCCAGCCGATCCGCAGGCCGGACAGGATCTGCGGGAAGGCCGCAGGCACCAGGATCTCCACGACGAAGCGGCCACCGGACAGGCCGAGATTGCGGCCCGCCATTCGCAGCGTCGGCGGGACGGCGAGGAAGCCGCCATGGCAGGCCAGCGCAACCGGCCATAACACGGAATGGACGATGACAAAGATCAGGCTTGGCGTTCCGATGCCGAACCACAGCAACGCGACAGGCAGTAGTGCAATGGCCGGCAGCGGATTGAACATCGAAGTCAGCAGGCCGAGCGCCTCGTTGCCCCAGCGTGACAGCGCGGCAAGGGTGGTAAGGATCGCGGCTACTGCTACCCCGAGCGCATAGCCGGTAATGAGAACGCGCAGCGAGGTCAGTGTGCGGTCGGGCAGCTCGCCGGACAGGATTGCCGACCACAGCGCCGACAGCGTTGCACCCATGGTCGGCAGCAGAAGCGAATTGTCGAGCCAGCGCGCATAGAGCTCCCAGATGAGTGCGAACGCAGTCAGGATGACGGCGCGGCGCCAGGGCGTATCGGCGAAGGCGCGCTGCAGGGCGGATGCGCGCACCAGTTTCGGCGCTGCTATGTCAGACATGTTCGGTTTCCGGATCGGCAAATACGCTCTGCTGGATCTGTCGTTCCAGCTCAGCGAAATGCGCGGTGCCGCGCACGCGGCTATCGGGCGGGACATCGAAGGTCGCGGCAAGACGGCCGGGATGCGGCGTCAGTGCGATGATGCGAGTGCCGACGCGGATCGCCTCGTCGATGCCGTGGGTCACGAAGAGAGCCGTGCTACCGGTCTCCTCGCAGAGCTTGAGCAACTCATCCTGCATCTGCCGCCGCGTCAGAGCATCCAGTGCCGCGAAGGGTTCGTCCATCAGCAGCAGCGACGGTTCAAGCGCGAAGGCCCGCGCAATGGCGACGCGCTGCTTCATCCCGCCGGACAGGGTGTGCGGAAAAGCGTCGACGAAGTTCTTCAGCCCGACTCGTGCGAGCCAGTGACGCGCAATGTCTTCTGCATCCCGGCGCGGCAGCGACTTGCCCCGTTCGAGCGCGTAGCGGACATTGCCGAGCACGGTGCGCCACGGCAGCAGCTGGTCGAACTCCTGAAACACCGTCATGCGATCGGGGCCGGGTGCACCAATGCGCTTGCCGTGTAACCGGATCTCGCCGGCGCTTGGCTTCAGGAAGCCGCCGACGGTACGCAGCAGCGTGGATTTTCCGCAGCCTGACGGGCCGAGCAGGACCAGCCGCTCGCCGGCCGAGAGCGTGAAGCTGACGTCTTCCACGGCGGTGAGAATGCCGTCGCGGGTCGGATAGCTGATGCTGACGTGATCGAGCGCGAGCAGCGGCAGCGACACGGCGTCGCCGATCAGGCCAGCCAGGCGCGGTGCGACGTTCATGTCAGCTTCCCGGCTTCTCTCCGAGGCCGGACCAGAACAGATCCCGCCACGATGCCGGCGCCTGCTTGATCAGGCCGACCTTGGCCTCGAAGTCGGCGAATTTCTGGGCGCCTTCGGGGGCGGTCGTGAAGTTGATGTCCTTGTCGCGGATGATGCTCTCGACGAAATCCGGCGCGAGCTTCGAATTCTCGGCCTTGATATAGAGCGCGGTGGCTTCCTTCGGGTTGGCCTTGATCCAGTCATTGGCGCTGTCGAGGCCGCGCACGAAGGCCTGGATCGTTTTCGGATTATCGTTGACGAATTTGGTGGTGGTATAGACCACGTTGAATGTGTGCGGGCCGCCGAGCACGTCGTAGCTGTTCAGCACCTGGTGCACCTTTCCGCTGGCAAGCTGCTGCTGGGAGAACGGCGGCGAGGTGAAGTGCGCCGTGATCTCGGAGCGGCCCGACAGGATCTGTGCCGTCGCGTCCGGGTGGGGCATGCTGACGGTCAATTCGTCGAGCTTGTCGTATTGACCGAACGCCTTGTCGGCCGCCATCTGCAGTACGATGGGCTGGAAACCGACCTTGACCGACGGCAGCGCGATGCGGTCCTTTTCGGTGAAGTCAGCCAGGGTCTTGATGTTCGGATTGTTGGTGGTGAGGATATTGGCCATTGATCCCAGCGCGGCGACGCCGATGATCTTGGCGGTGGTCCGCGTCTTGTCCCAGGTCAGGATCATCGGAGTGATGCCGGCGGTGGCGAAATCGAGGCCGCCCGAGATCAGCGCCTCGTTCATCGACGCGGCGCCCGAGAGCCGCAGCCATTCGATCTTCGGCGGCGTGATGCCGAGCGCCTTGGCTTCCTCCTCGATCAGCCCGCGCTCGCTGGCGACAATGAGCGGAAGATAGGCAATGCCGAACTGCTGCGCGATCCGAAGCTGAGCCGTTTCGGCACGAATGCCAGGCGAATTCGCCATGACCAAGCCGAAAGCGAGCGCGCCCACGCGCATAAATCTTGCTGTCTTCATGATGTGTCTCTTCGGTGCCCGCGATGCGGCATAGTGTGCGTTTCGAGAAGTTGCAACTACACTTCAGGAAATCGCGCAAAGCGTCCAGCGCGGAGACGCGTCGTCGCTATCTTCAGTACAAGCCCACTGGCGCGGCGACAGATGCGAGATGGTTTTTCTCGAAATCCCGTCGTGGAGAGAAGGTCGTCTGTCCTTGATCGGCGCTCGAATGGAGATGCTGCTTGTTTATGGACGAGCGCCGTTCGAGGCGCGTGTCATGCCGGAGCCGCGCTGACGTCGCGCGATACGCTGCGTCGGAGACGGGGGCGACGCACTTATTCGCAAGCACGATGCGTCTTATGAGTGTGGGAACCAAAATCTCCGGCGCTGTGCCTCGGCATGCGCGCAGGTCCATCGGGATGTATCGGTTGTGCTCGCGGCGAGCCTCGCTGCGCCATCGATGTCGCTCGCTCAGCAATCACCGATTCCTATCGGATTGCTCGCGCCGTTGACAGGGATCGGCATCGCCCGCGCGAATGGACCGTGGCGGGTCACGAGACCCAGCCGACCGCCGGTATCGCTGCCGCACGCAAGCTGATTGATGTGGACAAGGTTGCATCCATCGCTGACGTCGGGAGCAGTGCCGTCACAAGTATTTGATTTATTTCTGAAATTGGCTGGGGCGGGAGGGTACGCACCCTCATGACCCCAACATCTAACCGACTGAAAACAAACAGCAATTCGCTGCGCCACCAGCGCTGTATAGCACCCAAGTATGGCCCCAAGCAACAACGCATTTCTTCGCGAGCGAGCCGCACCCACGCGGGGTGGAAACGCAATAATGGTCCGTTGAAACGGCAATCAAGCCGCGGCACTCCCGCCGCAAGCGGAGGGTTATTCTCATCGGTTAACCAGCCCCGCGCGAGAGATTGCTTGGCTTCAACGCCGTTGATTCACACCGTTAGGCTGCAATGCGAATCTTTTGCCCGGAAACATACCTGGTCAATACAGCGAACTAAAAATTATGCACACGCTTGTCAGAAACGCACGCGGTCGCCTGATCCGCATTTGCAAGTGGGCGATAGAGTTCAACCATGGCCGAGGCTGCCAATAAGGCCGACACTAGGCCAAGCACGACCCACGAGGCATTAGATTTTGTCGGGAGGTGCCTTGTGACGGCGTATTCCCTTAGAGAGACCCAACAAAACAATCCCATAAATACTCCGGCACCAACGGCTAGATACATCCTGAGGATCATCGCCGAATCTAACCCACATTCATCCACGATCTTTAAGTATTCGGACACGCTCCAATTCGGACCTAGTGCGCTCCATATCTTTGAGGAGAAAAGAAAAGTCGTGCTGGCCAACGGAATGAACACATCCACAAGCAAGAAGCCGATGATTGCAAACAAGACCGCGGGGATCAATGCAAGCAGAAACGGCACGCCAGGTCTGTCAATAACTAACACTCTCACGTACTATCCAATCTCAGTCTATTCCATTTACGATCTGCCTCAGGTGTGCCGTCCGTTGAGAACATCGACTCGTCGGTCAGAGCGCCGCACCCGGGCATGAAGAGCGTGCGTATCATGTCGCTCGCCATCGAACACTACTGTTCAAATTTGTCGGATCCATTAATATTATCGCGCAATCTGCATCGCGGTTGATACTCGTTTATAAACACATTCTCAGATAGCTTCTTAGGATGCCGCAACGACGCCTTCGCGGTCTCTTTGGATCTATATTTTTCTAGCCACGTTGGCGTGCACGCACCTTCTGTGAAGCCACAAAGTGAAGCAATTTTAACAATTGACTAAGTTATAGAGTTTGAGAGATGGATTTACGGCCCCAAGACGATTGAGGAATAACAGGCCGAAGTCGTATCGAACTTGTCGACAGCACGTTTAGGCGCCTGGCCGCATTTATCCTTGATGCTCGCAACAGATCCCGGCAAGCGACCTGAACATTATTGAAGCATGGTGAAACGACGAACGCATTGAGGACAAGGAATTTCAGGCTGCGCTCACAGCGAACAGACGAGCCGCCGAACTTGCAGTTGCGACGCTACAATCAGCAAGTGGATCGCGCGAAATCCAGACGAGATTAGCAACCGGGATTTAATGGGTTGCGTCAAATTGCAAGTTTCGACATCTCGAAATGGTAATAGCTCAAGCAGTAGACGGAAGTCGGCGCTTTCCAGTGCATTATAAATAGAGAGATAGAATGCCCGACCAGGATAGAGACCTGAACAGAGAAAATGTCTCTTCGGAGAAAGCACCAGAGACTCCCCGTCAGCCGGCGACTCTAGCCGATCTCCTTCCTAACTTGACAATTAGCGTTTATGCCAAAATGGCAATCAAAGCCGGTATCGCTAAGATTGAGCTACGATACAGAGGCCAAGTCCATGACACGGAAAAGGACGGGTATTGGGAAGCGACCGAGCGTCTTCAGGAGGGTGCAAGACATCGGGTCGCAAACACCCTAGCGGAGCTTGAGAATATGGAGGACAGTGCGAGAAATAATCATTTTATCGATGGATTTCGAACAGATCCTGATCTTGTGTAAGCGTCGTCCTCAGGCCGCGGCTTTGAGGTCTTGCTTTCGGTAGGCCCACGGCAATAGCGCGTCGATGTCGCGGTTGGGATGACCGTTGGCGATCCTGGTGAGGACGTCGGTCAGATAGCCAAGCGGATCGATGTCGTTGAGTTTGCAGGTCTCGATCAGCGAGGCGATGGTGGCCCAGTGCTCGGCACCGCCGTCGGAGCCCGCGAACAAGGCATTCTTCCGGTTCAGCGTAATCGGGCGGATGGAACGCTCGACTGCATTGTTGTCGAGCTCGATGTGGCCGTCGTCGAGGAACCGGGTCAAGCCTTCCCAGCGCGACAGAGCATAGCGGATCGCTTCGGCGAGTTTGCCCTTTTGGCTGACCAGCCCGAGTTTTGCGCGCAGCCATGGCTCCAATGCATCGATCAGCGGACGGCTCTTCTGCTGCCGCACAATCCGGCGCTCCGCGGCGCTGCGGCCGCGGATGTCGTTCTCGATCGCATACAGCGCGGCGATGCGCTGTAGCGCTTCGCTGGCGATCGGCGCAGGTCCGGGCATGGCCAGCTTGTAGAAGTTACGCCGCACATGGACCCAGCAAAACGCGAGCTGCACGTCGCCGCGCTCGGCCAATTTGCGGTAGCCGGCATAGCCGTCCACCTGCAGGATGCCCTTGAAGCCTTCGAGATGGATGATCGGCCGCTCGGCTTTCCGGTCCGGAGCATAGACGTAGGCCACGCCCGGCGGATCGGATCCGTTCCATGGCCGGTCGTCGGCGGCATAGGCCCACAACTGCCCGGTCTTGGTGCGACCGCGGCCAGGATCCAGCACCGGCAACGTGGTCTCGTCGGCAAACAGTTTGGGTCGTGCCTTGAGCTTGTCGAGCAGGCGTTGGTGCAGCGGACGCAGATGCCAGGCGGCATGGCCCACCCAGTCTGCCAGCGTGGATCGGTCGAGGTTGACGCTCTGTCGAGCGTAAATCTGCGCCTGCCGATAGAGCGGCAGATGATCCGCATATTTGGAGACGAGTACCTGGGCGATGGTGGCTTCGGTCGGCAGCCCGCCCTCGATCAGCCGGGCCGGTGCCGGAGCCTGCACGACACCATCTTCGCATTGGCGACAAGCGTATTTCGGCCGGATCGTGACCAGCACTCGGAACTGCGCCGGCACGATATCCAGCCGCTCGCTTTTGTCTTCGCCGATCCGGTGTAACGCGCCCTGGCAGCAGCGGCAGGTCTTGTCGTCGATGTCGATGGTGGTCTCAATCCGCGGCAGATGCGCCGGCAGCGCGCCGCGATTGGCCCGTCGCTTCGCAGCTCCCGCCTGTCGTGCGGCCGGTGCCGCCTGCTCAGCTTCTGCTGCGTTACGCGCCGCAGCCTGCTCAACCTCTTCCAGACCGAGCAGCATCTGCTCCTCGGGCAGCGTCTCCGCCCGGCGACCAAACTGGTGGCGTTGCAGGTCCCTGATGATCTGGCGCAGCCGATCGTTCTGCGCCCGCTCGGCGAGCAGCATCGCTTTCAGCGTCTCGGAATCATCGGGCAATGCGTCGCGCGGCATGATCAAAGCAGAGCATATTTACCGGCATTTTGCGACGCGCTCGATGCGGTTGATTCACTTTGCCACAGCAACAGGCATCAGCCAGGCTGCGCCGGCGTCACCGTCTCGCGCGCCGTGTGGACACGCCGCCAGTCCAGCCCTTCGAGCAGCGCCGACAACTGCGCGGCCGACAAATGGATCACGCCGTCTTCGATCTTCGGCCAGCGGAAGATGCCATCCTCCAGCCGCTTGGCGAACAGGCACAGACCTGTGCCGTCCCAATACACCAGCTTGATCCGATCCGCGCGCTTGGCGCGGAACACGTAGACCGCGCCAGAGAACGGATCTGACGCCATGCTCTCGCGCACCAGTGCCGCCAATCCATCGGCGCCCTTGCGGAAGTCCACAGGCCCGGTCGCGACCATGACGCGGACCGCGCCGGTCGGGCCGATCACGCGCCGGCTTTCAGCGCCCGGAACACCGCGGCGATCGTGTCCGCCGGCGCGCCCGCGCCGATACGCACCGTCACGCCGTCGATCGCAACCTCGATCGTTCCTGCGGACGGTTCATCCCGATGCTGTCGCCGCGTCTTGCGCTGCAGGTGTTCAGCCGTGCCGGACGGTGCCGCGTCAACGACCGCCGGGACAAACCGTGGTTCGTCATCCCTGGAAATGATCGCTCGAGCTCCTTTGACCTGCCGGCGCCAGCCAAACAATTGCTGCGGCGACAATCCGTGCCGGCGGGCTACCGCGGAAACCGTTTCGCCGCTGGCCTCGATCTCCGCGACGACCCGCGCTTTGTCCTCGTCACTCCATGTCCGACGGCGCCCCGCACCGGTGAACACCTCCAGCCGGCGAACCGGCTTAGTGATAGCACTATCCACTGTGTCCATTCTAAGCCTAGCGGTTCGAAAGAACCGCAACGTCGCAGATCAGGACGTCAGCCGGAAGGTGGGGATGGGACAACGCTTACGATCTTGTCAGCGGGCTGCTCGCCTTTAATCAGCTCGTGGAACACCACCGCGCTTCGTTGGACCAAGTTTTGAACGACGAGTGGGAAATCAGTTGCAGAGAGCTTCAACGAGTAGCGGCAATCTGAAAACGGCCGACCGGACCCCTAGTATTCTGAAAGCACGCACTATCACTGTTTACCAGAGTTCGCGCTGTGTTCATTTAGCGGCAGTTGCTTTCGCTCGGCTATCCCACGTCCATTAACGTCACGCGCGGCGTAAATCATGGATTGCGAGCCTCCCATTGGCCCCCAACGCGTGGCTGTAAGCAATACCTATATGTCCTTCACCTTTTCTCCTTATAGCCGGTCCGAAAAATGGATCAGGATGGCAGCCAATGTTGCGATATCTTCGGAATGGTCTTGTCATTGCAGGAATTTCTTTCGCGCTCATCCTGTTTGGCTATCCGCTCGCAGCCACGGGGCAGCACGGCTTCAATAGTGCTTTATGGCCGAACGGCG
The DNA here is from genome assembly GCF_058800725.1 of Tardiphaga sp. GW822-FHT04G09. Classification (NCBI taxonomy): domain Bacteria; kingdom Pseudomonadati; phylum Pseudomonadota; class Alphaproteobacteria; order Hyphomicrobiales; family Nitrobacteraceae; genus Tardiphaga; species Tardiphaga sp. GW822-FHT04G09. The sequence goes on along the minus strand of NZ_JBXAMO010000020.1, from coordinate 9,562 downwards.
TCGTACAATGGGGGCAGTGGTATGGCTATGTGGCGTCAGTCAATTGGTCAGAAATCTTTGATCGCTACGGACAGATGCTGCGCAATGTCTCCAATGATTTTGCGTGGGGCGGGCGAGTAGTGCTGGGTTTCACTGCCGCTCCCTTTGCGATTGCAGCAGTATGGCTGATCAAGGGAAACGATTTCGGGCTGGTTCGTGATTTAAGTGGTGTATTTGGCGCTGCGCGTTGGGCGAATGCGGCGGAGCTTGGCTTGATGAAAAGTGGCTTAGAGCTTGGAACCGATAAGTCGACTGGCCGGGCAGTCCGCGTTTCGGTTGAAGGAAATCTGTTGACGATTGCGGCCCCGCGCAAAGGAAAGTCAGCGGGGCTGTTGATCCCAAACCTAGTTTATCCAGAACTTGCGGCCTGGGCTGGTCCGGCGGTGGTGATTGATCCCAAGGGCGCGGTTTTTCTATCGGTATCCAAACGCCGGAGAGAATTGGGCAGAACCGTCAGGTGTGTCGATCCCGTCAATCTCGTCGGCGGAGCCGATTGCTGGAATCCATTTAAGCACCTCGACCCTAACGATATTCTATATCTACAGCTCACGGCGCAAGCGCTGTTGCCAGAGTCAGTCGGTGCGACTGATAGTACGGGATACTTCCGTAGTCGGGCAGTCGATCTGCTTGTTGGAGCGATGCTTGTCGCCCACCAATCGGACGAGCCTGGCCTGCCTGAGGTGCTGCGGCTGCTGAGTGAAGAACCAGCCATCTTTGTGGAGGGGCTGAATAAACTCTCCTCGCGGCCTGCCGCAAAGATTGCGCTCGGGATCATGATGGATGATCCGAAGACGAGAGACCCCATAAAATCGACAACAGCGCAGGCTCTATCTTGGCTCGCTGATGAACGACTTCGCAATCTCGTCAGTTCCAGTTCCTTCGATCTCACCGATCTCATGAGCGGCGATGTGGATCTGTTCATTGCAGTTCCGACTGACTACAACGAGACGCTGGCGCCGCTCTTTCGCTGGCTCTTGGCAGATATCTTTAATACCATTCGTAGGCATCGTTTGGCAGAACGTCTAGTTATTTTCATTGATGAAGCAGCGGCTCTGGGACGGTTCGACGCAATATTGAAAGCGAGCGGGGAGCTTCCTGGATATGGCGCCAGCCTTTGGACATTTTGGCAGACGCGGCAACAAATGGTTGACACATACGGAGAATCCGGCGCCGCCACGCTCCTTGGAACGGCGGAAATCGTAACCATCAGCGATGTTCCAGCTTCGGATCCCGATGAAAGTGAGCGATGGTCGAGAGCGCTCGGCGACTTCACAGCATTGGTCAAAACAAAAACCGATGCTAAGAAAGGCGAAAAGCCATCGATATCAACTGCGTCGCAAGCAGCTCGTCTGATGACGAAAGAAGAACTCACCACTAATTCGGAAAGTGAAGTAATTGTGTTTCCCAACAGCAGATACTACGCTCGCCATCCTATTCGACTTAGAAAGACGGATGTCCTAGCTGACAAACGATTTTTTGGAATCATTGCCGGCGTGAAGCCGGTCGGGCGCCTATAATTGATGACCGTCACCTTGAATGTCTAAGCTTTGATTACGCCCATGGTCGACTATGGATCGGATGGGATTGTTAATCGGATCTTTCTACCACCTGACGTCAGACCGGTAAGTTCTCGCAAAAATCGCGCGTCGTCTGAAGCGAGCCGATGATCGGTCTGTCGCGAGTTTGCCGTTTACGCGCTACGGTCGTGCGATAATCTGCGACGGCACTTCTATTTCCTGATATCCTTGCCTCGGGAACCAAAGCCTCAATACCGCTTGGTCACCCCGGATATGCAGAAGCTGCCAAGGCTTGTCGCTTCCCATCCTCAGCAACTGCATCGAACCGTCGGGATATTGGAACGGAATATCGATCGGATGTGTGATTGCGACCAACTGTGCCGTGCTGTACCAGGCGATAGAGATGTAAATCGACGCCATAGTTAGAAACAGCAGTGTGGTCGAAGAGAAAATCCGGCCGATTTTTATCCGATTGAAGATCGCTTTTATTTTAGCCGCAAGTGACGCGCGATAATAGCGTCGGGATGCCAGGTTCGCCCTCAATGAACGCGTCAATCGTAAAGCGTCTACGCGCGTGAGCAGCGGATCGGCGAAGTGGGCGATCCGCTCGCTCGGGAACAATTTTAAAAGCTCATTTAAGCGCGCTTGGCTTGAGCGTTCGACAGCGTGGAGCACGCGCGCGAAGCGCTCTGCCGCTTGAGCGTAGTTCGCCTCCATCTGCTGCTTTGCGGTAGGCATGCCCGCTATCCTACCAGCCATTCGGCCACCGGCCTCACCGCCAGCATGGCCTCCAGCCGGAATTTTTCGAGGTCGCGATGGATGCGAAGGGAGGGACCGATCCCATGCTTTTCCCGTAGCTTTGCCGGATCAAGCTTGGCGATTGTAGATAACCCGCCGGCCTGCAAGTATTCTTCCGCGCCCTCCTCGAGGGACTGGTGCTCGAACGATGAAGCGATGACGCCTTCGGTCATCTTCTTTAGCGCGTTTGGGGACACGGCGCCGTGCAGACGATTTTCGACCAGGAAGAGAGCCTTGGCCCACGGTTTCGCCAGCGCCAGCAAGTTCGGAGCTTCGGCAAGGGCGCCCGGTTCGTTGGTAACCACCACACAAACACCGAACTCGACGCCTTCGCCGGCGAGAAGAGGGGCGACTTCCGACAGGACCTTGAGGAACGTCACGGACGTGTTGGCGCCGACGTCGACGATGGTTGCTGTCGAGGCTTTTTCGATCGCGCTCAGCACGGCGTCGAACTCGGCGCGTGAGGCCTTACCACCCGTCTTCTCGATCGCTTCCCGGTCCGCACGCATTTTGAAGAACTTTACGCGGTCGCCCAGTTCACGCATTCGATGGCTCGAGTCGATCTCGATGATGGGAGCCCCGTCGATGGCTTCGGCGAGGGCGCGCGCGAACACCGTTTTGCCAACTCCACCCTTTTCTTGCGCAATTAACAAAATACGAGACATCGATTAGTCCTTTTTCAATAAGCTTTTGATGTTTTCGAAGGCCGCGCTGCGAAGCTCGTCCTCGGTCGAAGACGGCTGAGGATCAACTGGCACGGGACGCGCTGCGAGGTCGGATGACAGAGATAGACGAAGGGCTGGCTCAGTCGGACGAAGCGGGGTGTCGCTCCTGACGCGACTGCTGGCCTTGTTTGCCTTTCTGCGGTCTTGTTCTTCGATCTGGCTTACAATCGCTGTGAGTCGCTTGGTTGTCAGAGGTACCCGGTCTTTGCCTTGTACGACGCCTTGGGCGGCAAGAGCCTCAGCGATCGCCGGCCAGGACACGCCGTCCTTGCGTAGCTGGTAGATGACCGGCAGGGCGGTTCTGATGGCCTTAGTCGTGCCCGTGCTCTCCCGGCCGACCGGACGGGCGTCCTGGAGGCGTCTGGCGTCTTGGCGGAGTTGTTTGGGATCGAGGGGCATTTGCGGGCTGGACCATAAGCCACAAAGCCAAACTAGCTAGGACTAGTGGGACTAGCAGTTACCAGTCTCAGAACTAGTCAATTACCATTTATCTCAGTTTGCACACCATACGCACTAAATTGCTTAACCCCGCCAAAAGGCACTTTTCGGAGCAGCTTGCCGTACGTTCCCCAAGGTGCGAGGCCTAAATATAGATTGTTCTATTAAGAGATGCATGAGAGACGCCTTTATGCCTTCGGTTGAGTACAAATTCCGGGTTGATCGTGATTTCGCTGACCGACTGGAGAAAGCCTCGAAGACCGCCAAGATTCCAGTGGAGGAGTTGATCATCGAGTGTCTCTGCCAACACCTCGATTTTGCGACCCGGCATCGGCTGCTTGTCGAGCGAATAGAGATAGTCGACCAAGCGCTTGTCGAGCTCGCGGAGTTCATTGGTGAAGCCACCGCGGAAAGCGGTCAAGTCGACCTCTCACACCTTTGCAAGTACGCCGTCGTAAAACCATGACGGCGTCTCTTCATGCTCTCGGCACCGGAAGAGACGCCGGCCTGTACTATGTCAATGATCCCAATCGTGAAGCACGTCCGCACGCACGGGACGAGTATTATGTGCGCGACGGTGGCGGGGTATGGTGGTCGAGTGGCCAGCGGATCGTCCGGCACGGAGCCGAAATTGATCGCGACACTTTTCGCGACTTGTGTGCAGGCAATAGCCCCTCGACCGGAAAACCTCTTGTTCGCGGTTCTGGCGCAATGCACCGCGCCGGTTGGGATATAACCTTCTCAGCACCGAAAACACTATCGATTTTATGGCTCGCCGGTAACACACAGCAACGCGAGGTGCTGCATAGCATGCACCGCGACGCCGTCGAGAAAGCCCTGCAGTTTCTCGTAGATGACGGGATGCTAGAGGTTCGCCTTGGGGAAGGCGGCTACCTCCGCGAAGAACCCAACGATGTCATCGTGGGACGATTTGACCATTTCACGTCGCGTGAAGGCGATCCGAATGTTCATACGCACTCGGTGGTACTCAATGTAAGCGGCTCGCGTGAAAAGTTCCGCACACTTGAACCAAAAAAGGCCTTTCAAAATCTCTTGGTCCTGGGACTCGTCTATCGGAGCAGCCTTGCAAAAAATTTAAGCGAGCGCGGTTTCCAGTTAAGGCCGGCCGGTCGTGGACAGTTCGAAATTTCCGGAATCCCCGATGACCTGATTCGCCATTTTTCGAAAAGATCCCTTCAAATTGAGGAATTAGTCGGCCGCGACGCCAGCACCGCGCAGAAGGAAATCGCAGCTCTTTCCACTCGTGGCGCAAAAAGCGAAGTTCCCGTCGGTGAAGCCTTAGAGGAGCGTTGGAAGGATGAGCTTGCCCAGTTCAAGATCGATCCCTGGGATGCCGCCCGCGATTTTGTCGCTGAGAGAAATGCGGAGCAGCAGATAGATCGCGAATTTGATCCGCCGGGTATCGAAGGAGACGGTCCTGTCGCGATCGCAGCGTCCGCACTTTTCAAACATCAGAGCGTTATCAGCAGAAAAGAACTCCTCGTTCGTGCACTGGCTGAAGCAACGTTTATGTCGAAAGGAATCGACGACGTCATCTCTGAACTGCGTACACACGAGGCGCAAGGTCTCCTCCTTAAATTGAACCAAGAAGATTTGGCGGAATGCTGGACAACGCCAACGATCGCAGCGGCGGAGGCGAGCCTTCTCAGAGCAGCAGACAGACCAAATGAGAGAAATTGGTTTGACGAAGCGGCTCTCAACAGAGTTCTCAAGGACGCATCTCATCTATCAGAAGAACAGTCCCGGGCCGTTCGCTTTGCATGTAATCGCGATGGTGTAACCCTATGTGAATCGGCTGCGGGTACAGGAAAGACAGTTCTTGCGAATTCTCTAGTAGCTGCTGCGCATGGTTCGGGCCTTCGGGTTTTGGGGTTATCACCGACCTGGACCGCTGCAGACGAACTTTCACGATCGAGCGGCATTGAAGCGGTCGCAATAGCGAAATGGAGATACGATCATAGCAGAGGCCTCGGCCAAACCATCGATAATACAACGCTAATCGTCATTGACGAAATCGCAATGGCAGGCATTCACGATTTAGCGTTCACCCTTAACTTTGCGCGAGAAGCTGGGGCGAAGGTGGTCTGCTTCGGCGATAGGCGTCAGCTCGAATCCGTGGCCGGAGGCAGCGGTTTGAAGGCCATATCAGATGTTGTTTCGCGTCGTACGGTCTTGTCCGAAATCCGCCGTCAGCTTGTCCCGTGGCAACGAGCGGCATCGATAGTAATGGCGCAGGGAGACTCCGAGGCGGGTCTAAGAGCTTACGCCAACAAAAATGAGATCGAACTTGTTTCTGGTGAAGCCGTAGCCCGAGATCGGACAATCGAAGCATGGACTGAGCTTCGCCAAAAGCACGGCAGCGACGTTTTGATCATCACACGTCGTAACTCCGATGCGAAACAGCTCAATATTGCGGCGAGAACTCAACTACTCTCTGAGGGCGCCTTGCGGGGACCGGAATTCACGTTGCTCGCAGTTGATCGAGACAAGAAGGTGGTTTCGATTGAGCTAACCGTCGGCGACCAGCTTCGCTTCAGCGAAAACTTAGAGCAGTATAACATCAGAAATGGAACTCGCGGCCGAGTTGAAGCGATGCAGGAAACGAAAGAAGGTGTGCGAATAGCGGTTAGGCTCGAAGATGGCCGGCTGGTCGAAGATAAGTGGTCATCGTTCGTTCGACAGTATCCCGGTAGCGCAAAGTCGCCGCCCCGGATTAGCTTGGCTTACGCTGGAACCGCTTACTCGGTGCAAGGTCGCACAGCAGCAGCATCCGTTCTGTACATAGCAAGGCAGACCAACGCGAGGGAAGTTTATGTAGGGCTCACTCGCCATCGAAAAGAGGCTCGCATCATCGTTGAGAAAGATCGACTATCCGCAGCCGCAGTTCAAAAGCGGCCGGAATTAAAAAGATCCCCATCCAATTTTTTTGCCAGGGAACAATTATTTGCAGAATCGCGATCTTATTCAGAGAAGGCGAATGTCGTCGACTACGTGCAGGATCGTCTGAATTTTATTCGTAATGGCGAAATCGTTCTCATATCCCAGCGGCCATCGCTTCATCTTGGTCGAATTGCCACATCGGTCAAACGGGCTGTTGAGATTGCGCGCAACATCGGCGAAGACGTTGATCGAGCTAATTCTCTTCGGCGTTTCTTACAACGTTCCAATGTACTGAGCCGCACCGTCCCAGAAAAGGTCGCGCAATTAATTGCGGGAGTTAAACGCAGACTTGGATCACGCGATTGGAGCCGCCGGGCTTCTCAGCAGGAGCGAGACAGTTCGCGAACTCAAGAAAGGTAGAACGAAGGCTCATCAGACCGAATTGCCTCCCCATTCCGGTCGCCACTGACCATGTCGCTTCTTTCTGCTGCCCCTTAGCCTATAAAAGGCACATATCAAACCACGGGAATATTGGCGCTCAATCTGGGGATGGCAAAATCACATCTTTTTTCACGCCATCGCCGGACATGCCGTCCCTGACATTGAGTAGCAATCCGTTCCGTCGCGAGCCGAAGCCGATGGCTGTTTCCCGCGGGTGCACCTTCTTGACAGCGGTAACTACCGAAGGGATCAGAAGATTGCGCCAAACGCGATCGACGGAGGAAATTCCGATAGAATACCATCTGCAGCGTCATCCCAGCGGTATGCCCAATCAGCGCCGCCGGAGGCGACAATATCTGCTTGTCCCAGCGCGAAGAACAATCTTCGCATGCTTTTAGTCCGCTTGCGGTTGTCGGACTTGCAGGACGGCCTCCTCGTTCCGGAGCGGCAGCTATTCAGGCTTTCCGCTGAGAGGCCGAGACATTTCGCCCGCCCTTCGTGCGCGATTCTGCCCTAACGCCTTCTAGTGGGCATAGAGGGGGAAAGACCTTCCCTAGTTCGCACCATGCTAAGCGCGAACAAAGCCACCAAGCTCAGGCCAGAAGAGACAAGCAGCACCTGTCCGCCGAAGTGGTCGATCAGCACACTGAACGCCAACGGCGCCGCGGCCTGGGCGATCCGTGCTGGCGCGCCTAGAATGCCGAGTCGGTAGCCGTAATCTTTCGGACCGAAGATCGCGAGCGGTAGGGTCCCCCGTGCGATAGTAAGAATGCCGTTGCCAGTGCCATGGCAGATTGCGAAGATTATCGCAGCGGGTCCTCCGACCAGCGCCATGATCGCGGCCCCAATAGGGTGCGTCACGCAGGAGATCCGGGTCGAGACGATCGGATGATGGCGGCTCAGCAGGCTGGCCTACGCGATACGTGCCAATACCTGAGCGGGGCCAATGAACGCGCCGGCGGCCACGGCCTGGAGGCCAGTCGCGCCCATCGATTCCAGTATGCGGGGCAGGTGCGCGGCCATTGCGCCCGTCACCGACCAAGCGCAGGCGAACGCGATGGCCAGCAGCACCATTGTGCGGTCGATCGGGAATGTCCGGTGTGGCGGCAGCCGCTGCTGTTGCAGCCGCGCGCTCGACCCGCGGAATGAAGATCAGATTGAGCGGCAGCCCGATCAGGATGTGAGCGGCGCCCCAAGCGAAGCAGGTGTTTCGCCAGCCGATCGTCTCCAATCCCCATGCCGATAAAGGCCATCCCACCGAGCTGGCGAAGCCTGCCAGCAGCGTGATGCCTGTGATCGCTCGCCGGGCCTTTTCGCCGTAGATGCGCCCCAGTGTCATTCGGCCTGCAATATTGACCCCCTAAGCCGGGGGATCGGCGTCCAAAATTGACCCCCTAATGTTGGTCTGTTGCGCTGCCTGCTTCTTAACAAAGCAGGTGGTCGGAGATGCTGATCGTGGAGACGATTGCCCGGATACGGCGCGAGCATTTCATCAAGGGCAAGACGATCAAGGAGATCGCCCGGGACCTGAAGGTATCTCGGAACACGGTGCGGAAGGTGCTGAGGTCGGGCGAGACATCGTTCGAGTATGAGCGTGCGGTTCAGCCGCGTCCAAAGCTGGGACGATGGGCAGCAGAGCTCGACAGGGTGCTGGCGGCCAATGCGACCAAGCCCGCCCCACCCGCCAACATCATGACGCCGGCTGCGCTGACGTTGCGCCACGCTCCGATCGCCGACTGTGCCCGTTACGACAACCTCAGGAGAACCATCTGATGGAACGTACTCAACTGTTCGACCTCATGGGCGAACTCAAGCTCTACGGCATGAAGGCCGCCTTCGACGAGATCATGACGACCGCCGTCAAGCGTCAGCACGAACCCCAGCGCATTGTCGGCGACTTGCTCAACGCCGAGATCAACGAGAAGCAGGCCCGCTCAATCAAGTACCAGCTCACCATCGCCAAGCTACCGCTCGCCAAGGATCTGGACGACTTCCAGTTCGTTGGCACCCCTATCAACCAGACGCTGGTCAATGACCTCGCCGGCGGCGGCTTCATCGCTCAGCAACGCAATGCCGTCCTGATCGGCGGCACCGGCACCGGCAAGACCCATCTGGCCATCGCCATTGCCCGAAGCTGTATCCGATCCGGCGCGCGCGGGCGCTTCTACAACGTGGTCGACCTCGTCAACCGTCTGGAGATCGAGACCCGGACCGGACGGCAGGGCCGGATCGCCGAGCATTTGACCCGGCTGGACTTCATCGTTCTCGACGAACTCGGCTACCTGCCGTTCGCGCAATCCGGCGGTCAGTTGCTGTTCCACCTCGTCAGCCGGCTCTACGAGCGCACATCCGTCGTCGTCACCACTAATCTGGCGTTTGGCGAATGGCCCAGCGTGTTCGGCGACGCAAAGATGACCACCGCGCTTCTCGATCGCCTGACGCACCACTGCGACATCGTCGAGACCGGCAACGACAGCTGGCGCTTCAAGAGCCGCGACGATGATCATGCCACCCGCGCTCGTCTCGTCTCCGCAATCCCGGCCAGCTCCGACGAGACGAGCGCTACCGCCAAACCGAGCCGCTCAAGGGGGTCAAAATTGGAAGCCGATACGGGGTCAAATTTGAACACGATGACGTAATTGCGGTCAGCGCTCGAGGCGCGAAAGATCCGTTAGCATTGAGCCCTCGCAATCAACCGATTCG
>NZ_JBXAMO010000019.1:0-121057 GCF_058800725.1 Tardiphaga sp. GW822-FHT04G09 | reverse complement strand
CTTGCGGCTACGATGAACCAGAAATCCTCCCTCCGGGAAGTCCCTCAATTTGTCTCATGGGCGCTGACGGGGAACACGGAGGACGTGCAGGCACTTCTAGAATTACCTCAGTTTCGGAAGTGCCCTTTCCTGCTCCGCCCATTGCTGCAAAGCAGGACGGTCGGCTTCAACGGCGAAAGGCCGGTCGTATGCGCGTAGAAGATGCGGCACGCTCTATTCTCGACGGCAACATGTTGAGCATCGTCGAACTCGAGTCGTTGGCGAAGGAAAAGACAGTCGAACTCGTGGCCGCGGCCGCGATGGTTAGAGACGCCGGATTCGGCGATACCGTCACCTATTCCCGAAAAATATTCATTCCTCTGACGGAGTTGTGCCGCGACACATGTCACTACTGCACGTTCGCCAAGGCACCTCGCCACATTAGTGCTGCCTACATGCCGCAAGAGGCGGTGCTGGAACTCGCCCACCGAGGCAAGAAGGCGGGATGCAATGAGGCTCTATTCACGTTGGGCGAAAAGCCCGAACTACGATACCGAGCGGCTCGCGATTGGCTCGATAAAGAGGGATTCTCCAGCACCGTCGAATATCTTGGGCACGTGGCCGGCCTCGTTCTCAACAAGACCGGCCTGTTGCCCCATATAAACGCCGGTACATTGGCGGACGATGACCTGAGAATGCTTCGTCGGGTATCCGCGTCGATGGGACTCATGTTGGAATCCGTATCCGATCGGCTTACGGAACGCGGGCAAGTCCATTTCGGCTCTCCGGACAAAGTGCCGTCGGTCCGCCTTGCGACCATCCGTGCCGCTGGCGAACTATCGATCCCTACAACCAGCGGGATACTTATCGGTATAGGCGAAACGGTGCGCGAGCGCCTGGAAGCGCTCGTCGCCCTCAGAGATCTCCACCTTCGTTATGGGCATCTTCAGGAGATCATCGTTCAGAATTTCCGGGCAAAGCCGGGGACAAAGATGGAGGGTAGCGCGGAGCCTACAGCGGACGATCTGCGACGCACCATCGCGCTGGCCCGTCTCGCTTTCGGCCGTTCGGTCAGCGTCCAGGCTCCGCCGAATCTGAGCCCGGGAATTCTCCCCGAACTGATCCGTGCTGGCATCAACGATTGGGGAGGGGTCTCCCCGGTTACCCAGGATCACGTCAATCCGGAAGCGCCCTGGCCACAGCTGGACGATCTCGAACGACAGACGGCGAGTGCCGGCAAGCGGCTCGTGCAGAGACTTACGGTTTATCCGCCCTTCATCGCCGAAAGAACCCGTTGGATAGACGACGCGGTCTCCACTCACGTTATTCGGGCGTCGGATGCCGAGTGGCTCGCAAGGGATTGCGACTGGAAGGCGGGTGGGACTTCGAACCCGATCGAGGAATCCATCGGCGGTGCGACGCAAGGCGGAAGAGGAAGTTCCCTTAACGAAGTGCGATCGATCGTCCAGCGCGGGAGTAATGGAGAGCGGCTTGCCGAGGAAGACATCGTAAGGCTCTTCGCATCCCGCGGAGACGATCTTTCGTTCGTTCTCGAAGCAGCCGACGAACTTAGACGCAGTATGAACAAGGACGTCGTTTCCTACGTCGTGACGCGGAACATAAATTATACCAATGTTTGCACTTATGGCTGCAAATTCTGCGCCTTCTCTAAGGGAAAGACGCACGAGAATCTTCGCGGCAAGCCATACGATCTCGATCTACCGGAGATAGCAAGACGAGCCAGCGAGGCGTGGGACCGTGGTGCGACTGAAGTCTGCCTCCAAGGCGGTATAAATCCGACTTACACTGGCCAGACCTATCTGGACATTTGCAGTACGGTCCGACGTTCCGCACCTGGGATTCACATCCATGCCTTCTCGCCGCTTGAAGTGTCGCAGGGTGCCGCCACGCTCGGTCTGCCATTGCGCGATTTCCTGTTGAAGCTGAAGGATGCAGGACTCGGATCGCTTCCCGGCACCGCCGCCGAAATTCTAGACGACGAAGTGAGAACGATCCTCTGTCCGGACAAGCTTTCGACGCAGGGTTGGCTCGACGTGATCGAAACGGCCCATTCGGTCGGTCTGCGCACGACGTCGACCGTCATGTATGGGCACGTCGAGGAGACGCGGCACTGGGCCAGGCACCTTCTTCGTCTACGCGACCTGCAAGCACGCACCGGCGGCATAACCGAGTTCGTCCCGCTGCCTTTCGTCGCCCAAGAAGCGCCAATCTACCTGAAGGGCGGAGCGCGTCCGGGGCCAACTTTCCGGGAAGCGATCCTGATGCACGCCGTCTCGCGCATCGCGCTTCATCCATTAATCCCGAACATCCAGGCGTCATGGGTCAAGCTGGGTCCCGAGGGCGTGAAGGCGGCTTTGAACGCTGGCGTGAACGATCTGGGAGGGACACTGATGAACGAGTCAATCACTCGGGCCGCCGGTGCAGTTCATGGCCAGGAGGCACCGCCAGAGACGATCGAGGAGTGGATCCGCTCCTCCGGACGGCAGCCTCGTCAGAGAACGACCACCTATTCAAACGCGCCCGTACGCCAGCGCAACGCTTCCTTTGGGGCGGCGCCCCTGACCGCTCTCATCAACAATCCCGTCCGCAAGCTCACCAAGGCTGTGCCCCGTCCGGCTCCGGACCCCCAGGAAACGTAAATGGATCCATTTCAGTTCAAAGCGCCTACCATCGTGTTCGGAAATGACTCGGCATCGCGGGCGCACGAGATCATCGATAGTCGGCTAGGCGACAGCATTCTATTCGTCACTGACCGAGGCATACGTGGGCTTGGTCTTTGTGATCCGATCATGGCTTCGCTCAAAAGATCAGGAGCGACAGTGACGGTCTTCGATGATGTCGAGCCCGACCCCTCGTTGAGCACTCTCTTGATGGTCGTCGACGTGGGGAGGGCCGCTGGAGCCACCGGTGTCATTGGGTTTGGCGGCGGTTCGTCGTTGGACGTGGCCAAACTGACGGCATTGCTGCTCGGAAGCGGCGAGGACGTCGATGATGCATGGGGCGTTGGTCGCGCGAAGGGACCCCGGTTACCTTTGGTGCTGGTGCCTACAACAGCTGGTACCGGATCGGAAGTGACGCCGATCTCGATCATAACTGTAGACGAGAACGAGAAGCGTGGGGTTTCATCGCACCTCATTATGCCTGATCTGGCGCTGCTCGATGCTACCCTGACGCTCGGCCTTCCGTCGGCAACGACGGCCGCAACGGGAGTGGACGCGATGGTCCACGCCATCGAGGCCTATGCCTCGAAGAACGCCAACAACAATCCAATCTCGAAGGCTCTCGCTCGGGAGGCGCTACGCCTTCTCGGTGCAAACATAGAAATGGCCGTCCGCGACGGATCAAACCTAGCGGCGCGCTCTGCGATGTTGTTGGGAGCCAACTTGGCCGGGCAGGCATTTGCGAACTCGCCGGTCGCGGCAGTACACGCCTTGGCATATCCGATCGGTGGCATGTTTCATGTGCCCCATGGTCTCTCGAACGCGCTCGTACTTCCTCATGTCCTGCGTTTCAATGCCTCAGAAGCAGCGGACCTCTACGCAGAAATCGCCGTCGATGCGTTTCCGCAGCTCGCTAAGCGTTCCGGCGTCGAGAATAGGTGCCTGGCATTCATAGATTCTCTGGCTTCATTGTCGAATAAGCTGGGTATGAAGACCAGACTTCGAGACGTCGGCATCGGCGAAACGGACATTCCGACAATGGCAAAAGCCGCAATGAAACAGGAACGGCTATTGATCAACAATCCGCGAACCCTGAGCGAGAGCGACGCGCTCGCGATCTACAGAGCTGCATGGTGAATATGAGCAAATTGGGTCAGCCTTCCCATCAATCCGAATACGCACAATGGCGATCGATAGCCACGCGGTGGATGGACAACGACGTGTACGGACATATGAACAACGTAGTCCATTATTCGCTGTTCGACACAGCGGTGAACGGACTGCTTATCGAGAGCGGAGCTCTCGATCCCAAAAGTGGGAATGAGATCGGTCTCGTCGTCGAGACGGGGTGTCGTTATTATTCCGAACTCTCCTTTCCAGACATCGTAAGAGCCGGGATTCGCGTCGCGCGGATAGGCACCTCATCCGTTCGCTACGAGGTAGGTCTATTCCGGAATTCTGATGAACTTACTGCAGCAGAAGGGTTCTTCGTGCATGTGTACGTGGACCGCGCAACGCGGCGGCCCATGCCAATTTCCGACCGGCTCCGGACGGTTTTGACGCCGCTATTAGTCTCTTCAACCCGCATGGATGAACCGAAATGACATCGCTACAAGCGACGAAGGCGCCATTGTTGCGTACCCAATGCTTCATCGACGGCGAGTGGACCGAGGCGGACACCGGTGAAGTCATCAAGGTGACAAATCCGGCCACAGGGGAGTTGGTCGCGAGCGTCCCGAACATGGGGGGCGCCGAAACGAGGCGAGCGTTGCATGCAGCACATGCGGCGCTCCCCGCATGGAGCGCGAAGACGGCAAAAGAGCGAGCTGCGATCCTTCGCAAGTGGTTCGATCTCATGATCTCGAATCAGGAAGAATTGGCTGCCTTGATGACGGCGGAGCAAGGTAAGCCTCTTGGAGAGAGCAGGGGCGAGATCGCCTATGCTGCCAGCTTCGTCGAATGGTTCGCGGAAGAAGGCAAGCGCGTATACGGGGATACGATCCCGTCGTTCTCATCCGATCGGAGAATTGTCGTTCTGAAGCAGCCGATAGGCGTCTGCGCGGCGATCACTCCGTGGAATTTTCCGTCGGCTATGATCACGCGCAAAGCAGGTCCAGCCTTAGCTGCGGGGTGCACCATGGTTGTGAAGCCGGCAAGTCAGACTCCGCTGTCCGCGTTGGCATTGGCAGCTCTGGCCGAGCAAGCGGGCATCCCAAAAGGAGTGTTTTCGGTGGTGACGGGCTCTGCGGCTGCAATCGGCGGAGAAATGACCATGAATCCGATCGTCCGAAAATTGACGTTCACCGGTTCGACGGAGATTGGAAAGAAACTCGCTTCACAGTGCGCTTCGACGATGAAACGAACATCGATGGAACTCGGGGGGAACGCGCCGTTCATCGTCTTCGACGATGCCGACGTAGAGGCAGCGGTCAAAGGTGCGATGGCTTCGAAGTATCGAAATGCCGGACAAACCTGCGTATGTGTGAATCGCTTTATCGTCCAGACGGGTATCTACGATTCCTTTGTAACCAGACTGGCTAAGGCGGTCCAGGACTTGAAAGTCGGCGACGGGCGTTCTGCAGGAGTCGATATCGGGCCGTTGATCAACCAAGCCGCCGTCGAAAAGGTCGAGCAGCACATATCCGACGCGACATCGAAGGGCGCCAGGATATTGGTAGGCGGCCGTCGCGCCGAGCTGGGGAATAGCTTTTTCCAACCCACCGTGTTGGTGGATGCAACGCCGGACATGTTGATCTTCAAGGAAGAGACGTTCGGTCCAGTCGCTCCGATCTTCAAGTTTGAAACCGAACAAGAAGCGATAAGGCTCGCGAACGATACCGAGTTCGGGCTCGCCGCATACTTCTACGGTCGTGATATCGGCCGCGTCTGGCGCGTTGCGGAGGCCTTGGAATACGGAATGGTGGGGATAAACGAAGGGATCATCTCGACTGAGGTCGCGCCGTTCGGAGGCATTAAAGAGAGCGGAAACGGGCGTGAAGGTTCTAAGTATGGCATCGAGGACTACCTCGAGGTCAAGTATCTCTGTCTCGGAGGGATCTGAGGAAAGCGGAAGATATTTCTGCGGTCCCTCATCAAGTGAGTTGGCTGGAAAGGATGGGGCGTCAAAACTCGGCGTGTCCCATCCTTTTTTCGTTGCACATCGCCGTCGGCGTGACTGACGGATAATGCTTGCCGTGAGGCGCGGCATCGCCGCTGGAGGCCTCGGGAAGGTCATGGCGGCTCGCTCCGAGCGCCGAGTCGCTTTCTCTCCAACTACAAAACCCTCTTTCGGCATTGACAGGTTCTAAAAAAGAACTGACAAATCCAGCATTGGCGTTTGGCTGTGGAATAGTGGGCCAGTTTGAGTATTCCTTGATTGCACTCCTGAGTGGTTGCGACGTCAGGACGTCCAGACCGACATAAACCACTCCAAGATGCTCGAGGATCTGAACGACCTGCGATGAAAAACCGCATCCGGGGGCGTCGGGCGTTCCCTTCATGAACAGCACTACGTCGTTCGAACTGATTTGATGCTCGATAAACTCAACCACGTCCACGCTTATCTCCTCCATCGTTTAATCATTATGAACGTAATGAAAGAAGCGATGGCTTTCAAGAAGCAGAGGCGAGGTAGCAAGATCGTTATCGATGGCGATCTGGAAAATGGAAACAAGGTGAGGAGTGTGAGCCGGAAGGCAGCTTCAGACGCCGAATTTGGCCAAAACTCCGGAGCGCGAATCAGCGAGAAAGCGGGCCGACAATTGCCGGTCACTCGTCGTGGAGCGCGCCATCACAACTCCCCCAACCATTGCTGCCAAAATTGCAGTTGCCGCCGCTCGTTTCTGCGATGGCGGGCTCTTCCCAGGCAACCTCGACGCGATCCAATCGACAAATTCAATAACGCCTTCAGTGTATTGCTTTCGCACGGCGGCCGTTTGGCGGCCAATTTGCGCAGCGAAGGTAACTATTGGGCACCCGGATCCCATTCGGTCCCTATGAGCTACGGACATGTAATCGTCGATATAGACACTCAACGACGTCCGCTCCTCCCACTTCAGCCCTCGCTCGTCGAACGCCCGCTTCAGCGAGGCTACGCACAAAGCCTCCTTGGAGGCGAAATGACCGTAGAAAGCTCCATGCGTCAGGCCAGCCGCCTTCATGATTTCGACGACGCTCACACCGTCAAATCCCTTCTCGCGATACAGTTTTGATCCTGCCGCAATGATTGCTTCATGATGCTCTGCGGATTTCTCCTTGGTGACCTTCACAACCTGAGAGTTCCTTGCTGACCAGTGGCGCGTGCAGCGCAATATTAATCATTATATTCAACATGATACGATCAGGATTGTCACGCACGTTTTCCGAAAAGCAGCGATGCGTCACGATGGCTGCAATGCAACGAATTCGCTATTGGTGCGATCAAGCGGGTCGGTGCTCGCTGCCTCGGCAGGCAAGCCGCTCTCAATTCAAGCGATTCCGCGAACGCTCGTGAATTACGGACCGAAGCTCGATCTTAGCTGCAGTTTCCAGTCGTCGTCGACCCGAGTAAAGATGTAGAGTGAATCGAACACGCCGATTACCGATCCATCAATTCGGTAGCGCGTGTACTGGACGGCGTAGTGAGCTTTAATCGGGGACGATTGCAGGAGCTTAATTTCTGTCCAAGCGCTGTGGTTCCAACCTTGAAGCGCAGCAAGATCCTTGAACATTCCCATAGGGTTATTACCTGGAGCATCGTACACGAATAGTTGGTTAGCGGCAGCCCGGACGTGGGGAAACCGCATGATCTCATCCATTGCCGCTGCATCGTGCCTGTTGAGCGCCTGCATCCATTGCGCGAGCAATTCCTCGCATCGTTGCTCGCCAGCGATATCCATCCCTCCGTCGCGTGCATCATAGGTCTGTTTCAAGCTCTCGACCGTAAGCATTTGCTATCCTCCCAAGACGTCCGGCTGTCATACACGTGCGCAGATTCGCGTGCTTTGCTTCTATCATCGTCAAGAGGAAAGCCTTGGATATGCGCTAATAAGGTCGCCGGAATAGGTTTGTTAGTCCATTTGACCGTTCCAAGGACGCTCACCCATTCTTTTGATCGCGGTAGTCGCCGGCATCATGGCGGCGCGTAATATACTGTTCCGGCGGTTCTGCGAGCCCGCGCTGGTCCTCGGCCTCACAGTGCCGGGCCTCGTCTGGTCGTTGCTGTGTGTGATCTGGTTCGGCGTCGGCCTCACGGCGCCCACCGTCGCCATCGCACTCGGCATCGTGCCGGTGATGATGCTGCATGTGATCCAGGGCATGCGCGCCATCGATCACGAACTCATCGAGATGGTGACCGTGTTCCAGTTGTCGCCGCGCGATCGGCTGACCATGATGTGGATCCCTGGCCTCGTGCCCCATCTCATCGCCGGTGCCCGTGTGGGCCTTTCGCTGGCCTGGAAGGTGATCGTGCTGGTCGAGCTTTTCGGTCTGTCCAATGGGGTCGGCTATCAGCTCAATGCGGAATTCAGTTCGCAGAACGTTGCTGGTGTGTTGGCGTGGACGGTGATCTTCTGGGCGGTGATGGTTGCCATCGAATACGGCCTGCTGCAGGCTCTGGAGCGGCGTTTCGTGAGTTGGCGTCAGAACTAGCTCCTGCGTAAAATGTGATGTCAAAGTGCTGGGCTAAGAACCTCGCTTCCGCGATCGGTGCGGAAGCCAAACGGGGAAATCCATTTTCCGCAATCCGCATATATCTGCTGCTTCACTTTAAGACGCAGGCCGACATGATCGATCCTCGTTGACGGAAGCTGTAGCCGTCGCGAGTGCGTGTTGGGCAGCCAGAGATTTTCGAATTTGATCGGCTGGTCGAGCACCGGACTCCCGTGGAACGTCAGGTAGACGGAGCGGTACGACGGCGTTGCCAAATGGAGCACATATTCGGGGGCACACTCCAACAAGAGAGGTTACGCATGGGCGATGGCCTCGCAAGGCAATCGACCGCTTGCTGTAGGCTTCGCCCTGTGGATAATCGCGCCTATCTGTGGACAGCTGAACACCGACGCGGATAGTCGTCACGGTTATGTCAGGATCGGTCGTCCGACAGCGTGGGGCGTAAGCGTGTCGTTGCAGGTTGCGATCATGTTGGTGTTGTCGAGCCATCCCGATGGGCGTGCGACCCTTGCCGCCATGAACGCCGACCTCGCGATCCAGGCAGGCGCCGGCCCTGCCTGGAATAGCTGATTGAAGCGGCTCGCCGCGCGGGCACCCGGACTGGATATCTTTACATCGAGGTTCGTTCTGCGCGATCAGGCGGGCTGGCAGATCACGGAGACAGGACGATCCGCTCTGCGCGACATGGAAGCGCCGGTCGCGGAGCCCGCGTCGTTGCATATTGCTCCGCCTGGTACGAACCTGCCGAAGCTGATCGTCGTCAACAGCGGGCTGCAGGCACGCAAACCGCGGTCGGCGGCGCGCCTCGCTCTCATTTCGGACCGTCGCCGGCGCCGGTCGCGGCACTGCTAGACTATCAGCCTATGGTCTAGTCGATGGCAGAACGGACAGTCCTCGGGGTGAGGCACAGCGAGTCTGCGATCTATCTGCAGCCGGCAAGCAGGAAACGGTTACTTGCGGTCGCGCGATGGCTGCGTGTCCGAAAGCTGTCGTCTGTTGCTTGGCTAGACTTTTTGGGAGAATGACTTGAAGGGGTTCGAGTACGGGCACGTGGTACTCCTGCTGGCCGCACGAGAGTATGAAGCGGATTACGTGGTCGTCGACGGCATGATGCAGTTGTCAGTGATCGATCATGCCATCGTGGTGGCGGAGCAATTGCCCGGAGCCACCTATGAGGAAAGCGCGTTCTACGTGCTCGAACAGTTCGCCATGGGCAAAATTCGAGCACGCGATTGAATTGCGAATAGTCTAGCTCAGCCTTCCCCGCCAACGTACGTGGGATTGACTGCTCCGTGCGACGCGTTTCTTCAGCAGTAGCGGCGTTCCCGCTCACGGTCCGTTTAAATAAGGCTTCTCACGCCGCTCTCTCTTTTGGCCGGCGATAAAGATGTATCGAGGATGATCCTGGCCGGTCACCAGCGTGAGCCGGGGCATGCAGACAGATGGCAGACTTTCCGCTCAAAAATGCTGTCGGCAACAGATATGCAACACGCGGTCTCTAAGTCATTGATATTGCTGATTGCAAAAAGGTTTCCTAAACCGTAGGTCGCATGTTCGAGTCATGCCGGGATCGCCAGTTTTCTCTTTCTGTTTTCTCTGAAATAACCCGTTTCGCGAGGATTTCAGGCCGGCGTCAGGCGACGGCGGCCTCACGGTGCTGAAGCATCGCCCGGATCTGGTGCGACGGCTTGGAGGCGCTGAACAGAAAGCCCTGCATCTGGGTACAGCCGAGCATACGTAGCGCGTTGAGTTGATCGGCCGTCTCGACGCCTTCCGCGGTGGTCATCATGTTGCGTGCAGCAGCGATGGTCACGACCGCCTGCACGATAGACGACGATCCGTCCGGGGCCATGATGTCCCGGATGAAGCTACGGTCGATCTTGACCTTGTCGAACGGGAAACGCTGCAGATAGCTGAGCGACGAATAGCCGGTGCCGAAATCATCGAGGGCGATGCGCACGCCGATGCCGCGAAGCTGATGGAGGATGGCGAGTGCAGTCTCGTCGTCGCGAATCAGCACTGTTTCCGTGATTTCAAGCTCAAGCCGGTGAGCGGGCAAGTTCGCCGCCACGAGCGCCCGGGCAACGTTGAGAGCCAGGGTCTGCGACGTGAACTGAACTGGTGAGACGTTGACCGCGAGCTTGATCGGAATGGGCCATGAGGCGGCTTCCATGCACGCCGTTCGGAGTACCCAGTCGCCGAGTTCGATAATCAAGCCGGTTTCTTCGGCGATCGGAATGAACTCCGCCGGCGAAATCATGCCACGGACCGGATGCCGCCAGCGCAACAGGGCTTCACAGCCGCTGATCTGGTTGCTGGCGATATCGACGACGGGTTGATAGTGAACCTCGAGCCCACCTTCCGCGAGCGCCTTGCGCAGATCCTGCTCCAGCGCGCGCCGCGCCCGTGCGTCTTCATCCATGGCAGGCTCGAAGAAGCGAAAGGTACGCCGCCCAGCGGCCTTGGCGCCATACATCGCAAGGTCCGCGTGTCTCAACAATTCGTCGAGATCGGAGCCATCATCGGGAGCCACGGCGATCCCGATGCTGGCGTCGGTGGTGATCTGGTGGCCGAGGCAATCATAGGGTTGGCGGATTGCTTCTTGGAGTGGCACGACAAGGCTGGTGACGTCGCTGCGGCGAGCGATTCCGGTGTGCACGATGGCGAATTCGTCGCCGCCGAGCCGCGCGACAAAGCCCGCATTGCCGATACAGCTGCGCAGGCGCATCGCCACGACTTTCAGCAACTCGTCGCCGATAGCGTGGCCAAGCGTGTCGTTAATGCTCTTGAACTCATCGATATCGATATAGAGAATCGCAAATCGCGCGCCGTCCTGGATCGTTGCGATTTCCGCTTCGAGCCGCTCGCGGAACATCACGCGATTGGGGAGGTCGGTCAGCGCATCATAGTGCGCGAGATGCGCGATGCGCTCTTCCGAGTGCTTGCGCTCCGTGATGTCTTCCAGCGTAGAAGCCCAGCCGCCGTCCTCTGATTTCTGAACCAGAACCTGGATCGAGCGTCCGTCAGGCGTGGTCAGCAGTGTATCGTGACCAAGGCCTTCCGCAATGCTTCGCAGGAACCGCGTGCAGTAGTCATCGACATCGCCGATGAAGGTTCCGGTGTCCTTGCGGTGCTGGATGAGATCGCGGAAATAGCAGCCTGGCTTCACAATCCTGTCGGATAGCCCGAACATCTCGATGAAGCGCTGATTGCAGACGACCAGCCGGCCATGGGCATCGAACAACAGCAGGCCCTGCGTCATATTGTTGATTGCGGTATCGAGATGCGTCGATTTTTGCGCCAGCATGCGTTCGGCCGAGCGGTGCTGGCGGTTCAATTGCCGGACGATCAGGAACAGCGTCGCCAGGATCACCAGCGTGGCAAGCGTTGCGCCGATGATTTGGTACTTGGTCTGCTCGCGCCAGTCATGTAAGGCCGCAGCCATGCTGGCGGTTGCGACGATCATCACGGGAGCTTCCGCGAGGCGCCTCGCGGAGCCCAATTCGTCTTCCTCGTCGATGGGGCTGATATAGCGCCCCGTCGAGGTCCCGCCCGACGACCAGAGGTCCTTGAAGACCGAGCTGCTACTGAGGTTTTGGCCGATCACGGTCTCGTTCTGCGGATAGCGAGCAAGCACGGTGCCGTTGCGGTGGATCATGAAGATCTTGGCGCCTTTTTCGAGCGCGAGAGATGCGAAGAAGCTCTCGAAGTGAACGGGCTCGACGCCGCGGCCGATGATGCCCATGAATTCGCCATGGCGCCCGACCAGCTTGCGCGAAAACACGGCGGTCCATGCACCGGTCACCCTGCTGATGACGGGCTCGGCCAATAAGACCGCGGGCCCGTTGTCGGCCTGCAGCATTTGGAAATGCTGACGGTCGGCGATGTCGATGGCCGGCACGGGCCAGGTTTCCGACGAGTTGAGCAACTTGCCTTCGGAATCGAACAGGTTGATGCCGCCGACATAGGGCAGGCTGCTGAGCTTGGTGCGCAGCATGCGGTGGACGTCGATCCCTGACATCAGATGCTGGTAGGCGGCGCTGTTCTGGATGTTGGCCGACTTCATATAGGTGATGATGTCGTTCTGAACGCCTTGCAGATCCCCAAACTGCTGGTCGAAGTGTCGTGCCACCAGCAGAACCGTGTTTTCCAGTTCGCGCTTCTTGCTCTCGATGGCGCGGTCTCTGAAATGGACGGTGATGTAGGCCGTGCCGATGGCGATGGCGATAATCAGCAGGCAGCCGCACAGGATCAGGCCTTGGATCGGCCCGCCTTGGAACCGGAAACGGCGCAGTGCGGCGTAGCCGGCAACACTGCCAGCGCCATTAGACCGCTCCCCCGACTTTGCGTCGTTTTGCCCCATGCGGATTTTTGTACCGGGGGGACCGCCAACACCCCGTTACGAACTTGGGTGAACGATGGGTTAAGACGCTGCGCCATCACGACGATTTCGATGCCTCGCGCCGATGTGGTTTCCCGCGCGGGCGGTGGGGGAGGGGGGCATGCGGTCGAGCAGCTCGGCTCGCGCGGCTTCCAGATCGATACGCGCGTCGAAGACCTCAAACCGTCCCATGCCCCGTCGACCCTCTCGATGCGTGGCTTGCCAATCCGCGCGCACCGCTGTTCGGGCATCCCCTGGGCTTCTCCCATGGCCAGCGGCTCGGCGATTTCTTCATGGTCAACACTGTCGGGCCAACCGATCGGGGAGATCATTGCAATTTCCCACTTCATCATGGGCGGCATTCCCGACCGGCATCCGGATCTCGAGGTGGTTATTGCTCATGGCGGTGGTTTCTAGCCGTTCTACGCGGCCCGTATGGATCATGCCTGGAAAGTGCGTCGGGAGATGCGCCGTCGACCTATCTGAAGCGCCTCTGGTTCGATACCTGCGTGTTCTCGTCCGAGCTGGTCGACAATCTGGTTCGGACCGGGCGTTGACCGCGTCATGATGGGCTCGGATATCCGTTCGACATGGGGAGCCCCGATCCGGTGGGGCTGGTCAACAAGGCTAAGCTATCGGACACTGACCGTCAGAAAGTCCTGTTCGGCAATGCGAGCCGGCTGTTCAAGATCGCATAAGTCCTGCCTCGTTGCGGCAAGGCGGCAACTGATGAGGCAAGATTGGCGATGGTTCATTTTGACTTTGCGAAGCTCAGTGGTCCCGAGCGTTACAAGTTGTTGTGCGGTCTGGTCGTGCCGCGTCCGATCGCCTTGATTACCACCATTTCCGATGCCGGCGTCGTCAATGCAGCGCCGTTCTCGTTCTTCAATGTGTTCTCCGAGAAGCCGCCGCTGGTGGTGGTCGGCCTGCAGGCCAGGCCCGATCTGTCGGTCAAGGATACGACCCGCAATGTGCGCACCAATGGGTTGTTTGTTATCAACATGGTGGATGAGGCACTCGCCAACGATATGGTAGATTGTTCCATCAGCTTTCCATCCGACATCGGCGAACTGGATGCCCTGCAGCTCCCAATGATGGCTGGCATCAATGTGCCGGTGCCGCATTTGGCGAAGGCGCCTGCGGCACTGGAATGCCGAAAAGTGACCATGATGAATTTTGGTGCAGAACGCGACTTACTGGTCGGAGAGGTCCTGGGCATTCAGGTTCGTGATGGTGTTGTCGACCCCGTCACCTTGCGCACGGATTATGATCACTATCTTCCAGTCGCACGCATCGCGGGAACCATGTATGCACGGATGCAAGATCGGTTCGAGATCAAACCCGACAGTTTCGACACCTGGCAACTCCGCAGCTCCCGCTGAGGAAGATTTTATCCGGGGGAGTGCGTCGGAACGCCGGTAGTAGTTCTCTCCGCGTTCGATTAACCGTCAGAGGTGAGAAATCGCCGCTCCTGCGGTTGCATGGGATATGGCTGCTGGATGTATCGAAAAAACATCATTGTTATTGCGTGGACTACACTTGCATTGATTGCTTTTGTGACTCTGTCACCGATTGGGCTGCGGCCGCATTTTGCCGGCGTCAGCCTTGAGCGCTTCGGCGCATTTGCGCTTGTGGGCCTTTTGTTCGGTCTCGCTTATCCCCGCCATCTCTGGCTTGTTCTGACGCTCGTCAGCGGGGCAGCAGTCGGGCTTGAGGTGCTGCAGCATCTAACGCCGGACCGGCATGGCGAGGTGCGGGATGCGCTGGTCAAACTTGCAGGCGGCGTCGCCGGCATCGGAATGTCGCTCGCGCTCCATCAGGCTATCAAGAGATTTGTTACTTTAAGTTGAGTCCGCCCTGACCTATCTCAGGGACGGTACATCAATTCTTTTCTGCGAATCACTTTGGCCAAGTTCCAGCCCGAAAATCGTTATCGCGGAGGTTTTACATCTCGCTGCCTGAAAAGGTGCGTGTAATCACGGTAGTGCTCTACCCGCGAACCTCCTTGATGCCGCGAATGGGAGAAATCACATGCGCCTCCTCATAAAAGTACTTGGCATGTGTAAAAGGACACCGATACAACTTGAAGGGAGGTGTGTGTCTGTGCGTTTGCAATTTAAACGATCCTAAGAAACGTTTCGGTCAGGTTGGTATAGCTGGCCGGTGACTTTGGTGTGACGTCCCGAAGCGGACAATTCCGTTGCGTGGAGAAGACGTCGATCTCAAAGGACAACGTATTATGCATCGGCGGTACCAGCATTCGAGCATCCCAACCGAAATCATGCGATCGGTTGTCGGTATCTCCGAAGCCGGCAGTATCACCAAGGCCGCGAAGCTGCTCGGCCTGAGCCAGCCCGCCATCAGCTCGCAGATCAAGCGCATTGAACACGCGATCGGCGGCAGTATCTTCCTGAAATCTGCCAACGGATCATCGACGACCGAACTCGGAAAGCTCGTTCTGATACAGGCCAGGAAGATTCTGGAGGCGAACGACCAGTTACTCTTGCTGCGCGGTGCTTCGCCCGAAGATCAAACTATTCGACTTGGTCTGGCCAACTTCTATTCGCAACGCGCAATGGAAGGGATGAGCAAGGCGGCGATGAGCAATGTCTGCATCTATTCAGATAATTCGGCCGAGATCGCAAAAAGCATGCTCGATGGCTACGTCGATGTCGGCGTGTTCCTCAGCGTCTCCGAGATGCCCGTGGATGCGGCCATCGATGTCGTCGCGCAACGCGACGATGAATTGACCTGGGTCCGATCCAAGGATTTCACGTTAAGTCCTGGTGCGCCCATTCCCTTGCTGACCTGGCCGGGACAGATCGTACATAACGTCATGATTCAGGCGCTTGAGCGCAAGGGCATGATCTATCGTATTGCATTCTCCAGCCCGGACTATCATGCTCGGATCGAAGCTGCGAAAGCAGGCATCGGCTTAACCCTGCTGCCAACAGCTCTGATCCCAGCGCCGCTCCTGGCGGCCAATGAGTATTATCTTCCAAAGCTGGCTGTACCCAAACTCGTGCTATGCGCGCGCGAGGGCATTCACAAGAAACACAGTATTCTAATAGAGGAGCTGCACGTAAAGTTCTTCGGTATATAGTTCTCTCAACGACGCGTGTATCAGAGAATATGATCCCCTTATCAAATCGAATGTTGTCATTCAACACAATGCGGGCATCCGAGATGATCGATCCCCATCAGGTGGTAACGGGAGTTGTATAGGTAGTTTTCACGCGGTCTTGCGAAGCTCAGCTCATGTTGAGATTCGACGCCAGCAAGAGAAAATTTCTGTCGTGTCGACGCGGTGCTTCCGCAGTCGAATTCGCAATGCTTTTGCCCGTCTTTCTGTCGATCATTTTTGGCATCGTTGTCTTCGGATCATATTTTGCGGTGGTTCACGGTGTTCAGCAGCTTGCTGCCGAGGCGGCGCGTTCTTCTGTCGCCGGACTGACCGAGACCGAACGTGGCTCGATCGCGTCGACCTATGTCACGTCGAATGCAGCCACTTATCCATTGATCAATGCGTCGAAGCTGAGCGTCAATGCGGCGACGTCACCGTCGAACGCAAATGTCTTCGTGGTCACCGTCAACTACGACGCGTCGAGCATGTTCATCTATTCGCTTCCTTTCGTGCAGATGCCTCCATCGCAAGTCGCGCGATCTGCCGCCATTCCCTATGGAGGGTTTTGAGCGATGGAACCGATGCGCGTGCTTCTCGAGAGATTTCGCACCGACCAGCGCGGAAATATTGCCATCATGTCTGCGGGCGGCATGATTCTGGCCGTTTGTTGTGCTGCACTGGGTGTTGATATCGGGACCATCGCTGCTGATCGCCGCAAGACGCAGGCCGCTGCGGATCTCGCGGCGATCGTCGCCGCGAGCAACCTGAGCAATGCGACGAATGCCGCGCAGGCAGCGGTTACCAGCAACAACTATCCGGCCAGCGCCCTGATCGGTGTCGAGCTCGGAACTTACACGGCCAATTCGGCCGTCGCTGCGCAAAGCCGCTTCGTTACACCGGCGACTGGAACAGCCAATGCGGCGCGGGTCAGTCTTCAGACGGCGACGCCGCTTTACTTCAGCCATTTCTTTACCGGCAGCAACAACTTCACCATCAAGACGACGGCGACCGCAACAACGACTGCCGTGGCGTCGTTCTCGATCGGTTCGCGGCTGGCGTCGCTAAATGGCGGCTTGTTGAATAGCGTTCTTGGATCGATGCTGGGAACGACCCTGTCGCTCTCAGTCATGGACTACAATGCGCTTCTTGGCGCGCGCATTGATGCTTTCACCTTCCTTTCGGCGCTGGCGACGCGTGTCGGTCTGACCGGTGTGACCTATGACACGCTACTGAAATCGAACATCAAGATCGGAGATATTCTGTCCGCGGCGTTGAGTGCGCAACAGGCCACTAATGGCAGCGGGACGGCAACCACCGCGCTCTCGACGATATCGCAGGCTTCGGCATCTGTAACGACCAGGATAACGCCTGGCACACTGATCGATGCGGGCCCCTACGCGAACCTGATCGTGGGCGTAAAGCCAAAAGACGGCGTGAGCATCTCGCTCTACGACCTGCTGCAGGCAACGGCCGGAATTGCTAACGGCACCAACCAGATCGCCGCATCTGTCAATCTTGGCTTGCCAGGTATTGCCAGTGCGTCACTGACGGCGACCATTGGCGTACGGCCACAGGGATCCGGCTGGATTGCCGTGGGTACGCAGGGCATCAGTATTCATACAGCCCAGACACGGGTGCTGCTATCTATCCAGTTGATCGGAAGTGGCTCGGCTTCATTGGTCAATCTGCCGATTTATGTGGAGGTCGCGTCGGGCACAGCGACGCTGAATAAGGTCAGTTGCGGCTATCCCAATGTCAATACATCGAGCGTCACGCTTGGCGTCACGCCGGGCATTGTCGATGCATGGATAGGTAACGTCACTGTAGCTGATCTCAACAATGTTGCGACCAAGCCGACTCCGGGGGCGGCACCGCTTGTGAATCTCCTGGGCATTCCAATTGTGACGGCAAAGGCCCATGCCGGCATGGGCAATACCACGCCCGTCAGCGTCAACTTCAGCTATTCGGATATCACGTCGCAGACGAAGAAGACCGTGAACACGACAAACTTCACGTCCTCCCTGACGGGAAGTCTGCTGGGCGACCTCAACATCAGTGTTCTTGGATTGGGTTTGGCGATCCCGGGTCTCGGCGGACTCGTCACCAGCATCATCAGCGGGGCATCCAGCTCAATCGATCAATTGCTGGCGGCAACGCTGGCAAGTCTCGGTGTCGGAATTGGACAAGCCGATGTGTGGGTATCCGGCATTCGCTGTGACGGCGCAGTGTTGGTGAACTGAATCAGTAACGCGTGAGTTTCAAAGCCATCTTTAACAGAAGAGGACTGATAAAATGGGATACGAAGCCGCAATGAACCGCCCCAACGTTAACCGCAAGCGCTCGGTTGTCGTCTCGAAGAAGCGTACCAGCGTCAGCCTGGAAGACAGCTTCTGGGCCAGCCTGCAGGCGATCGTCCGGATGGAGAATACAACTATCGAGCACTATATCGAGAAGATCGAGCGCAAGCGCGAAACACCAAATTTGTCGTCCAACCTGCGTATCGCTGTACTTGAATATTTCCAGCAGATTGCTGAACGCAGCTTGACGGCTGGCACCGCCGACCAGCCGACAGCGAACAACAATGGCAAGCTGCACGACAACCACAACCAGCTGGCTGAAAAGGTCGCGGCCTATTGGGGGCGTGTGGGATCGCAGAATCAGCAACTGGTCGACTAGGTCAGCTGCTCGAACTTTCTAGTTTATTTGATTTGAGGAAACGCGCGCAGCGGACGCGCGAAGGCGTATCGCCGACTATTTTTAGATAACGGCCGTTTTGGCCACGGAGCGACAGATGTTTAACCGACAGAGCAAGACCGATTTTCAGGATGCGTTGGCGCAAGCGACCGCCATCAGTCGCTCCCAGGCCGTCATCGAGTTCAATCTCGATGGCACGATCATCAGGGCGAATGAGAATTTTCTCAAGGCGCTCGGCTATACTCTCGATGAGATCAAGGGCAAGCATCACCACATGTTCGTGGAGCCCGCCATACGCGAGAGTGTCGCTTATCGGGAGTTCTGGGGTAACCTTAACAAGGGCGAATTTCAGACAGGGCAGTTCAAGCGGGTCGCCAAAGGCGGCAGGGAGATCTGGATCGAAGCCTCCTATAATCCGGTTATGGACAAGAATGGCAAGCCGTTCAAAGTCATCAAATTCGCCACAGATATCACGGCGCATAAACTCGAAGGTCTCGAGGCCTCCGGAAAAGTGGCCGCGATCAGTCGCGCACAAGCGGTCATCGAATTCAATCTTGATGGCTCCATCATTGTCGCCAACGAGAATTTCCTGAACACGGTTGGTTACGCGCTGTCCGAAATACAGGGGCGACATCACAGTATGTTCGTGGAAGCCGGAGAACGCGATGGCGCAGCCTACCGGGACTTCTGGGCGCGGCTCGGCCGGGGTGAGTATCAGGCGGCCGAATACAAACGCCTCGGCAAGGGTGGCAAGGAAATCTGGATGCTCGCGACCTATAATCCGATTCTCAATGATGCCGGCAAGCCGTTCAAGGTCGTGAAGTTTGCGACCGACGTGACCCAACAAAAGCTGCTTGCCGCTGATAGCAACGGCCAGGTGGCAGCTATTCGAAAGTCGCAGGCGGTCATCGAGTTTCGCATGGATGGCACCGTCCTGACGGCAAACCAGAATTTTCTTGATGCGGTCGGTTACACGATCGACGAAATCCGCGACCGGCATCACAGCATGTTCGTCGATCCGGTGGAGCGATCCGGTGCGGCCTATGTGGAATTCTGGGCGAGCCTCAATCGCGGGACCTATCAGGCCGCGGAATACAAGCGAATCGGGAAGGGCGGGCGAGAAATCTGGATCCAGGCGTCCTACAATCCGATTTTCGACCTCAACGGCAAGCCGTTCAAGGTGGTCAAATACGCCGCCGACATTACGGCGCAGGCCATGGCCCGTCTGAAAGCCGAGCGCGCTCGCTCCCTGATCGAGTCGGTCGCAGCGGGCAGCGAGGAGATGAATGCATCGATCCGCGAAATCTCCGAGACGATGGTGAAGTCCCGTCAGACGGCGGAGTCCGCGGTGCAGCAGGTAGAGACGGCGGACATCCAGGCGCAGCGACTCACCTCGGCTGCCCATGCGATGGGTGGCATCGTTGGACTCATCGGCGACATCACCGGTCAGATCAATCTGCTCGCACTCAATGCGACCATCGAATCGGCTCGCGCGGGTGAGGCGGGGCGAGGCTTTGCAGTGGTGGCGGCCGAGGTCAAGAACTTGGCCAACCAGGCAAAGCAGGCGACCGACAAGATCAGCAGCGAAATCGAGGCCCTGAACGGTATCTCCAGTGACGTGGTCGGAGCGCTGGTCTCGATCAAACAGGCCATCGAACATGTCAACGAGTTCGTGACCTCGACGGCGGCGGCCGTTGAAGAGCAGAGCACCGTGACATCAGATATGTCGGACAACATGCAGCGCGCAGCATCCGAACTGGCCTAAAGCGCTGTATTCGTGTGATTTTGTTGCATCATCCGTGATTGTGCTATCAATCGCGGATGATGCTGCCGTTCAATGCCGCCACCCGAAACATGATCGAAACGCGCGTCGCCGCATTCACGCGGATCGATGAGGGTCCGCAAGCATCCGGGCTGAAACGTGCGGCGGTGGGCCTCGTGATGGCCGAAGCGGAAAACGCAGGAGAGACCTCGCTGCTGCTGACATTGCGGGCATCCAGCCTCCGTGCGCACAGCAATCAATGGGCGCCTCCTGGCGGTCGCTGTGACCCTGGCGAAACGCCGTCGGAGGCTGCACTCCGTGAATTGCATGAGGAACTCGGTCTGCAGCTCACGCAGGACGATGTCATCGGTATCCTCGATGATTATCCAACCCGCTCCGGCTATCTGATCACGCCGGTTGTGATGTGGGCGCAAGATAGCACCCGACTGACTCCCAATCCTGACGAGGTCGCATCGGTTCATCGTATCGCGCTGTCGGAGATCGCGCGGCCGCAAGCATTCAATTTTATTGCGATTCCCGAGAGCGATCGGCGCGTGATCCGGTACAGTCATTTCGGGCATATGATCCACGCACCGACTGCCGCGCTGATTTATCAATTCAGCGAATTGCTCGCAGGCCGAACCACCCGCGTGGCCGAGCTGGAGCAGCCGGTCTTCGCCTGGAAGTAGTGTCCCTGTTGCGAAGCAGCGTCGTTTCGGCAACGATGCCGGCAACAAGAATGCGTTTCGGGGAGGATGGTTGCCATGGTGTCATGGAAGGGATGGCTGTGCGCTGCCATGGTGGCATGTGCCTGGGACGGCTCAACGGGCCTTGCGCGTGCGCAGAACTATCCGGAACGCCCCGTCACATTGATTATCCCTTTCGCGCCTGGTGGCAGCACGTCGATTGTCGGGCGCGTCATCGCCGACAAGATGAGCGAGACGCTTGGCGAGAAAATCATCGTTGATAATAGGGCAGGCGCCGGCGGCACCGTGGGAACGCGCGCCGTCGCCAAGAGCGCGCCGGACGGCTACACGATCGGTCTCGGCTATACCGGTACGCTGGCGATCGGACCCACGCTCTACACCAAGGCCGGCTACGATCCGCGCAAGGATTTCGCGCCAATCGGAATGATCGGCAATTCGCCGAACTCTCTGGTGGTGCACCCGTCGTTCCCGGCAAAGACGGTTGCCGAACTGATCGCCTATGCGAAGGCGAACCCCGGCAAGCTCAATTTCGGTTCGGCGGGGGCAGGTACCGCAAGCCACATTACCGGCGAATATTTCGGTCATGCGGCGGGTATCACCTTGGTGCACGTGCCTTACAAGGGAACCGGACCGGCGCTGGTCGACCTGATCGGCGGGCATATTCCGATGGCCTTCGCGCCGATCCCCGCGACTCATGCCAATATTGCCGGTGGACAGCTGCGCGGGCTGGCGGTGACCAGTCTCACACGCACAAGCCTGCTTCCGGACGTGCCGACCATTGCCGAATCTGGACTCCAGGGTTTTGATGCGTCCCTGCATTATGGCCTGATCGCGCCGGCCGGAACGCCGCGGCCGATCATCGACCGACTCAACAAGGAACTGCGCGCGGCGCTGGCCTCCGACGAGGTCAGAAAACGCCTGCAGCAGGATGGCACTGAACCGACGCCGGGCACGCCGGAAGATTATGGGGTCTTCATCGATCAGGACGAGGCCAAATGGTCGCGGATCGTCAAGACCAGCGGCGCCAGGGAAGAGTGAAGCATTCCAAGTGGTTGACGAGCGCAGGGGTGGCGGGAAACCGCCGTTGTGGTTAGGGGTGCGACAGGTATTGGAAAGACAATCTTCACCAAACTGCTCCAACGTCGTTCGGACGGGAACACCATTGACTCACGTCGGGGCCAGCGCGGGGCGGCGTTCGGTCTCAGTCATTTGCATTGATGCGGGCGCAGGTCTGCAACTACTCAACAGGTCTCATGTCTCATTCGATTCGCTCATTGGCCGTCATCGCTCCGGTCGTCCTGCTATTGGCGTCCTCGCCTGCGTATACGTTTGACACGAACGGACTGCCCGCAAATGTCGCCAATGCCATGGCGCAGGCTGCTTCGCCGCAAGCCATCGCGGAATACCGTCGCAAACTTGCAGAATATCAGGAAGCGCGCGCCGCCTTTGATCAGGAGGCCGGTGCCTATTGGGATGCGATCTCTGAGAAGCGGAAGATCCGCAATGCCAAGCGTCGCGACCGCCAGCAGATCACGCTGAATGACTACGTGCTGGAACAGGCACCGCTTTATGAAGGACCGAAGCGTCCGGTGAATCCGGAGCCCGAGGATGCAGGTCCGCGCGTTCGCAAGGATCTTCCGGTGGTGGCAGACTTTCTCGCTGCAGCGAGGGAGCAATTCCAGTTCGTGCCGCAGCGGCCTGCCAATGAGATGGAGTTCAAGCGCGCCTATGCTCGTGCCGCCTTGCAGGCCGGGCTGACACGCGACATTGCGGTGCGCGTCTATTCCTTCGAGACCGGCGGCAATGGCGGCCATGACATGC
This sequence comes from Tardiphaga sp. GW822-FHT04G09, assembly GCF_058800725.1. Lineage (NCBI taxonomy): Bacteria > Pseudomonadati > Pseudomonadota > Alphaproteobacteria > Hyphomicrobiales > Nitrobacteraceae > Tardiphaga > Tardiphaga sp. GW822-FHT04G09. The sequence continues at coordinate 98,259 of NZ_JBXAMO010000019.1, read as the reverse complement.
AGTCGGGCCTGAACCCGTCGCGTCCGGGATCGCGCGCGATCTCCACCGCTATTGGTTACAATCAGCTGCTCACGGCCAATACGACGACGCTCGTTGCCGAACAGGGGTCTCAGATTTTGAAGGTACTGAGCGAGAAGGCATCGACGCTCTCAGGCCCACAGCGCAAGGCGATGGATCACAAGATTGCGGTATTCAAGCGGATGCAGGCGATTGTGCGTAGCGTTCCGCAAAACTGGAACGCTCTTGAGAAGCTTGGCACGACGCCGCAGGGCTGGGCCATGCATGCGCTGGTGCTGGACATGGACATCGGCCCGCAGTTGCAGGTCCACAAACTGCTGACCTCCGTGAATTTTGCGCGCACCCGCGGCTTCGATCGCCCGCTCAGCGCAGCCGAACTGGAGATGATGAATCTCACCGGCGATGGCAACGGTTTCGATATGGTGACCATGCCGCAGGCGATGCGCGAACAGGTGCCGACGGCGAATTTCTTCCAGCGCGGCGGCTATGAACGCAATCCGGTGGCGATCCGCCACAATACCGTGGCCAAGCTGCTCGCAGTCACCAACGCGCGGATGGACAGCAACAGCAATCTGCCAGGCGCAAAAGAATTGGCCGCGGCTTTTTGAGCCACGGCCAATCCATACTTCGTGATGTGCGCTCTCCCCGGAGAGCGGCTGGGCTTATGAGTTGCCCGGATTGAAATCGTCGCCTGGTGCTTCTGCCGGCGCGCCTGCTGCAGCAACGTCGGGGCGAGGACCGTGCGGACGGCGGCGACGACGCGGCGGGAAGCGCTCTCCGCCACCATTCTGTTCGAAGCCGCCTGGGGCCGCACCCGGCTGAGGCTGCGCACCACCCGTGATGAAAGAAGGCAGACGATCGACACCATCGCCGACCGGCATCATCGGCTGCGGTTGCGGCTGATATTGCGGTTGGGCCTGCGGCTGATTCTGCTGGCGTTGTTCGCGATGATTGTTCTCGCGGGGCTGATAAGGCTGTTCGCCGCGCTGCTGATAAGACTGACCACCCTCACGCTGCTGAGGCTGCTCGCGCTGTGCAAAGGGCTGCTGCTGTACGGGCACGAAACCGGGTTCGGCACCGAAGTTCGAATAGCTCTCGCTCTCGTCGTCGCTATCCTCCGCGGGCATCTCGTTTTCGGTGCGCGGCTGCGGTTGATTCTGCCGGAACTGCTCCTGGGCGGCGGCGATCAGGCGGAAATAATGCTCGGCGTGCTGATAATAGTTCTCGGCGGCAACCGGATCACCGGAGCTGCGCGCATCGCGCGCCAACTGGACGTATTTCTCTGCGACGTGGGAAGCGGTGCCGCGGATCTTGATATCGGGGCCGTTCGATTCGAACACCCGGGTCATCGGGTTCTGGCCGCGCCGATTGTTATTGTTGTTGTTACTATTGTTGTTGCGGTTGTTGTTGTTCCGCATCCGCTTGTTGTTGTTCTGACCGTTTCGCATGTGTCGCCTTCAGTTATCGATCCAGAGTGTCACAGAGCTGTGTTTCAAAGAGATGATTGCCGCAGCACATTGCGGGATGCGGGCGCGTCAAGCGTCCGAATCGTCGTGCAGACCTTCGCTGCATCGATCTTGCCGTCACTCGCGTTCAACAAAGACGCGTTCCCCAACCGCCCGCTGACCGTGCCAGCCGGACCAAATCACCCACCTGCCGAAACAAGGCCAGGCTTCTGTGCGTGAAGTTTAAAGCGCAATATCAGGCTTTCGTTCGCTTTGCGGTCGTAAGCAGCGCAGCTTTATCAGCCCTCGCGCTCAATCAGACCTGCCTGTTGGAACCTTTCACCCGGACGGGCTCTCTAGCGAGAATTCTGGCTTCCTGCCGTAAATCTACGGGGCGAGCCAACCCTGAACCGATGTTGTGACAGGAAGGTAGTCGCTCCCCGGGGATATTCCAAGTGGTTTTTTCTGTCCCAAGAAGGCTTTATCGGGGCTTTTTTTGTCCTGATACCGCCCTGCGGATGCCTCCCAGATCAGCTTTTGGGGGCGCTGGCAGGATTAGCCCGGACGCCGCCATCAGACCGGCGACAGCGTCGCTTTGGTCGTGGCCCACCTCGACCACCAGAAGGCCGCCGGGCGCTAGCAACCGCGCGGCTTCAGGGGTGATGATGCGATAGGCATACAGTCCGTCCTTTCCGCCATCCAGGGCGCGGAGCGGGTCGTGGTTGCGCACCTCGATGTCGAGGCCGGCGATATCGGCCGAGGGAATATAGGGCGGATTGGAGACGATCAGGTCGAGGCTGCCGGTCAGGGCCGAGGCATAGTCACAGACAACGAAATGGGCGCGCCCGATCAAGCCGAGTTGCGCAGCGTTGGAGCGAGCCGTCCGCAGGGCGTCGAGATTGATATCGGTCGCAATGCCGGTGGCGTTGGTTAACTCCGAAAGCAGCGCCAGCAGGATCGCGCCCGAGCCAGTGCCGAGATCGGCGATCACAAGCGGACGGTCGCGTCGACCTGTCGCATCGAGAAATTCGAGCGCCGCCTCGACGATGGTTTCGGTATCGGGGCGGGGCACCAGCGTATCGGGCGATAGTTGCAGTGGCAGGCCCCAGAATTCTTTCATGCCGATGATGCGGGCGACGGGTTCGCCATCGATGCGGCGTTGTGCGAAGCGGGCAAGTTGGGCCGCTTCATCGGACGTCAGGATGCGCTTCGCTGCCGAGATCAACCCGGTGAGATCGAGTCCGAGCGCGGCACCAGTCAGCAAGCGCGCGTCGAGTTCGGCGGAATCGATGCCTTGGGTGCGGAGCAGATTGGTCAATGAGCGTCGTGCGTTCTCGACGGTCTGTCCGGCGAACGTGTCGCCGGCGCTCACGCCGCGTCGCCCTGAGCTGCGAGCTGCGCGGCCTGATGTTCGGTCGTGAGCGCATCGACAAGTTCGCCCAACGCTTCGCCGGCAATCACCTGCGGCAGCTTGTAGAGCGTGAGATTGATGCGGTGATCGGTGACGCGGCCCTGCGGAAAGTTGTAGGTGCGGATGCGCTCCGAGCGGTCGCCTGAGCCGACCTTCTCCTTACGCTCCGCCGAGCGCGCGGCGTCGAGGCGCTGTTGTTCGGCATCGTAGATGCGCGAGCGCAGGATGTTCATCGCCGAAGCGCGGTTCTTATGCTGCGAGCGGCTGTCTTGCATCATCACCACGATGCCGGTCGGGATATGCGTGATGCGGATCGCCGATTCGGTCTTGTTGACGTGCTGACCGCCGGCGCCCTGGGCGCGCATGGTGTCGATGCGCAGGTCGTCCTGCTTGATGTCGATATCCACTTCTTCGACTTCGGGCATGACAGCGACCGTTGCCGCCGACGTGTGAATGCGCCCCTGAGTCTCCGTATCGGGCACGCGCTGCACGCGGTGCACACCGGACTCGAATTTCAACTTGGCGAAAGCACCGCGGCCCTTCACCTCGGCGATGATTTCCTTGTAGCCGCCCATGGTGCCTTCGGAGGCCGAGATCACCTCGACCTTCCAGCCGGACAGCGCCGCGAAGCGCTCATACATCCGGTACAGGTCGCCGGCGAACAGTGAGGCTTCGTCGCCGCCGGTGCCGGCACGAATTTCCAGCACCACATTGCGCTCGTCCATTGCATCCTTCGGCAACAGCGCCACGCGGATTTCCTGCGCGAGTGCCGCGATGCGTTCTTCCAGTGCCGGGCGCTCGGCCTGCGCCATCTCGCGCATCTCGGCGTCGGTGCCCGCATCGGCAATCATCGCATCGATATCTTTGATCTCCGCAAGCGCACCGCGATAGGTCTTCACCGCGTCGATCAGCGGATTGAGCTCGGATAGCTCGCGCGTCATCTTCACATAATTTTCGGCGCTGACCTGACCCATCAATTGTGCCTCGAGCGAGGCATGATGGGCGAGGAGAACGTCGAGTTTGGTTTCGGGCAGCATGGACATGGGGACGTCTCGGAGATCGCAGAAAAGGAAAGGCGGGTCGTGCGGGCAAGAGCCTCGCTACAACGATAGCCCCTCGGCTTCGGCGAATTCGGTGAGCTTCTGCCGGATCGAAACGCTGCCCGAAGGAGCGTCGAGCAGTTGTGTCATCAAGGCCTCGGCCTTCTCGGCATCGAGATCGAGGATGAGCGCTTTCACCGGGCCGTGCGCGGTGGCCGATAGCGACAGCGAGCGGTAGCCCATCGCGACCAGTGCCAGCGCGCCGATCGGCTGAGACGCCATCTCGCCGCACAGCGAGACAGGACGCTTGGCGGCGTCGCCCTTTTGCACGATCTCACGCAAGACACGCAGGATCGGCGCCGACAGCGTATCGAAGCGTTCCGACACCTTGGCATTGCCGCGGTCGACAGCGAACAGGAACTGGAACAGGTCGTTGGAGCCGACCGAGACGAAGTCGACCTTCTTCAGGAGTTCGTCGAGCTGATAAACCAGCGCAGGCACCTCGATCATGGTGCCAACATCGATCCGCTCCGGCAGCGCATGGCCATGCTGGCGCAGATAGGTCAGCTCACGCTCGATGATCGCCTTGGCCTGATCGAATTCGGCCACTTCCGAAATCATCGGAAACATGATGCGCAGCGCCCGCCCACCGCCCGCGCGCAGCAGTGCGCGGATCTGGCCGCGCAGCAGACCCGGCCGATCGAGGCCAAGACGGATCGCGCGCCAGCCGAGCGCCGGGTTTTCCTCGACGATGGTCTCCATGTACGGCAGCGCTTTGTCGCCACCGATATCGAGGGTGCGGAACGTCACCGGCTTCGGGCCGGCGGCATCGAGCACGGCCCGATAGAGCGCCAGCTGATCGCTGGAGCGGGGCAGGCTTTCGCCGACCATGAACTGCAGTTCGGTGCGGAACAGGCCGATGCCCGCGGAGCCGGTGTCGTCGATATGCGGGAGGTCGATGATCAGTCCGGCATTGATCAGAAGATCGACCTTCTGGCCGTCCTTGGTGACACAGGGCCGATCGCGCAACGCCGAATACTGCGCCTGTCGCCGCGCGCGGAAACGCACGCGCTCCGCATAGGCGGATTCGATTTCCTGCGATGGGCGGATGTAGATCGAGCCGGATGTGCCATCGACGATGATGGCGTCGCCGGGATCGGCGATGCCAGGCGCGTTGGCGACTTCGCCTATCGCGGGAATGCCGAGTGCACGTGCCACGATCGAGACGTGCGAATTTGCTGTGCCTTCCTCCAACACCAGGCCACGCAGCTTCTTGCGGTCGTAGTCGAGGAGGGCGGCCGGGCCCATCGCGCGTGCGATCAGGATCGCATTGTCCGGCATCTGTTCGCGCGAGGGCGCGTGATCCTGCCCGACCAGCTGTCGCATCAGGCGATGGCCGAGATCTTCAAGATCATGCAAGCGGTCGCGCAGATAGGGATCGGTGGAACGCAGCATGCGCGCACGGGTATCCGACTGCACGCGTTCGACGGCGGCTTCGGCGGTAAGGCCCGTGGCGACGGCTTCGTGCAGCTTATGCGACCAGCCGTGGTCATTGGCGAACATGCGATAGGCTTCGAGCACATCGCGGTGCTCACCGCTGTCGGCAACGTCGCCGCGTTCCAGCATGCGGTCGAGGTCCGAGCGCAGCTTGGTCAGCGCCATGTCCAGCCGCTTGATTTCTTTCGGCAGGTCTTCAGCGATGTAATTGGTGATGACAACGCGCGGCTCATGCAACACCACATGGCCGAGCGCGATGCCATCAGAGAGGATGGCGCCGGTCTTGTGCAAGGAATGCCGCGCCGCGGGTTCGGCGCCCGGCTGGGCCAGCGCCGAAAGCTCGCCGGAGGCAATCATCTCGGCAAGCACCATCGCCGTTGTCTGCAGCGCCTCGACTTCTTCCTCGACATAAGTGCGCTTGGCGCGGTTCTGCACCACCAGCACGCCCAGCGTATTGCCGGCGCGCAGGATCGGCACACCGAGGAACGAGTGATAGATTTCTTCGCCGGTCTCCGGGCGGAACGAGAAGGCCGGATGGCTCTGCGCGTCGTTGAGATTCAACGGCGTCGCCTCAGATGCCACGAGACCGACGAGGCCTTCATGAGCTGATAGGACGGTCTGGTGGACAGCGTCGCGGTTGAGGCCTTCGGTGGCGTAGAGCTCGAGTGTATTGTCGACGCGCAGCACGTATGTCGAGCAGACTTCCGCCACCATATTGGCGGCGATCAACACCACGATCTTGTCGAGGCGTTCCTGAGCGCTGACCTGCTCCGCCATCACTTCGCGGAGCCGTCTCAGCAAGACTCGGGGGCCACCCGACGCGCTCCGCATGTGCCGACACCCTCCCCGCGAAGCCGGCACCCGGAAAAACCGCGTGTCGGCGCTAAGCCTCAGAAAACAATAAAGTTTGTGCCGCCGCGCAACAAGGGGCGCAGCGACAGAACCGTATCAGATTGTCCGAAACGGCACCCTCAGCCGCGACGGCTGCCCATGCAGGCCGTATAGCGAATTGAGGGTTGTTTTGCCAAGCAAAACGCTTGCCAGACAAGAAACACACCGTTCACATCAAAATAACGGATGTTTCAGAAAAAATTTTCTACGCTTTGTCGAGGCCATACAGCGTGTGCAGGGTGCGAACCGCCAGTTCCGTATAGGCCGTATCGATCAGGACCGAGAACTTGATCTCGGACGTGGTGATTGCCCGGATATTGATCTGGCGCTCGGAGAGGGCGGCGAAGGCCTGCGCGGCGACGCCGGCATGGCTGCGCATGCCCGATCCGATCACCGAGACCTTGGCGACATCGGTTGCGCTGTCGATGCGGGCATAGCCGATCTTGGCCTTGGCTGCGGTGATGGTCTCTTTGGCCCGGGCATAGTCGGTGGCCGGCACAGTGAAGGTCAGGTCGGTGGTCTTACCGTCTTCGGAGACGTTCTGGACGATCATGTCCACATTGATGTTGGCCTCGGCCAGCGGCACGAAGATCGAGGCAGCAACGCCTGGTTTGTCCTCGATCTGGCGGACGGAGATCTGGGCTTCGTCCTTGGAAAAGGCGATTCCGGTGACGACGTGGCTTTCCATGATTTCCTCCTCGCTGCAGATCAGCGTGCCCGGCGGGGTGCCGTGCGGGTCGATGTCTTCGGGTTTGTCGAAACTTGAGCGCACGAAAATCGGCATGTTGTGGACCATGCCGAGTTCCACCGAGCGGACCTGCAGCACCTTAGCGCCCTGCGACGCCAGCTCCAGCATTTCCTCGAACGCCACCTTGTTCATGCGTTGTGCTTTCGGCACGACACGTGGATCGGTGGTATAGACGCCGTCCACGTCGGTATAGATGTCGCAGCGGTCGGCCTTGATCGCGGCAGCAATCGCCACTGCCGAGGTGTCGGATCCGCCGCGGCCCAGCGTGGTCACGCGCCCGGTCTGTTCATGGATGCCCTGGAAGCCGGCAATGACGGCCACTTCCTTGCGCTCTGTGAAGCGCTTGATGATTTCCTTGCCGTCGATCTCTTCGATCCGGGCCGATGCGTGGGCGTCTGATGTCTTGATCGGGATCTGCCAGCCCTGCCATGAGCGGGCCTGGATGCCGACAGCCTGCAGCGCAATCGCCAGCAGGCCAGCGGTCACGAGTTCACCGGACGCGACGATGGCATCGTATTCCCGGGCATCATGCATTGGCGACACTTCGCTGCACCAGGCCACCAATTCGTTGGTTTTGCCCGACATCGCCGACACCACGACCGCGACTTCATGACCGGCATCGACCTCGCGTTTGACGTGTTGCGCGACGTTGCGGATGCGGTCGATGTTGGCGACGGACGTACCGCCGAATTTCATTACGAGCCGGCCCATGACGAGTGGTGCATTCCCTGACGACAGAGGGTAAAGATACCGCGCATGACGTGCGCGGGCGAAAACGCGCGTATACATAGCGGCGGGGATGGGGGCAAGCAACCCGGGTTCCTGATCCCTTGGAATGACCCGAGACAGGCAATTGGACGGCGGATGGGGCGCTATATCGACGATATCCTGCAGCCGGGCGAGAAGGTGCTATATTCCAGCAACTTGCACTGGATAATTTACTGGAAGGGCATTCTAGGATGGATCGTGGCCGCCGCGCTTTTGATGCTGGCCGGCCCGACGGTGATGCCGGCATCCTTGATCGGGGCCGGCCTTGTTGCTGTGCTCGCTCTCTACTGGACGCTCGTCGCTTGGTTCCGGCGCTGGACGACAGAGACTGACGTGACCACGCTACGCGTTGTTCACAAGGAGGGCTTCATCACGCGGAAGACCTTTGAGATCAGCATCGACAAGGTTGCCAGCGTCAGCGTCGACCAGAGCATTCCGGGGCGTATTTTGAACTACGGCAATGTCGTCATCGAGAACATGGGCGACGACAAGCAAGTCATCACGATGATTGCGTCGCCGCTCGCATTTCGCAGCCACATCACAGCGCGATAGGACAACGGCTCAACAATGGCCATCCAAGCAAACTTCTCCGACGCTTCTGCATCCTCCGTCGATGCCAGCGAAGTCGCGAAATTCTCGAAGCTGTCCGAGGAATGGTGGGACCCTCGCGGCAAGATGGCGCCGCTGCACAAGATCAACCCGCTGCGCCTGACCTATATTCGCGACGCCGCTTGCCGCAAGTTCGATCGCAATGTTCGCAGCCTGAATTGTCTGAGCGGATTGCGCATGCTCGATATTGGCTGTGGCGCCGGCCTGCTTTGTGAGCCGTTCACGCGGCTCGGCGCACAGGTGATCGGTATCGATCCCTCCGCCACCAATATCGCTGCCGCCAAGCTTCATGCCGAGAAGGGGCATTTGTCCATCGACTATCGCTGCACCACTATCGAGGACATGGACAAACGTGAACGCTTCGACATCGTGCTGGCGATGGAAGTGGTCGAGCATGTGGTCGATGTTGGTGCGTTCCTCGATCGCTGCGCGTCGATGCTGAAGCCCGGTGGCCTGATGGTGGTCTCGACGCTGAACCGGAACTGGAAGAGCTTTGCGCTCGGCATCGTCGCCGCTGAATATGTTCTGCGCTGGCTGCCGCGGGGCACCCATCAGTGGGACAAATTCGTCACCCCGGACGAACTCGCGCATCATCTGTCGCGCAACAAGCTGGAAATCACCGAACAATCAGGTGTGGTCTACAATCCGCTCGGTGACCGCTGGACGCTGTCGTCCGATATGGACGTCAATTACATGGTTGTTGCGGAAGAAGTGTAGCATTTCAGTTCCGCTTGCCTCTGCCTCTGCCTCGCCAGTTCACGTCAAACCCCATTGAGAATAATCACCGTCGGTGCCTGGGGCAGCGTATTGAGTGATATCGTCAGCGTTTGGGCGCTGCGCTGGTCGATATCGAACTGCTTCCCGACCTTTGTCATGAAATCGCTGAGCGGCGTCATGAAGCGATGCATGGGGAGCACGACCGAGGCGCGTAGCCGCCTGGTGATTTCGGATACGCCGTCGAGGGACATCGTGTAGCTGCCATCGATCGGTACCATCAGGATGTCGAGGCGACCGATCGCGGCGAAGTGGCTTTCGTCGAGTTTGTGGTGCAGATGGCCGAGATGGCCGATGCACAGGCCGGCCACCTCGAAGATGAAGATCGAATTGCCGTCCTTGACCATCTCGCCGCCGGCGTCGTCGCTATAGTAACGACGGATGTCGGTCGTGACGTTGCGGATCAGCACGTCGCCAATGCGCTCATGGATCCGTGCGGGCTGCCCAGCCTCGCCCCATCCGTGCAGCACGGTCTTGATCCGCGGGTCCGGATTCAGCGTGTAATGAGTGCTATGCGCCCGGTTCATCGTCACGACGTCCGGAATGCGATCGAGCTTGTAGACGCCGTTATAGTCGGTGGCGATGGTCACTCCGCCGGGTGTGTCGATGTAATAGGTGGAGTGTCCGGCATAGGTGATGGCGACTTCACCGGCCTTCGCCGCAGTCCGGCGCAAACTGACTGGAACCGCGAGTGGTGGCCGTGTGGCCATTGCCAGACACTCACTTCCCCGCGGGGTATTTTGCGCGAGTGCCGGCGTAACGACCCAACTCGGCGCCCAACAAGTCAGGGCTCCGAGAACGACAGACAGAAATCGCAGCATGATCCGGCAGTCTCCGAATGCGCTTTGCTTCAATGTATCGCCAAAAGCGGACGCCGCAATACCGGTTGTGGCGTCGAAAACTGCCCAAGATCGCATCGCGCGATGTGGATGCTCGGGTGTCGCGATGGGATAGTCGCCATGCTGCACGGACTGACACGTTGCCGAAGGTAAGGTGGTCGAGTAGATTTTGTGATCAATACCGCGAGCACTGCAGTTGTCATCGGATTCAGTTCAGCCTTGGGAATTCGTCAACCGCGACGATCGTGTCGCGGCGTTGCGGTCGGATTGGGTATTCGACACGGCGATGCTGCTGCTGACGCGGCCGCTTGATACTGCGATTGCCGAGATACTCCAAGCCATAGGCGCGGCCGCCGGCGCCGATCGCGCGTGGATGTTCGAATACGACGCTGACCATTTGCGCTTTCGCAACACCCATGAGTGGAGTCGCGGCGGGGTGGGGTCATTTGTGCAGGACCTGCAGCATGTGCCGGTCACAATGATCGGCTGGCTGCATCAACGGCTGGTCCTGGGGCAGGCCGTGATGGTCAATGACATCGAGGCGCTACCACGCAGCGCTGGTCCGCTGCGCGCTGAATTTATCCGGCAGAACAACAAAAGCGTGCTCAGTGTGCCGGTATTTCATGACGGCAGGCTCGTCGCCTGTATCGGTTTCGATGGGGTCACAGCATCGCGCCGGTGGTCGGATGAAATCCCTGATCTGTTTCGTTGTGCCGATCTCATCGCGGCGGCACGCTATAGTCGGTCGGCGATCACCTCCGGTAGGAAAGATTCGCAGGCTGCACATCCCGCACTGATTTATTTACGCCGCGCGCACGGCGTTGTCGGTACGCCATTGACCGAAATCGTCGGCCTGCGCTCTTCTAAAGACTATACCGAGGTGTGGCTGGTGGATGGCGCGATGGTGCTCGATCCAAGGCCGCTGACCCAGTGGCTGGGCCTGATTCCGCCGGGCTGGTTCGTGCGCATCCATCGCACGGCCGTGGTCAATCATCAGTTCGTGCGCGAGGTCGTGCGCCGGTCGAGCGGGGCATGGCAATTGCGCCTACACGATTATGAAGACCACTGGCCGGTGTCGCGCGCCGGCCGAGCTGAGCTACGAGCGCATCTTGGCATTTGAACTACATCAAGCGCGATGAAGGTGAGTGCGTTAACGACTCATATTCTCGTGCTTGATTGCCATCAGTCCCCCGCTGATCATGATTTAATAAATCGTTATCAACGTCAGAAGAACGAGTTTTTTGTGCCGCATGTGTTGCTGCGTTTCAACACGCAAAAATCCTGCTGCGCATTCGTCGAACCTGTAGGTCGATTCGTCGATCTTTGATTGCGACTCATTATACGATCGCATGTTTCATGAGCTTCACTCGCGTCAATCTGCGAGCTGGAGTTGGATCGTGAAGCTCCCACTATCTTTCGTCGTCAGCTCAGCGCGCCGCAGCCGCTCGGGCAAGAGCAGCGGCACCGTCGTGCGCCGTGCTAACACATTGATGACGTCGACAGCCAGGACGCTGTCGCTTGCCGGCCCGTTGCTGGTTGTTGCGGCGATTGCTTCATCGCAAGCGGTTCATGCCCAGTCCTCCGGACTTGGCGGCACTGGCGGCGCTCACTCTACCAGCGATCCGAAGACGGGTGGGGCAGGCGGCGTGATCGATCCGGCGAATGGCGGCGGCGGCGGTGGCGGCGGCGGCAGGGATGCCGACAACACCCATCCGAAAGACGCCAACATCGGCGATGGCGGCAAGGGTGGCAGCGGTGCGCATGCCACGGGAGGAGGGCTAGGCGGCCTGGGAGGGGTTCCGGGGTTTATTGGCTCGCAACTGGCGGGCGGCGAAATCCAGGGGCAGGCAGGACAATACGGCTGGTTTCCCGAGAAGGGTCCCGGCGCAGATGGGACCAGCTGGTTTCACGGAATGGGTCATGACGGCGGTAGCGGCGGCGGCGGCGGAGGAGGCGGCACCGGCGCGATCTTCAGCGGGTCATTCGTTCCCGGCAACCTGTTCATTGCAGGCGGCAGAGGCGGCTACGGCAGCGTCGGTGCGAGCGGCGGCAGTGGCGTGTTGGCCTTTTACGGCACCTTCATGGCCCCCGGTTATGGCGGTGGGGGCGGCGGAGGTGGCGGTGGCGGCGGCGGCGGAATAGGTCTCTTCTCCAGCGGAGAGGTTTTAGAAACGCTTGCACCGACGATCAGAGGTGGTCTCGGCGGTTGGGGCGGCGCCGGCGGTGGTGGAGGCACTGGCGCCCCCGATACTATCGGCAACTATTGTCCCGGCGGACAGCCGCCCTGCATCACCACCGCAACCGACGGCGGCGTCGGGGGCGATGGCGGCAGTGGCGGCAATGGTGGCAACGGCGGTGCCGGCATCCTCGTCTCAAGAGCGCGCCTGACGGTCATTGAGGGCGGCGCATCGGTGCTCGGTGGCGCCGCCGGCGGCGGCGGGGCCGGTGGGTCGGGCGGCCAGGGCGTTTCCGGCGGCAATGGTGGCAATGGCGGTGCTGGCGGCAGCGGCGGCGATGGCGTCGTGTTGACGAATCCCGGCACTATACGCGTCGATCGTGGCGGACTGGTGCAAGGCGGCGATGCGGGGGTCGGCGGCGCCGCTGGCCCGGGCGGCGGCGGATGGGAACTCGGCAATGGAAGCAGCGGTCACGCCGGCGCGAATGGAGCGGGGGGAGCCGGCATCTTCGGGCAAAGCGCCGGCATAACGGTTGTTGCCGGCGGGACGATCGAAGGCGGGCGGAATATCGACGGATCGCGCGCCGCGGCGATTTTGTTCACCGGCGGTGGCAACAGGTTGGAGCTCTGGTCCGGCTCGAACATTACAGGCGATGTCGTCGTCGGTCTGAATGCTAGTAATCCCAACATTTTTGCGTTGGGCGGCTCACAGAATGCGACTTTCGATCTCTCTGCACTCGGCACGAAGTATCGGGGTTTCTCAGCGCTGGAAAAAAATGGCGACGCCGTCTGGACGCTTTCGGGAATATCGACGTCCTTTGACGGCGATTTGCGCGCCAACGCCGGCAGTCTGGCCTTTGCTGGCGCCAGACTGACGACGGCCAATGGCTATGTTGGCTATGACAGCGGTGCCGATGCCAATGTCACCGTCTCTGGCCCAGGCGCATCGTGGCTCAATACCAATCTGTTCGTCGGCTATCGCGGCAACGGCTCATTGCTGATTGCGGGTGGCATGCATGTGACTGCAGCTACCGCTTCGATTGGCAACGATGCGTCCTATGTCGCGCATGGCACGGTGAGGGTCGATGGTGCAGGGGCGGCGCTCGATGTCCAGACCCTGAGGATCGGCGCAGCGTCTGTCGGCGCGCTGACGGTGAGGAATGGAGGCGCCGCGAAGGCGCGCACGATTCAGGTGGGCGCCCCCGGCGTCAGCGGTGCATTGAGTATCGGATCCGAGCCCGGCGCAGCGGTTCTGGCGCCTGGTGTTGTGACAGGCCCGGTTGAACTCGCACAAAGCGGCACGCTCAATTTCAACCATACGAGCGGGGATTATCTCTTCAGCAACCTCATCACCGGCAATGGCGCGATCAATGTGCTGTCAGGTACCACGATCCTGTCCGGTCGCAGTGCTGCTTTTACGGGTACCACGGAAATCCTGAGCGCAACGCTTGGCGTGACCGGACAACTCGGTGGCACGGTCAATGTCGATGCGGGCGGACGCCTTACCGGCAATGGCTCCGTCGGTGCCGCCACGGTGCTCAACGGTGGCACGCTTGCACCTGATGGCACGGGCCGTCTGACGGTGAACGGAAACCTGTCGATGCTTGCCGGCAGCGCCTTCGATTTCAATCTGGGTCATTTCTCGGCCGGAGCGATTTCAACGACGTCAGCGAGTGTCTTCGTCAACGGCGATGTTTCGCTCCACGACGTGACATTCAACATCAGTGGTACGGGTGCGCCACCGGTTGGATACTATCGCATGATCAGCTACACTGGCGGTTCGTCAATCTCCGGACTAGCCACCGGCACGACGCCCCCGATCTCGGGACTGTTTCCCGTCACCTATTCGATCGATAGCTCACGGCCCCACGTGGTGGATCTTATTGCTTCGCCCAACGGCACTGACATCCTCCAACGTTGGGATGATGCGTCGAGTGGTACCGCGGGTGGCAGTGGAGCCTGGAATGCGCTTAACAATAACTGGTTTGATCTGGGCGGCGTTGCCAACACCACGTGGGGCTCCATCTATGGCGTCTTCAACGGCCCAGGCGGTACGGTCACGATAGATGGATCGCAGAAATTCTATGGGCTGCAATTCGTCGGCGGCCACTACAACCTTGTTCAAGGCACCGGCGAGCTACGGCCAACCGCGCTGGACGGCTCGGACGGTAGTGGTGAGCTGCGTGTTCTGTCGGGCGAGACGGCGACGATCTCGGCTCCGATCGTAGGTGCCGGTGGTGTGAACAAGACGGGGGGCGGCACGCTCGTGCTCGCTGGCACCAGCACTTATACCGGCGGCACAACCATCAGCGGAGGCACGCTGCAGATTTCGTCGAATGCAAATCTCGGCGACGCAACCGGCGGTCTCAGCTTCGATAACGGCGTCTTGCATACGACTGCAAACATCGCCTCGGCACGCGACGTGTCGTTGCTTGGTATCGGCGAGATCGATACCGACGCTGCAACGGCGCTGGCGCTTACCGGCACGGTGTCCGGTGGGGGCAGCCTGGTCAAGGCCGGCGATGGCACACTGGTGTTGTCGAACGTCAATAGCTGGACCGGCGGCACCGTGCTTGAAGCCGGTACGCTGCAGCTTGGCGCTTCTGGTGCACTGCCCAGCGGCAGTGACGTGATCGTCTATGGCGGCAAACTCGATCTCAACGGTTACAATACCACGACTCATTCGCTGATCGGATTCGGTGGCGAGATCGCGCTCGCCAGTGCGCAACTGACGCTCGATCAGGCGAGCGATACAGTCATTGCAAGTGCAATTACGGGTGTAGGTGGCAGCCTCGTGAAATCCGGCAGTGGCACGTTGCTATTGTCTGGGGCGAACACTTACACAGGCGGAACAACAGTGTCCGGCGGCGCCGTTGCCGTCATCGCGGACGCTAATCTCGGCGCGGGCTCGCTGATGCTCTCGGGCGGCACGCTGCTGACGCTCGTCGATATCGCGTCCGCGCGAAACGTCGTGCTGAGCGGCAACGGCACGATCGAGGCACTGTTCGGAACGACATTTTCGACAACAGGAAATGTCTCGGGGGCTGGCGCCCTGATCAAGGACGGCTGGGGCACGCTGGTCCTGGCAGGCGTCAATTCTTACAGCGGCGGCACGACGATCAATGCCGGCACGCTGCAGATCGGCAATGGCGGCACCACCGGCACACTGTCCGGAAACGTCACGAACAATGGTGTTCTGGCATTCAACCGATCCAACAACTTCTTCTACAATGACGTCATCTCCGGTCCGGGCGCTGTTATCCAGGTCGGCGCAGGCCTTACGGCGTTTAACAATGACAACACCTACCGCGGTGGCACGTTGATTTCTGCCGGTACGCTGCAGCTCGGCACTGGCAGCACAGCGGGCTCTATCATCGGCGATGTCATCACCAACGGCACGTTCCAGATCTTCCGTTCCGATGTCTACACATTTGGCGGGACGATCACGGGAACCGGCATGTTCCGGAATGTCGGCACCGGCACGGCGGTCCTGACGGCAGACAATACTTACAGCGGTGGCACGGAGATCGCGCGAGGCATTCTGCAGATAGGCGATGGTGGTTTCACCGGATCGATCGTTGGCAATGTCATCAACAATGGCGAACTCGTCGCGAAGCGCGACGGTCTGCTGACATTGGCGGGTGCCATCTCCGGCAGCGGTTCGTTTGCACAAAGCGGTCCCGGCATCACCCGCCTCGACGGCATCAACTCCTATACGGGCGCCACCGACGTCAAGGCCGGCACGCTCAGCGTCAACGGTTCGATCGCCGCGTCGTCGCTGGTGAGCGTCGAACGCGGCGCGACGCTCGGCGGCAACGGCATCGTCAGCACCGCACAGATCCTAGATGGTGGCATGCTGTCGCCAGGAAATTCGATCGGGCTGCTGTCAGTACAAGGCAATCTGACATTTGCTGCAGCTTCGAGCTACATGGTGGAAGTATCTGGCTTGGCGGCGGATCGGACCAATGTCACTGGCACCGCGTCGCTCAACAATGCAGGCGTTCGCGTCAGCTTCGATCCCGCGGCCTATGTGCGTGAACGCTACACGATTTTGAATGCCGCAGGCGGCATTACAGGCTCGTTCAGCCCAAATATCGTCAGCGACGAGCCGCACTCGTTCATCACGACGCTGAGCTACGATGTTCAAAACGTTTACCTCAATGTCGATCTGAAGCTGACGGGTCTTAATATCAACCAGAACAACATCGCCTCGTCTCTGAACACCTATTTCAGCACCCATGGCGGCATTCCCTATGCGCTCGGCGCGATGGCACCGGAAGACCTCACGCTGTCGTCGGGCGAACTCTCAACCGGCGTTCAGCAAAACACCGTGCAGGCCATGACGCAATTCATGGGCGTGTTGATCGATCCTTTCGCTGCCAATCGCGGTCTCGCGACTGCGGGCACAGATTCGAACGCCTTCGCGTCGGCGGATCGTTCAGCGGCATCGTGGCGCGATGCCTACGGCACAATCACCAAGGCGCCACCTGCGGCGGCGAGGTTCGAGTCGCGCTGGAACGTCTGGGCCGCCGGTTTCGGTGGTGGTCAGATGACCGACGGCAACACGATCGTCGGTTCGCACAACAGCAGCGGCCGGATCGGCGGCATTGCCGTTGGTGCCGATACCTGGTTGTCGCCGGAGACGCTGGCTGGCTTCGCCGTGGCTGGTGGGGGCACCAGTTTCGGCCTCACCGATAATCTGGGCACCGGTCATTCGGATCTGTTCCAGGTCGGCGGCTTCATTCGTCACCATGAAGGATCGGCCTATCTCACCGGCGCACTCGCTTATGGTTGGCAGAACGTTACCACCGAACGGCTGGTGACCATCGTCAATGCAGACAGGCTGCGCGCGAACTTCACCGCGCACGCTTTCTCGGGGCGCGCTGAAGGCGGCCATCGCAGTGTGCTGCCGTGGCTCGGCGGCATGGGTTTGACGCCCTATGCCGCGGGCCAAGTCACGAATATCGATCTGCCGGCCTATGCGGAAACGGTTGTCGCCGGCAGCAGTAATTTCGCGCTGAACTATACCGCGCGTAATGTCACAGCGACCCGCAGCGAACTGGGCTTGCGCACCGACAAGTCATTCGCACTCGACGGTGCATTGCTGACGCTGCGTGGACGTGCGGCCTGGGCGCATGATTTCAACCGTGACCGCTTGGCACAGGCATCGTTCCAGTCGCTGCCCGGTGCGAGCTTCGTGGTGAATGGCGCGGCGATGGCACCCGATGCTGCGCTAACCAGCGCGAGCGCGGAGGTCATGCTCGGCAGCGGGCTGTCGGTTGCGGCGACCTATGAGGGCGAATTCTCAAATCTCACCCGCAGCCATGCGGGCAAGGGCGTCGTTCGCGTCGTCTGGTAGCCGGATTGGAGGCGGTCGCGGTCGCATTGCAGGCATGGGCATGGGTCGCTTGACCCCAATGTCCTTGACCCAAAGGCGCGGCGCAGTCAGGTTCCGCGCCATCGTACGCGGACCCTTTTTGCCTCATGTTCACCATCGCCTCGCTCTGGATACCCTTTACGATCATCGCCTCGCTGGGGCAGGTCGCGCGCAATGCCATGCAGCGCTCGCTGACCGGGCCGCTCGGCACCTGGGGCGCGACCAATATCCGTTTCCTGTTCGGCTTCCCGTTTTCGATCGTCTTTTTCGTGGTGATCATCCTGGCGACGGGTGACAAGGTGCCGTGGCCATCAGCCGAATTCTGGCCGTGGCTGCTACTCGGCGCGCTGAGCCAGATATTTGCGACGGGGCTCATGCTGGCGGCGATGAATGACCGCTCCTTCGTGGTCACGACGGCCTATCTCAAGACCGAGGCGATCCAGACCGCGATTTTCGGTTTCGTATTTCTCGGCGATCATCTGACGGCGCTGAAGGTCGCGGCGATCCTGATTGCCACCATCGGCGTCGTGGTCACCGCGCTGCGACCCGGCGCGACCAGGGATATCGCCAGCATCCGGCCGACCGTGCTCGGACTGGTCGCGGCGGCCGCTTTCGCGCTATCGGCCGTCGGCTTCCGCGGTGCGATCATCACCGTGCCGGGCGTGAGCTTCGTGACCGCGGCGTCTTATGCGCTGGTCTGGGCCCTGTTCGTGCAAACGTTGATCCTGACCATCTATCTGCTGGCACGCGCGCCAAAGGTGCTGAGCGACATCCTCGGCCTATGGAAACCATCGATGCTGGCCGGCTTCATGGGGGCGGCTGCCTCGCAATTCTGGTTCCTGGCTTTTGCGCTTACGGCCGCTGCGAATGTCCGGACGCTGGCGCTGGTCGAGGTGCTGTTCGCGCAGGCCGTCGCCTATTATTCGTTCAAGCAGCCCCTTTCGGCGCGGGAATTGTCTGGGATCGCGCTGATCGTCGTTGGGGTGGCGATGCTGGTGGCGGTGTAACGGCGCAGTGCGTGTGATGTCTCTTTCGTGGGCGCTTCTGCTGCGATAGGACTGGTGGCAGCCCTCCCGTGCCGCCCCCGAGACGAGATCGATGCGTATCCTGCCTTTGCTGTTCCTGCTGCTTGTCGCCAGCCCGAGCTCGGCGGCTGAAGCAATCGTCAAGGACGGCGATACGATTCAGATCGGCAATGTCGTTTACAAACTTGCCGGCCTGGACGCGCCGGAGGTCGATCAGCCCTGTGTCGATGAACATGCCGACAACTGGGCCTGCGGCGTCGAGGCAAAGGACCAGTTGGTGAAATTGATCGGCAAGCGCGAGGTTCGCTGTGACGATCGGGGCGAGGACAAGACCTACAAGAACCGCCGCTCCGGTCTCTGCAGCGTCGTTGGCGAGACGGGTAGCCTCAATCAGGCAGTGATCCGATCAGGCTATGCGGTGAGCGTCGAACCGTCGGACAAGGCAAGCGCCAAAACCAGCTTCAAACCAGATGAGACCGCTGCCAAGGATGGGCGCCAGGGCCTGTGGCGCGGCTGTTTCGTGACGCCCGCGGAGTTCCGCAGCAAGGCCGCCGACAGCCCGCTACTCGGTTCGGCCTGCCGGAGCGACAAGGACAAGGAGCTGCGCGCGGCACTGTTCCCCACCGATCTCACGATGCCGACCGGCTGCAATATCCGGGCGAAACAGGTCCGCCGCGCCAAGTTCACCGGCCATGTCGGCGTCTATCTCATTCCCCAGTGCCGGAATTATGCGACCCAGCCGAAGCCGGATCGCTGGTTCTGCAGCGAGGACGACGCCCGCGCCGCGGGTTACCGCAAGGCACTCAATTGTCAGGCCCCCAGTCGCCGCAACTGAGCGATGAGCCGGTGGCGCTGGACGCAGCGGGCTGAACCACGTAGCAAATCAGGACGCCGGAACGAGCCGGGCTAGCACGCCACAGCTTATTCCAGCATGCGAAATCCGGAGTAAAGCGCGTGGCCGAGAGTAACAGTTCGTCAGCATCGATCGAAGCCGTTGAGCGCAGTCTGGCCTCAGCCGGCTATATCGCCAGCCGGCAGATCGCCACCGCCGTCTATCTCGCCGAGAAGATCGAGAAACCGATTCTGGTCGAAGGCCCAGCCGGCGTCGGAAAGACCGAACTCGCCAAGGCGATCGCAGCCTCGCGCGGCCTCGAGATGATCCGCATGCAGTGCTACGAAGGCCTCGATGAGGCCAAGGCGCTGTATGAGTGGAAATACGCCAAGCAGCTGCTCTACACCCAGATATTGAAGGATAAGCTCGGCGAGGTGCTGGGCGGCGCCGATACGCTCGACAAGGCGCTGAATCAGCTGCATGATTTCGGCGACGTCTTCTTCTCCAAGGAATTCGTCGAGCCGCGCCCGTTGCTGCGCGCGCTGGAACAGCCGATGGGTTGCGTTCTGCTGATCGACGAAATCGACAAGTCCGATGCCGAATTCGAATCGCTGCTGCTGGAAATCCTGTCAGATTTCCAGGTCACCATCCCCGAGCTCGGCACTGTCGTGGCCATCGTACCGCCGACCGTGATCCTGACCTCGAATGGCGAGCGCGATCTTGGCGACGCGCTGAAGCGCCGCTGCCTGCATCTGCATATAGGCTTCCCTGAACCGAAACTCGAAGAGCGGATCGTCGAGACACGTGTGCCCGGCGTGTCCGCGATACTGCGTAAGCAACTCGTCGGCTTCGTCAATCAGGTGCGCACGCTGGATCTGAAGAAACTGCCGTCCGTCAGTGAGACCATCGACTGGGCGAAGGTGCTGGTGCTGCTCGGCGCATCAGAACTTGGCCATGAGATGGTCAAGGACACGCTCAATGTCCTGCTGAAATACGAGGGTGATATTGAAGCGACACTGCCGCAGGTCTCGGGCTTCGTTGCCAAGGCCGACCGGCAAGGCGTGTTTGGTTAGCGATGCGCGACACGTTGCATCGGTTCTTTCGGGCGGCGCGCGGCGCCGGTGTGCGGATTTCGCCTGCCGAAAGTATCGATGCGATGCGTGCCGTGGCCGAAGTGGGCCCCGCGGATCGCGCCATCCTGCGCGATGCGCTGCTGCTGACCATGGCGAAGTCCGGCGAGGAGAAAGCGGCGCTCGCTGCCTGTTTCGATACGTTCTTTGCGCATCCCGATTTCGGGCAAGCACCTGCGGCGAATGACGATGAAGACACCGACGGAGGTAAAAACGAGACCAACGCTGTCCCGGTCGACGGTTCGGCTCCGGGTGAAGCGCCCACCGCGCCCGAACTCGGTACGCTCGCGCAAATGCTGCTATCGCAGGACCGCGCCGCCATCACCGCCGCCCTGTCCAATGCCTCCAATGCCGCCGGCCTGACCAATATCCGCGTCTTCACCCAGCGGGGGCTGTTTGCGAGCCGCGTGCTCGAGCAACTCGGTGTCGGTCGCCTGCGCGACGATATCGACGCGCTCAGCGCCAGCAACTCGGGCGATGCAGAACGTTTGACGGCTGCGCTCGGCAGCCTGCGCGAGACCGTCAGCGAGATGGTGTCGCAGGCCTTGCTGCTGTATGGCCGCGAGGAGAAAGAGGCGTTGCGCAACGAGATCCTGCGCAATGCACCGATGGCCCGGCTGGAGCAGCGGCAGATCGCGCAGATGCGCGTGCTGATCCGGCAAATGGCCCGGCGGCTGCGCGAGCGCTTCAGCAAGCCGCGCAAGCGCCAGCGCCGCGGTCATCTCGACGTCCGGCGGACCATCCGCCGCAATGCGGCGTGGGGTGGCGTGCCGTTCATGACGGCGTGGAAGCGCCGCCACCGCGACAAGCCGAAGATCGTCGCGATCTGCGATGTCTCGGGTTCGGTAGCGCAGGTGTCGGATTTCTTCCTGCTGCTGATCCACAGTCTGCATGAAGTTGTGTCGGATGTGCGCTCCTTCGCCTTCTCCGGCAACCTGATCGAAGTCAGTGAAGTCCTGGAGAAGAACAAACCTGAAGAGGCGATGAAGCAGATCATGTCTTCGGTCGGTTACGGCTCGTCCGATTATGGTCGCTCCTTCGTCGATTTCGAGAAGGGTTTCATGAGTGCGATTACGGCGCAAACCACGGTCATTGTTCTCGGCGATGCCCGCAGCAACAATCTCGATCCGCGCGCCGACATCCTGCGCCGCATCGGCGAGCGCTCGAAGCGGCTGGTCTGGCTCAATCCGGAGGGGCGCATGGGCTGGGGCTTCGGCGATTCCGAAATGCCGCGTTATGCGACGTTCTGCAACGTTGTCCGCCAATGCGCAACGGCGCAGCAGCTCGAGCGCGCCGTCGCCGATATCGTGGCGACCTATCAATAGCGGAGGCTGGGATGGCTGGTATCGACACCGTGTTTAC
This sequence comes from Tardiphaga sp. GW822-FHT04G09, assembly GCF_058800725.1. Lineage (NCBI taxonomy): Bacteria > Pseudomonadati > Pseudomonadota > Alphaproteobacteria > Hyphomicrobiales > Nitrobacteraceae > Tardiphaga > Tardiphaga sp. GW822-FHT04G09. Next base: position 76,317 of record NZ_JBXAMO010000019.1, on the reverse strand, counting down.
ATCGGCGAAATTCGCCGATGGCAGCCTCAACGCGATTGCCGTCAGCGACGGTCGCATCGTGTCGATCGCACCGGCCAGTGATCCGGCGCCGCATGCAGCGGGCACCGTTGATCTCGGCGGCACGCTGGTGATCCCGTCCTTTGTTGAAGGTCATGTCCATCTCGACACCAGTTTCTACGGCGACGTCTGGCGGCCGCATCAGCCCTATACCAACGGCTTCAACGTGCAGGAGCGCGTCGGCTTTCAGGCCGACAATATGGCCAAGGCTGCGCCGATGGCGGAGCGGGCGCGCAGCCAGCTCGAGCTTTGTCTCGGCCACGGCAGTACGCGGATGCGCAGCCATGTGATGGTCGACGGCTCGGTGGATCTCAAATCACTGGAGACGATCCTCGCGGTGCGCGAAGCGCATCGCGATGTCATGGACATCCAGCTCGTCGCGTTCCCGCAGAGCGGCATCCTGCGCAGTCCGGGTACGCCGGATCTGCTCGATGCCGCCTTCGATCTCGGTGCAAACGTGATCGGCGGCCTTGATCCCGGCGGATTCGACCGGGATGTCGAGAAACACCTCGATGTCGTGTTCGGTATCGCCGAACGCCGAGGCGTCGATGTCGATATCCACCTGCATGATCCCTCCATGCTTGGCATCTTCGAGATAGAGCAGATCTGCGCACGTACGCGGGCGCTCGGCATGAACGGCCATGTCGCCATCAGCCACGCTTATGCGCTGGGCGATGTCGCCGCCGATGTGGTTCAGCGCACGGCGGAAACGCTGGCGTCGAGCGGCGTGGCCATCATGACCAATGCGCCCGGCGCGCGGCCGTTTCCGCCGGTGAAGCTGCTGCGTGCGGCCGGCGTAACCGTATTCGGCGGCTGCGACAATATTCGGGACTCCTGGTGGCCCTATGGCGACGGCGACATGCTGGGCCGCGCGATGATGATCGGCTACCGCTCCGGCTTCAACACCGACGCCGATCTGACGCTGGCTTTCGACATCGTCACCGCCGGCGGCGCCGAGGCGCTGCGGTTGGATGACTGGGGCCTGCGGGTCGGCGCCAAGGCCGACTTCGTCGCCATCGATGCCCCGCATGTGCCGCAGGCCGTGGTCGATCTGCCGAGCCGCCGCGCGGTCTACAAGAACGGCCGGCTGGTCGCGCGGGATGGGAAGATCGTCGCCCGAAAGGCTTGAATCATTGGCTGGACGCGTTACGACTGCGCCCTACGCCGCTGGCATGCCACGAGTTCTGGAGACGATGAATGCTTGAAACACCGCGCGCGCGACGGGGTATGGTGACCTCTCCGCATCATCTGGCGTCGCAGGCCGGCCTCGATGTGCTCAAGGACGGCGGCACCGCCGTGGAAGCGGCGATCGCCGTGGCAGCCGCTCTGGCGGTGGTCTATCCGCATATGACCGGCTTTGGCGGCGACGGTTTCTGGCTGATCGCCGAGCCCGGCAAGACCCCGACCACGGTGGATGCCTGCGGCCGTGCCGGCGCGGCGGTGGATCTGGCTTACTACGCCTCAAAGGGCGCTTCGGCGATCCCGTTCCGCGGGCCGCTTGCCGCCAACACCGTCGCCGGCACCGTCTCCGGCTGGCAGAAGGCGCTGGACGTCTCCAAGCATTGGCAAAAGCCGATGGCGCGTGAACGCCTGCTGGAAAGCGCGATCTATTACGCCGAGAACGGCATCGTCGTCACCCGTAGCCAGTCGGAACTCACGACCGAGAAATCCGCGGAGCTAAAGGACCAGCCAAACTTCGCCGGGACTTTTATGCCGAACGGCCACGCGCCGGCTGAAGGCGATATCATGAAACTGCCGGCGCTCGGCGCGACGCTGAAGCGTCTCGCTGCCGATGGGTTCGAGAGTTTCTACAAGGGCAAGCTTGCGGATAGCATCGCCGCCGACCTTGCCAAGGTCGCGTCGCCTGTCACAGCGGCAGACCTGCAGAACCATCAGGCGACGGAGCGTCCGCCGCTGTCGACCACAGTGCGCGGTGCGCAACTTTTTAATATGGCGCCGCCGACGCAAGGCCTGTCATCGCTGATGATCCTGGCGATGTTTGATCGCCTCGGCGTCACCCAGGCGGAAGGCTTCGACCACATCCATGGTCTGGTGGAGGCCACCAAACAGGCCTTCATCGTGCGCGACGAACATGTCGGCGATCCCGATCACATGACGGTTGATCCCGCATCTTTCCTCGACAACGCCAAGCTGGACGAACTCGCGCGTCATATCGATCGTAAGGTCGCCTTGCCGTGGCCGCATGTCCGCAAGCCCGGCGACACCATCTGGCTCGGTGTCATCGACGGTCAGGGCCGTTCGGTCTCGTTCATCCAGTCGGTCTATTTCGAATTCGGTTCCGGCGTGGTGCTGCCGGACACCGGCATCTGCTGGCAGAACCGTGGCGCCTCGTTCCGGCTTGCCGAGAGTGGCTGGAATGCACTGAAGCCGAACCGCAAGCCGTTCCACACGCTCAATCCGGCGATGGCGATCTTCGATGACGGCCGTCGCATGGTCTATGGCAATATGGGCGGCGAGGGGCAGCCGCAGACGCAGTCGGCCGTGTTCTCGCGTTACGGCATGTTCGGCATGCCGCTGCAGCAGGCGGTGACGGCACCGCGCTGGCTGCTCGGCAAGACCTGGGGCGACGAGAGCGTCACGCTGAAACTGGAGGATCGCTTCGACCCCGCATTGATCCAGCAGTTGCGCGATGCCGGTCACGTGGTGGAAGTGCTCGGCAGCTATACCGGCACCATGGGTCACGCGGGCGCGATCGTGCTGCATGAGAACGGCGTGCTCGAAGGTGCGACGGATCCAAGGTCGGACGGCGCCGTGGCGGCGTGGTGATCAGCCCGCCATTAGCTTGCGCAACTCGGTCTTCATGATCTTGCCATTGGCGTTGCGCGGCAGCGGTTCCTTCAGGAAGGTGATGGTGTCCGGCACCTTGTAGTCGGACAATCGCTCGGCGCAGTATTTCCGGATGTCGGCCTCGTTGCCGCCATCGGGGCTGTAGGCGAAGGCATGCACGCGTTCGCCCAGCACCGGATCGGGTTTGCCGATCACCGCGCTCTCGACGATGGCGGGATGATGCGACATCACGTTCTCGACCTCGGTGCAGTAGATCTTGAAACCGGCGCGGTTGATCATGTCCTTCTTGCGATCGACCACAGAGACATAGCCGTCCGAATCGATGCGGCCGATATCGCCGGAGCGCCAATAGCCGCCGACGAAGCCGCTGCGCGTTCCATCCGGATTGTCCCAATAGCCGGGCACGACCATCGCCCCCGCGATCAGCAGCTCGCCGTCCTGCCCGGCCGGCACCTCGCGGCCATCGTCATCGGCGACTACGATATGCGCGCCGGTCACCGGGCGGCCAACCGTGTTGATCTTGTTCGCAGGCGCGCCGGGCGGCAGGATTGTTGCTGGCGATGACGTCTCTGTCGAGCCATAGGCATTGCAGAGATTGAGGTCCGGCAATGCCTTGGCGAGCCGCTTGATGGTCGCTTCGGGCATCGGCGCCCCGCCGAAGCCGGCGATGCGCCAGGCCGACAGGTCATGGGTCTCGAAGTCCGGCTGCAGCAGGCAGAGATTATACATCGCCGGCACCATTAGTGTGTAGGTCATGCGCTCGCGTGCCGCGACGGCGAGAAACTCCGGTGCCTTGAAGGCCGGCAGGATGACGGTGGTGCCGGCGACATTGATGGTCGCAAGGATCAGCGCCACGAGCCCGGTGACATGCGAGGCCGGTACCGCCAACATGGTGACATCGCCGTCGCGCAGGCCATAGCCGTGCTGGAAATTGAGCACCGAGTGGATGATGCTCACATGGGTGAGCATCGCGCCTTTCGGATTGCCTGTCGTGCCCGATGTATAGAGCAGATAGGCGGTGTCTTCCTGATGAGGCTCGGGAAACGCCACGGCGGGCGCATCATTCATTAGCTCGCCAAATGATGTTGCCCGTCCGCTGCCGACCACCCATTGCCCGCGCAATTCGGCGCGCGGCTCCGGCAGGTTCATCTCGCAATCGGCGTCATAGACCAGCGCCGAGGCCTTGCACTGCTGCAGCACATAGTCGATCTCGGGCTTGCGCTGCCGCATGTTGAGCGGGACGACGATCAGGCCGGCACGGCCGGCGCCGAGCGCGAGATAGACGAATTCCAGGCAGTTGCCGAGCAGCATGGCGATGCGCTCGCCTTTCTGGAAGCCGGCGGCGATGAGATTGCGCGCGATATTCTCGGCGATGCGATCGAGCTCGGCATAAGTGACGCGCTGCGTGCCAAGCACCAGTGCTATGCCATCGGGCTTGCGCGCGACGACGGCGCGCAACATGGCGTCGAGGCTCAGAGGACGGTCCAGGAAACAGGTGACGACACGGTCGTCATAGAGAACTTCGTGGCGTGTCGCCGGCATCGAGGCTCCCGGCGCGATCTGTCCTTGCATGTCCATCCCAGACGTTTTTTGCACGCCACAATTGGCGCGACCCGCCATTTGGCTGGCGATGATGACGTCAGGTTAATCAGCCAGGCGGCGAAAGCCAACCCGCTTCGCCGCAGGCTCGTCGCGCGGGAGATGTGCGTCTGGCGCTTAGCGCGCTTCCACCGTCACATGCTGCAATTCATGCACGGCTGTCAGGCGTTGGCGCACCGCCTCGACGCTCGCTGCGCCGGCAAAGCCGACGATCGCGGCATGCGCACCGGGGCCGACGCGCCAGACATGCAGGTCGAAGATTCGGGCATCGCCGGGGCGCTCAACCTCGTCGCGGATTTCCTGTTCGAGATGCGGGTCCGAGGTATCGAGCAGGACGGCTGAGGTGTCGCGCAGCAGATTCCACGCCCAGACGGCGATGACGATACCGCCGACAATGCCCATTGCGGGATCAAGCCAGACCCAGCCGAGATAGCGCCCGGCAAGCAGGGCCGCGATGGCAAGTATGGACGTCAGCGCGTCTGCCATCACATGGACGACGGCCGACCGCATGTTGTTGTCGTCATGGCGTGCGTGATGATCGTGATTGTGACCGTGGTCGTGTGCATGGTCGTGATGATGGTCATGGCCGTGATGGTGACCGTGACCACCCGACAGCAGGAAGACGCTGGCGATATTGACGGCGAGGCCGATGACCGCGACGAAGGTGGCTTCGCCGAAGGCTACGGGCGAAGGATCGAATAATCGAACGATGGATTCCACGGCGATACCGAGCGCAATAACGGCCAGGATCAGTGCCGAGGCAAAGCCTGCGAGATCTCCGACTTTACCGGTACCAAACGTAAACCGGCGGTTGTGCGCGTTGCGCCGCGCAAAGGCATAGGCGCCTGCAGCGATGGCAAGCGCGCCCGCATGGGTCGCCATGTGGAACCCGTCCGCCAGCAGCGCCATCGAGTTGAAAATCGTGCCGGCGATAATCTCGCCGACCATCATGATCGCGGTGAGCGCCACCACCCACAATGTGCGGCGAGTGTTTTCGTCGTGCCTGTCGCCGAGGAACATATGATCATGGGACAGGGCATCGATGTCGCTGTGAATACTCATGACGGCCAGTCCTTATTTCGCGTAGCGCCGAATGGCGGCGATGAGTTCTTCGGCGCCGGCCGCACGGTTGTCCGTGCTGAGGTCCGGATGGGCGACATGTTCGCGGACATGGTCCTCGATCAGTTCATCCATCAGCCCGCTTACGGCGCCACGCACGCCTGCGACCTGATGCAGGATCGTGGCGCAGCCGGCGTCTTCGGTGATGGCCTTCTCAATGGCGGCCATTTGGCCGGCGAGCCGACGGACCCGGGCGAGCAGCTTGGTCTTGTTAGCGGTGAGATGCGACATAGGATAGTCCCCTACCCTATATTTCTTTCAAATGAAAGTCCCCACCCGGCGAGAAGCCGGGCAGGGGAGTTTGCGGGAGGAAACGAAGGGGGCGATCAGGCCGCTGCGGCCATTACGCGGGGATGGGCGACGTGTTCCTTGAGCACCAGGCCGGAGGCATCGACCTCGGCGAGCGAGACGTCATAGCTCCAGAGATCGGCGAGATGCTGCAGTACCCGCTTGGCGTCGGCTTCATTGAGCAGGGCGCCATTGAGCACCGAGTGCTTCAGCATCAAGCGACGATCGCCGGCGAGGTCGACGTCCACCACTTCGATATTCGCGTCGATCAGGCCGACATCGTACTGACGGGCCAGCACACGTCGGACGCGACGATAGCCACGCTCGTCATGGATGGCGTCGACCCGAATGCCCGCACTCTCGGCAGGATCGTCATGCAGGTGGAACATCCGCATATGGCGCATCAGCCGTGGGCTAAGGAACTGGCTGACGAAGCTCTCATCGCGGTAGTTCGCCCAGATATCGCGCAGGACCGCCATCGCGTCGCCTTTGCCGGCGATATCGGGAAACCAGGCGCGGTCTTCGTCGGTCGGATCGGTAACGATTTTCTCGATGTCCTGCATCATCGCGAAGCCGAGCGCATAGGGGTTGAAGCCCGAGAAGCGCCGGTCGTCGTAATTCGGCTGGAACACGACATTGGTGTGGGATTGCAGGAATTCCAGGTAGTTGCCGTCCGAGATCTGCCCGGTCTGATGCAGCCGGGTCATGATGCGATAATGCACGTAAGTGGCCGTGCCCTCGTTCATCACCTTGGTCTGCCCTTGCGGGTAGAAATATTGCGAGATGTGCCGGACGATGCGCAGCAGTTCACGCTGCCAGGTTTGCAGCCGCGGCGCGGCTTTCTCCAGGAAATATAGCAGGTTTTCCTGCGGCAGGCCGAGCAGGGCGCGTCGGCGCTCCGCGCTGAGCAGTGAGGCACTCTTGGTCGGCCCCGCGGGAACCGTGCGCCAGAGATCGTTGAACGAGGTTTCTTCGTGGTTCCGGCGTTCTTTGGCGCGTTTTTCCTCGGCGCGCAAATCCAGCGATTTCTTGCCCGGATAGCGATCGACGCCGTGCGACATCAGCGCGTGAGCGGCGTCGAGCGTGTGTTCTACAGCGGCGCGACCATGGCGTTCTTCACATTGTGCCACATAGCCCTTGGCGAAATCGAGATAATCAAGAATGCCGTCGGCATCTGTCCATTGCTTGAACAGGTAGTTGTTCTTGAAGAAGTGATTGTGGCCGAAAGCGGCGTGAGCGATCACCAGCGTCTGCATCGTCGCCGTGTTTTCCTCCATCAGGTAGGAAATGCACGGCGACGAGTTGATGACGATTTCATAGGCCAGACCCATCAGGCCCTTGCGATAGGACGCTTCCTGATGGGCGAACTGCTTGCCGAACGACCAGTGCTTGTAATACAGCGGCATGCCTACGGATGAGTAAGCATCCAGCATCTGTTCGGCGGTGATGACCTCGATCTGGTTCGGATAGACGCTGAGGCCGAGCTCCTTTTCGGCGATCTCCTCGCAGGCATCGTGAATGCGCTGCAGTGTGACGAAGTCCCATTCGGCGCCTTGGTAGAGGCGGTCTGTCATGGTGCCACCTCTTTGCCCGTGCGGCGTTGGAACAGATCGTGGAACACCGGGAAAATCTCGCTGCGGTCGTTGACCTTGCGCATCGAGAGCGGCGCCCCTTCCGCGCGCAGCCGTTGATACAGCGTCCACAGCGAGGATTCCGACGTTTCGAACGGAGGGCTGCCGCTTTCGCCAACTTCGAGATAGGCGAAGAACTGCGTCACCGGCAGGATCATGTCTTTCAGCAGGCGGCCGGAAAGATCGCCATCGGCATAGGAGTTGTCGCCGTCGGAGGCCTGCGCGGCATAGATGTTCCAGTCGGCGGGGCGATAGCGCGACTGCACGATCTCATGCATCGCCTGCAGCGCGCTGGAGACCAGCGTGCCGCCCGAAGCCGGGCCATGGAAGAAAGTCTGTTCGTCGACTTCCTCGGCGCGGTCGGTATGGCGGATGAAGACAATATCGACCTTGCGATAACGTCGTGTCAGGAAGACGTAGAGCAGCATGTAGAACCGCTTGGCGAGATCCTTCATGTGCTCGGACATCGAGCCGGAAACGTCCATCAGGCAGAACATGACAGCCTGCGCCACCGGCTTTGGCATGGTCTCGAAGCGGCGATAGCGGATATCGATGGGATCGATGAAGGGAATTCGCCGCGTCTTGGATTTCAGCCGTTCGATTTCAGCCAGCAATTCGGGACGGCGCTCGTCACTGCAATGCTCCAATTCTGCTTCCAGCAGCGCAATGGCTTCCGGTCGCGGTCGCTGCAGTGCAACCCGTCGTGCCATGGCCAGGCGCACGGTGCGGCTGACCGAAATATTGGCAGGCGAGCCTGTCGTTGTATATCCGGCGCGGCGCAGGCCTTCGTTCTCGACTTCGGCCAGCTTGCGCTTGGAAAGATCCGGCAGTTCCAGGTCGTCGAGGAAAATGTCGACGAACTCTTCCCGGCTGAGCACAAACCGGAACGCATCCTCGCCGTCGCCTTCGCCGGCATCGTTGGATCTGCCGCTCTTCGATTGCGGCCGCTGAAGGTAATCACCTTCCACGAATTTCACGTTGCCGGGCAATACCCGGTCGCGAATTCCGCCTTCGCGGTAAAAGCGCGGCTCGTTCATCCCGTCGAGCGGGATGGACACTTCGCCGCCTTCCAGGACGTCTTTGATGTCGCGGTCCTGGGAGGCTTTCTTGACGGCTCCCTGAACCAGAGCTTTCGCGCGTCGCAAGAACCGCTGGCGGTTCTCAAGACTCTTGCTGCTCGGGTTCAGGCGTCTATCGACGATATGCATGGCCACGTTATGTTGGCTCCTTGCGTCAGCCGGCCTGTTTCACGCGCATATACCATTCGACGAGACGACGAACCTGGCGCTCGGTGTAGCCGCGATCGACCATCCGCGCGACGAAGTCGTCATGCTTCTTCTCGGTCTCGCCGTCCTTCTTCGATCCGAAGGAGATCACCGGAAGCAGATCTTCGACTTGAGAGAAGATGCGCTTTTCGATGACTTCCCTGATCTTCTCATAACTCGTCCAGGTCGGATTCTTTCCACCATTCTGCGCCCGTGAGCGAAGCGAGAACTTCACGACTTCGTTGCGGAAGTCCTTGGGGTTGGCAATTCCGGCCGGCTTTTCGATCTTGCTCAGCTCCTGATTGAGTAATTCGCGATCGAGCAATTGTCCGGTGTCAGGATCCTTGAAGTCCTGATCCTCGATCCAGGCATCGGCATAGTCGACGTAACGATCGAACAGGTTCTGGCCATAATCCGAATAGGATTCCAGATAGGCTTTCTGGATTTCGTGGCCGATGAACTCCGCATAACGCGGTACAAGCTCGGCCTTGATGAATTCGAGATAACGTTTTTCGACTTCATCAGGCATCTGCTCCCTGCGGATCGCCTGCTCCAGCGTATACATCAGGTGCACGGGATCTGCGCCAATCTCCGACGTGTCGTGATTGTAGGTCGCGGCCAAAACCTTGAACGCGAAGCGCGTCGAGGCGCCGTCCATGCCTTCATCAACACCGGCGGCGTCCTTGTATTCCTGAACGCTGCGGGCCTTCGGATCCGATTCTTTCAGGCTTTCGCCGTCATAGACCCGCATCTTGGCGAAGGTGGTCGAGTTTTCGTGCTTGCGCAGCCGCGACATCACGGAGAAGCGCGCCAGGGTCTCCAGCGTCGCCGGTGCGCAAGGTGCTGTGGCGAGTTCGGAGCCCTGAATAAGCTTCTCATAGATCTTCTGTTCTTCGGTGACGCGCAGGCAGTACGGCACCTTGATGACGCAGATACGGTCGATGAAGGCTTCGTTGTTCTTGTTGGCCTTGAAACTCTGCCACTCGGATTCGTTGGAGTGGGCAAGGATCACGCCGGTGAACGGGATGGCGCCGATGTTTTCGGTGCCGATGTAGTTGCCTTCCTGCGTCGCCGTCAGCAGCGGATGCAGCATCTTGATCGGCGCCTTGAACATCTCGACGAATTCAAGAATGCCCTGATTGGCGCGGTTGAGGCCGCCGGAATAGCTGTAGGCGTCGGGATCGTTCTGCGCGAAGACTTCGAGCTTGCGGATATCGACCTTGCCGACCAGCGAGGAGATGTCCTGGTTGTTCTCGTCACCGGGCTCTGTCTTGGCAATGGCGATCTGGCGCAATCGCGACGGCTGGATCCGTGCGACGCGGAATTGCGAGATGTCGCCGCCGAAAGATTCGAGCCGCTTATAGCACCACGGGCTCATGAGACCCGTAAGCCGCCGGCGTGGAACGCCGTATTTCTCTTCGATCATCGGGCCGAGCGTGTCGGGATCGAACAGGCTGAGCGGGCTTTCAAAGACCGGGCTGAGCTCGTCGCCGGCTTTCAGCACATAGATGGGATGGACTTCCATCAACGCCTTGAGGCGCTCGGCAAGCGATGATTTGCCGCCGCCGACCGGGCCGAGCAGATAAAGAATCTGCTTGCGCTCCTCGAGGCCCTGCGCCGCGTGGCGGAAGAAGGCGACGATGCGTTCGATCGTATCTTCCATGCCGTGAAAGCCGGCAAAGGCTGGATAGCTGCGGATGGTACGATTCAAAAAAATACGGCCAAGGCGTGGATCCTTGGCCGTGTCTATCATTTGAGGCTCGCCGATCGCCGCCAGCAGGCGTTCCGCCGCGTTGGCATATCGCATCGGGTCTCCTCTGCAGGATTCCAGATACTCGGACATCGACATGTCCGTCTGACTTCGGGCCTCGTAACTTCGAGCGAACGCATTGAACAGAGAATCGTTGTACATGATCCCTCTCTCCTTGCTGGTCGGCCGTCCTGTTGGTCGCGATGCTCCTAATGTGGTAACGGAACGCGTCTTTCCGATCGCGACTCAACATCAGCACTATAGCCTGCAGGACACATCCAGGTCCGAAATCGCGCAATGCGATCTGAGTGCAGCGCGCGACTCATATTCAGGCACTTGCTTATAAGTTAGGCCAGTTTTGCCATGTCTCAAGGGCTGGCAAAGCGATTGTCCACGCCTGTGACTCGAACGCCACAAAATTGCCGTATCCCGGAAGCTTTCGGATTCTTGTATCGGGATAGAGGGTTGGCACGAGTCCAAACGCGCATAAGCGTGTGCTGTGCCTAGTTCCGGTCGCCTGGCAGCACAGGGAGCGGAGTCACCTCAATACCTTCGTCGATCAGCGAGCGCGCTTCGTCTGGCGTCGCTTCCCCATAAATCGGGCGATGTTCGATATCGCCGTAATGCATCTTGCGGGCTTCGCTCGGGAAGTTTTCGCCGACATTGTCCGCGTTCTTGGTCACGTGATCGCGCAGCTCTTTCAGCTTGGCGCGGAGCTCGGCTTCCTGCGGCGCCATCATCAGCGGCGCTGTGGACTCGGAACCGGTGTCAGGGGGGGCCTCCGGGCGGTTCTTGCTCTTGCCGACGATACGCGGCGCCATGATCGCTTTCTCGATCTTCACCGAGCCGCAATGCGGGCAATTCACCAACTTGCGCTTCACCTGGGAGTCGTATGCGCCGGAGCTCTGGAACCAGCTTTCGAAAGCGTGGCCCTTCTCGCAGCGCAGGTTGTAGCGGATCATGTCGCTTCCCGAACGAGATGCAGGTAGTCCGGGCCCGATTTGGGGTCGCTGACACTGAAGCGGCGGCCGTGTTGCAATGACGGCACGGTCTTGCGCGCTTCGGTCACCTTGGCCGGATCGATTTTCGCGAGGATGAAGCCCGGTTCGACGCCGGTGGCTTCGGCCAGCACCACGCCCCACGGGTCGATAATCAGCGAGTGGCCATATGTCGCGCGCTTGTTCTCGTGCACGCCGCCTTGCGCGGCCGCAAAGACGAAGCAACCGGTCTCGATCGCGCGGGCGCGCAGCAGCGTGTGCCAATGGGCCTCGCCAGTCTTTTGCGTGAAGGCCGAGGGCACCGTCAGGAACGACGCGCCGCTTTCGGCCAATGCGCGATACAGCGCCGGGAAGCGCACATCGTAGCAGATGGTCAGGCCGATGCGGCCCCAGGGGAGGTCGGAGATGACGGCGGTCTCGCCCGGCTGGTAATTCGCTGATTCGCGATAGCTCTCGCCGTTGGGCAGGTCGATGTCGAACATGTGGATCTTGTCGTAGCTCGCCAGGACATTGCCGTCCGGTCCGATCAGGAACGAGCGATTGGCGGCGCGTTCCGGGTTGGCCAGCACGGCCAGCGATCCGATATGCAGGTGGATCTTCAGCTCGGCGGCCAGAGCGCGATAGGCCTTCAGCGAGAGGTCGTCTTCTTCCGAGCGCAGATGTTCGAACAGCGCGGTGCGATTGAGTTGCATCATATTGCTCACTTCCGGCGTGAGCACATAGTCGGCGCCGGCGAGCGCGGCTTCGCGGATCAGATGGCGGCCTTGTTCGAGGCTCGGCTCCGGCAGCAGGCCGGTACGCATCTGCACCATCCCGGCGGTGAAGGTCTGGGGCTCGGACGTCGGGGATATCTGGCTCATGAGGTGGCCTTCTCGCCTGCGATCATGGCGTCAAATTTGCCTTCGCGGTCCAATGCGTAGAGATCGTCGCAGCCGCCGATCAGGGTGCCGCCGATGAAAATCTGCGGAAAGGTGGCGCCGGGGTAGGTCCGGTCGAACATTTCCTGGCGCAGGTTCGGGTCGGTCGCGGTGTCGAAATGGGTGAAAGCGGCTTTCTTGCGCTGGAGCAGCGAGATCGCGGCACTGCAATAGCCACAGCCGGGACGGGTGTAGATTTCAATCGCGGCGGCCATCGGGTGCTCCAGTTGCAGGGGAAGTGTCTGATTATATGGGGACCTTGTGGGCCTCCACAACCCGCGCAAAGACCAGCACATCGACCTGAGCGGCCTTGGCGCGCAGCAGCGCCCGTGCGCAGGCGTCCGTCGTGGCACCGGAGGTCAGCACGTCATCGACCAGAATGACGCGGCGGCCCTGGATTTCAACCTGGCGTTCAGGCGGGACCTTGAAGGCGCCCTGCACATTGCTGGCGCGCTCGGTGCGCGACAGGCCGATCTGGTGTTCGGTCGGGCGTATTCGCCGCAGGGCGTCGCGGGATATCGCAACACCGCTCTGCCGGCCGATTGCCCGCGCCAGCGCGCCGGACTGGTTGAAGCGCCGGCTGAAGCCGCGCCGCCAGTGCAGCGGCACCGGCACCAGAACATCGGCGTCTGCTAGCAATTCCTTCCCCGCGCGCGCCATCCAGCGACCCATGGTTGGCGCCAGATCGGTCCGGTCATGATATTTCAACTGATGCACCAGCGTGCGGGCGATCTCGTCATAGCGCACGGCTGCGCGGGCGCGCTGATAGGCCGGCGGATCAGCGATCGCCTGCATCGACAGGATGCCCGGGCCGGGATCGTAGACGAACGGAATGCCGAGCCGGCTGCAGAACGGCGGCGCGATGAAGGAGAGTTTGCCCCAGCAGGCCGCGCAGACGCCTTCGCCCGCCACGGGTTCCCGGCAGGCCACGCAAAGGGTCGGCAGCGCGACGTCAAGGGCAAGGCGGGCGGTTTGCGTCAATGCGGACCGGCAAAGCTTCAGCGTGCCGCGCAATTGCGCGGGGAGGGACCACGACACTGTCGTTTCTGCGTCCATAGGTTGAAGGCTAGAGCGCTCCTGCACCGATCTCAAGCGCGATTGCCAGATCCCCGGTCTTCGGCGTACCAAGCCGCATGGCTCAGACCTCCATTGCTGCACCGATCCTGTTCGACCGCGCCCTGCTGCGCGTGCGGCAGGCGCGTGCGTCGAAGCTTGGCGCCGAGACGTTCCTGCTGGATCGTGTTGTCGCCGACATGGACGAGCGATTGCAGGCGGTTCTGCGCCAGTTCGACAATGCCGTCGACGTGGCAACGCCGGGCAACGGTCTGCGCGATGTTGTGGCCGGGCGCGTCGGTCATGTCGCCCATGTCGATGTGCCGGATGTCGAAAGCGATGGCCTCAATCTCGCGCCTGCGTCGCTCGATCTCGTCGTCTCCGCACTCGGGCTGCATTTCGTCAATGATCTGCCGGGCGCGATGGCGCAGATCCGCCGCGCACTGAAGCCGGATGGCCTGCTGCTGGCGGCGATGCTGGGCGGCGATACGCTGACGGAGCTGCGGCAATCATTTGCTGCTGCGGAAGCCGAGCTCGACGGTGGCATCTCGCCGCGCGTCGCGCCATCAGCCGATCTGCGTGATGTCGGTGCGTTGCTGCAGCGGGCGGGATTTGCGCTGCCGGTGACCGACGTCGATCGCGTCGTGGTGCGCTACGACAGCGTCTTCGGTCTGATGCAGGACCTGCGCAGGATGGGCGCCACCAATGTGCTGGTCGAGCGCCGCCGCGCGCCGCTGCGCCGCGCGACGCTGCTGCGCATGGCGCAGATCTACAGTGAACGCTTTGCCGATCCCGATGGACGCATCCGCGCGACCTTCGACATCATCTGGCTGTCCGGCTGGGCACCGCATGAAAGCCAGCAGAAGCCGCTGAAGCCGGGCTCGGCGAAAGCGAGTCTCGCCGATGCGGTGAAGGGACTGAAGCCCTAGAGCAGATCGATCAGATGCGGGATCAGCGGGATATCCGCGGCCGGCATCGGATAGTCGCGCAGCTTGTTGGGCCGCACCCAGGCGAGGTTCTGGCCTTCCCTGGAGATCGCAAGGCCTTCCCAGCGCCGGCAGATATAGAGCGGCATCAGCAGGTGAAAATCCTCATAGGCGTGGCTGGCGAAGGTCAGCGGCGCGAGGCAGGCTTCCTTCACGGTGATCCCGAGCTCCTCGTCGAGCTCGCGGATCAGCGCCGCTTCGGGCCGCTCGCCAGGCTCCAGCTTGCCGCCGGGAAATTCCCACAGGCCGGCCAGCGCCTTGCCTTCCGGCCGCTGTGCGATCAGCACGCGGCCGTCAGGATCGATCAATGCGCAGGCAACGACGAGGACGAGTTTCACGACCGATAGTCGCCATTGATGGCGATATATTCCTTGGTGAGATCGCAGGTCAGCACGCGGTCGCGGCCCTTGCCGAGGCCGAGCGCGACCTTGATCTGGATCTCCGGCTTCTTCATCGCGTTGGAGACCTCGGTCTCGTTATAGGACGGATCGCGTGCGCCTGACTTGGCGACGCGAATGCCGTTGAACCAGATCGACAGCTTGTCGCGATTGGCAGGCTCGCCGGCCTTGCCGACAGCCATGACCACGCGGCCCCAATTGGCATCCTCGCCGCCCACCGCCGTCTTCACCAGCGGTGAGTTGGCGATCGACATGGCGATCTTGCGTGCCGAGGCTTTCGAGGTCGCTCCCTCGACGACGATCTCAATGAGCTTGCGGGCGCCCTCGCCATCGCGCGCGACCTGTTCGGCGAGATCGTTGAGGATCGCGTGCAATGCCTTCACGAAGGGCTTCAGCCTGACGTCGCTGGCCTTGGTGATCTTCGGCGCGCCCTGTGCGGCCGCGGCGCCCGTCGCGAACATCAGGAGCGTGTCCGAGGTCGAGGTGTCGCCGTCGATGGTCACCGCGTTGAACGAGTCGTCAACGCCGGCCTTGAGCAGCGCCTGCAGCGCCGGTGCGGAGATCGGCGCGTCGGTGAAGATGAAGGAGAGCATCGTCGCCATGTCCGGCGCGATCATGCCGGCGCCCTTGGCCATGCCGTTGATGGTGACCCTGGCCTTGCCGAGCTTCACGGTGGCGGTTGCGACCTTCGGGAAGGTGTCGGTGGTCATGATCGCCCGGGCGGCGTCCATCCAGCCGTCCGGTCCGGCGCTGTCCGCCAGCGTGGCGAGCACGCCGTTGAACTTGGTCGCGTCCAGCGGTTCGCCGATCACGCCGGTCGAGGCGAGGAAGATTTCGTTCGGCTTGCAGCCCACGGCCTTGGACGCGATGTCGCCGGTGAGTTTGGTCGAAGCCTTGCCGGTCTTGCCGGTGAAGGCGTTGGCATTGCCGGAATTGACCACCAGTGCCTGCGCCTTGCCGTTCTTGAGCACGGTGCGACACCATTCCACCGGCGCTGACGGGCACTTCGACTTGGTGAACACGCCGGCCGCCGTCGTGCCCTTGTCCATCACCGCGAGCAGCACGTCGGTGCGGCCCTTGTAGCGGATCCCGGCGGCAGCCGTGGCGAGGCGCACGCCTGCGATGGCGGGCATCTCGGGAACGTCGGTCGGGGCGAGGGGGGAGACGGGGGACGGCTTGGCCATGAGTGCTTTCAGCTTTCGTAAAAAGATGAAGCGCTCTGTATCACCTCTGCCGCCGCGGTGGGAGAGGGCTTTGCCGTCATGCTCCCGTCACGTGGCGACTTGCTATGTGAACATGACCCTGTCCGAAAAACGGTACCCGCCTTTCGGGATTATGCTCTAGCCCGGGCCGAACTTGAACTTGCCGTCCTCTTCGAGGAACGGACCGCTGCGCATATAGAGCTGGCCATTCTCGCCGATGAAGAACAGCGTGTTCTTCGGCACTTTCTTGGCGCCCTTCAGCAGGAATTTGGCATTGTTGGTGCCCATCTTGTACGCGAAGGTCTTGCCTGACGCGTCGTAGCCATAGCCCATATCGGGGGAGAGCACCCAGGGCGTCGGTGCCTGAGCCAGAGCAGGGCCCGCAAGGGCCGATGTCACCAGCGCGGCGGCGCACAGCATCGTAAAAACGCGAGCGGTCATCCCGAATTCTCCGAAAAGTGTTTTTGAAACTACGTCGCGAATGTGCGGTCGTCTTGAACAAATCACGAACGGCAACGGTCCGTCAATACGACATGCGGTCGCAAAGAGTTTGTTATTTCGCAAGTCCGGCCGGGCGACTATCTTTCGCATTCGGGCTAAGCCGGTCCACGATGAATGCGGCGATGGGGATGATTCGACAATGCGAGCGATCGTGAAAAGTCTTTTGGTTGTGGGCGCTGTCACCCTGGCATCCGGCCTAGCTGCGGCGGACGACTACAAACTCAGCAACAACCAGCGTATTTCCTGCGGCCGTGGCCTCAGCGCCGGCAAGCTGAGCACGGCCACCTGCCGCTCCTATGCCTATCTGTTCAACACCAGGACCTCCGACTATTTCCGCTGCTCGGTGTCGCTGTCGATGACACGCGACGCCAAGGAAGTCGTCAATGTGCAGACCGACGGCGGATGCGTGAAGAAGCCGCGCGTGTTCGATACCGATTCCACCTACTCATTCGATGCCACCGAGACCGAGCCGCCGAATACCAATTCGTTCTTCGGCAGTGGCGGCTTTGCCATCTGGGTGAGCGACAACACCCAGCAGAAAATCCGCGGCTGCGTCACGATTCCGTCGGGGCTCGGCTCCGATGTATCGCGCTGCATCGATATGAAGTTCGAATAGGCGATCTTCTCCCCCGCTGCGCAGCGATCGCAGGATGGGGTGAGCGTCTTCGCGAAACCCGTCGCCGTCATCGCGTGTGTTGATGGGTTTCGCTCCGGCGCGACGCGCCTGCGCTCACCCCATCCTACGATCTTGCGTGATGCTCTCGGTCGTCATGGCCGGGCTTGTTTCTGCGTTACCGGGCATGACGGTGCACGGCGTAGGATGGGTAGAGCGAAGCGAAACCCATCGCTTTCTGTGCGCGTGAATGATGGGTTTCGCGAAGACGCTCTACCCATCCTACGGCCTCATCAGATTCAACTGTCAAACGGCCACTGCTTCAGACAACACTACCCTTCAGACATGCGTCATCGCCCCTGTTGTTGGCGGCGCGGGGGCGCCGTCGTCTCTTGCATTCCCGCCCCTTGCGAGAGGGCGTGCGGAACGCCGGGTGCCCGATGCACCCCTGGGCCTGATGCCGATGCGGTCTTCCGCAAGTTGGCGCATCAGGACTTTCGGAAAGCACGGGCGATGGCCCGACGTTCCGCCTGCGGTGTTTTGTCGACTTGCTGAATGCTTGCCCAGGCGACCGATCAAGGTCACCCTTGTTTGGCCCTGCGCGACAGGGCCGGGGGAGCACAAGCTCTTGGGCCGGACGCGTTTCGAATCTGGTCGTCCGTCACTTGATCCGCAGGTTCTTGCTATCCGAAGGCAAGCCATACCGCCTGTCCCAGTGGTATCCTGACCACAGACGATGCGGCCTGCCCGCAGACAGCCGGTACCCACACATCCCGTGACGCCGCATCTCCGGCGTCCACCGCATCCCGCCCCGCAATCGTGACGATCGCGATCGCCCCTCTCGGTGGGGCAGGACGAAGGGGAAAATAATCAAGATGGGGATGTTGTCAATAAGAATAGGAAAAAATGTTTGGGCAATCCCGGCCACACGCGTCAGTGGAAACTCCGGGCTTAGTCCGGCGATGAGCAATCGCCAGCCTTGAAAGCAAAAGGGCACGCGCTGAAGCGCGTGCCCTTCGATGTATTGAGCTCAAGAAGAGAGCGAGACAGGCGGGCGCGAATGAAACGCCCTGCCAATCCTGCTTAGCCTTTACTCCGGCTTGATGCCGGCGAACTGGGCGACCTTGCCCCACTTCTCGATTTCGGACTGCACATAGGCATCCATGTCGGCCGGCGAGCCGCCGGTGGGATCGGCGCCGAGCTTGATCAGGCGGGCCGTGCCGTCGGCCGACTTGATGAACTTGTCGGTCGAGCCATTGAGCCTGGCGATGATGTCCTTCGGCGTCTTCGCCGGCGCTGCGATGGTGAACCAGGAGGCGGCGTCGTAGCCGGGAACGCCGGCTTCGGCGATGGTTGGAATGTCCTTCATCGGCTCCCAGCGCTTGCTGGTGGAGACGGCCAGCGCACGGATCTGGTTGCTCTCGGCGAAAGGCTGCGCCGCCGGCAGGTTGTCGATCATCACATGGACGCGGCCGCCGATCAGGTCGGTGAGCGCGGGGGCGCTGCCCTTGTACGGCACGTGGGTCAGCTTCACGCCGGTCATGGACTTGAACAGTTCGGTCGACAGATGCGCGGTCGAACCGAGGCCCGGCGTGCCGTAGAAATATTCGTCCGGCTTGGCCTTGGCGAGTTCGATGAATTCCTGGACGCTCTTGGCCGGCAGCGAATTGGTCACCGAGAACAGGTTCGGCACCTTGGCGATCACGATCACCGACGCCAGATCCTTGACCGGATCATAGGTCATGTTCTTGAACACGAACTTGTTGATGGCGTGGGTGCCGGGCGTGCCGACCAGGAAGGTGTAGCCGTCGCCGTCCGCCTTGGCGACGAAGTCAGCGGCGATGTTGCCGCCGGCGCCGGCCTTGTTCTCGACGATGAACTGCTGGCCCATCTCTTCGGACATCTTCTGCGCGACGACGCGGGCCAGAATGTCCGTGGTGCCGCCGGCTGCGAACGGAACGATGAACTTCACCGGCTTGGTGGGCCACTCGGCGGCGCTGGCGCGGCGGGTGAGGATCGGCAGGGTACCAAGGGCGGCGGCGCCACCGAGAATCACGGAGCGGCGGGACGGGAAGCGAATCGACGACGACATTTCGAAGGAGTCCTTTGTAATCGTGTGTCCCAAGGGACGAGTTGCGCGCAAACTACGCGGTTGCACTACGAGTTGCTACCGCAATGCAATACCATCCTTAAGCATTCGGTACTAAATGGGGATGACAGCGTCCGCAGGCCGCGTTTCCGGATGGGCATGATGAACAAAATGAGTCTGGCGGCGGCAGGGGATGACTATTTCGTTACCCTTCAAGGCAAGGCCGCGATGCCCTGGGCGTCGCGGCCTGAAGTCTGGTCTTGTTATGGCCGGCCTTACTTGCCGATGCCCTTTTCCTTGAAATACTTCAGCGCGCCCGGATGGAACGGCACCGGCGAGCGGTCCTGCACCTGGTTGTCGAGCGAGAAACTCTCGGCCTCCTTGTGCACGGCGACGATGTCGGCCTTCTTCTCCACCAGCGTCTTGACGATGTTGTAGGCATCGTCATCGCTCATCTTGTTGCCCGTAACGATGATGTTCCAGACCTCGGTATTGGCGTTGTCCTTGTCCATGCCGGGATAGATGCTCTTGCTGATATTCGATGGCGAATACAGCTTGCCGTATTTCGCATTCATCTTGTCGGCGAGATCGGCGTGATCGATCAGCTTCATCTTCAGTCCCGGCGTCGCCGCAAGGTCGGTCACCGCTGCGGTCGGTACGCCGCCGACCCACATGAAGGCGTCGATCTTGCGGTCCTTGATGGCGTTGACGCTCTCGGCGACGCCGAGCCGCTCGCGCTTCATGTCCTTGTCCTTGTCGAGACCGGCGGCTTCCAGCACGCGGAACGCCATCACCTCGGTGGCGCTGCCCGGCGAGCCCGTTGAGACGCGCTTGCCCTTGAGGTCGGACATCTTCTCGATGCCGGTGCCATCCACGGTCACCACATGCATGCGGTTCGGATAGACCACGAGCAGCGTCTGCAGCGGGACCTTGCCGCTCTTGAACTTGTCCTCACCCTTGAAGGCATCGAGCGCGGCGTCGGCCATGCTGAAGCCCATCTCGCTCTGGCCGGAGGCAATCAGTTTGAGGTTATCGACCGAACCGCCGGTGACTTCCGCGGTGGCCTGGGTGTTCGGCAGCGCCTTCGACAGCACATTGGCGATGGCGCCGCCGAGGGGGTAGTAGACGCCGCCGGTGCCGCCGGTGCCGATCGCCATGGTCTTCTGCTGCGCGATCGCCGCGCCGGCTAGGCCGGCCGTCGCGATGACAGCCACAGCTATCGAGGTCTTCCTGAAACGCTTGAACATGGTCTTCCTCTCCTCCAGTTTTCTTGTGATGGCGCAGTGACTATTTCACCGCGCCGACTTCCTTGAGATATTTCAGCGTGCCGGGATGATAGGGCGCCGGCGACTGCGCGGGGGTCTGGGTGGCGAGATTGATGTTCTCGGCCTCCTTGTGGACGGCGACGAGATCGGCCTTGTTCTCGAAGATCGCCCTGGTGATCGTATAGGCCGTCTCGTCCGACATCTTGTCGGTGGCCATGATCTGGTTCCAGGCGGCGAAGCCACGGCTGTCGGTGGTCTGGCCCGGATAGCTGCCGGCCTTGATCACGCTGGGCGCGAAGATCTGGCCGTATTTTTTCACGATGGGGTCGAGCAGGTAATCGATGTCGATCAGCTTGATGGTGACGCCGGGCGAGGCGGCGAGATCGACGACTGCCGCGGTGGGCACGCCGCCGCCCCAGAAGAAGGCGTCGATCTTGCGATCCTTGAGCGCGGCCGCGGATTCCGCCACGGACAGGCGCTCGCGCTTGACGTCCTTGTCCTTGTCGAGGCCCGCAGCCTCGAGCAGGCGGAAGGTCTGCGCCTCCGTCGCGCTGCCCGGCGCGCCGCCGGAAATGCGCCTGCCTTTCAGATCCGCGAATTTCTCGATGCCGGTGCCGGCAATGGTCACCACATGGACGGGGCTGGAATAGACCGCGACGATGGTGCGCAGCGGGACGGGTTTCTTGAACTTGTTCTCGCCCTTCACGGCGTCGGACGCGACGTCGCCGGTCATGAAGCCGAGATCGGCTTGGCCGGTTTCCAGCAGCTTGATGTTGTCGACGCTGCCGCCGGTGACTTCGCCGGTGGCCTGGGTGTGCGGAAGCTTCTTCGACAGCAGGTTCGCGAGACCGCCGCCGAGCGGATAGAAGATGCCGCCGGTCCCGCCGGTGGCAATGGCGATGGTCTTTTCCTCGGCCGAGGCCGTACCACCCGCGCAGGCGATGCCGAGCAAGGCAAGGCTGAAAGCCCTGTAGCGCAAAGCCCTGTATTTCAGAACCTTGTATCTCTGAGCCTTGCATTTCATCGCGTCACTCCCTGAAGTCGGCGGCGCCGCTTATCTGCGGCGTCCGCGTCGTGCGATAACTTGACGTTATTCGTTTCTGTTGTTGGTCATGCCGGTACCGGTAGCCTTCTCGTCTTTACCTGCCACAGTAGCACGCCGAGGCCGATGATGAGGCCGGGCACGAATGTGTAGCTGATGTCGCGACCGATGATCGATTCGATGATCGCCTCGATCAGGCTCGGAAACACCAGCAGCAATCCCGATAGCAGAAGCAGGCCGCGCTCGATCGGGGTGTTTTGTCGCAGTGCCCAGTTCTGCGCGACGGCGGCGAGCGCCAGCAATCCCAGAGTGGTCTTGAGGGTGATCTCGACGATATCCACCCACGAGCCGCCCTTCGGAATGTTCAGCAGCAGGCCGACGCCTTGCGGGTCGCAGACGAAGACGAACGGCACCAGGAAGGCCGGCAGTGTGTATTTCCACGATTGCAGGGTGGTCTTGTAGGGATCACCGCCGGTGATGGCTGCCGCTGCGAAGGGCGACAGCGCGGTGGGAGGCGAGACTTCCGAGAGCACCGCGTAGTAGAAGATGAACATGTGGGCGGCGTAGTCGGGCACGCCGAGCTTGATCAGCGCGGGGGCCGCGATCACGGCGCAGATGATGTAGGAGGCGGTCACCGGCACCGCGAGGCCGATGATCCAGACGATCAGCGCCGTATAGATCGCCGTCAGCAGCAGGCTGCCGCCCGCATAGGAAATCACGATCGACGAAAACTTGAGGCCGAGGCCGGTGAGCGTGACGACGCCGACCACGATGCCGGCGCAGGCGCAGGTGGTGGCGGCATTGAGCGCGCCGATCGAGCCATCGGCCAGTGCCTTCACCAGTTTCTTAGGTACCAATGCGGTATCCTTGCGCAGGAAACTGAGCACGAAGGTGACGCAGGTGGCGTAGAACACGGACAGCGATGGCGAGTAGCCGATGATCATGAAGACGACGACGGCGAGCAGGGAAATGAAGTGGAACCCGTAACGCTTCATCATCACGCCGAGGCTGAGCTCGGGCCTGACATTGACATTGTGGGCGCCGAACCGCTTGGCGTCGATCTCCACCATGATCAGCAGCGAGAGATAGTAGAGACAGGTCGGGATGGTCGCCATCCAGATCACGTCGAGATAGCTGATCTTGAGGAATTCGGCGATCAGGAACGCGGCGGCGCCGAGCACCGGCGGCGACAGGATCGCGCCGAGACCGCCCGCGGCGAGCAGGCCGCCGGCAGCGTTCTTCTCGAAACCGGCCTTGGCCAGCATCGGGGCGGCGACGGTGCCGATCATCACCGTGGTGGCGACGCCTGAGCCCGAGGGGCCGCCGAGCAGGAACGACGACAGCACCACGGTGCGGCCTGCGGCATTCGACTTGTTCCCCATCAAGGATAGCGAGAAATCGATGAAGAATTTTCCGGCGCCGGACATCGACAGGAAGGCGCCGTAGATCGTGAACAGGATGATCAGCGTGGCTGACACGTCTACCGCGACGCCGAAGATTCCCTCCAGCGTGATGAACAGATGGCCCACCAGACGCGGCAGGTCGTAGCCGCGATGGGTCCACGGTGCCGGCAGATGCGGGCCGAGCATCGCATAGGCGATGAAGAACACGGATACGACGGGCATGATCAGGCCGGTGGTGCGGCGCGTCGCTTCCAGCAGCAGCACGATGAAGACGATGCCGACGAGTACGTCCATATGATCCGGCACGGTGGCACGGTCGGTGAAATCGTCGCCGCCCCACAGCGCATAGACGATGGTGGCGATGGCGACGATGCCCGGCACGATGTCCCACCAGCGCACGCGGTTGCGGAAGCGCGCGGACATGGGGAATAGCAGGAAGCTGAGGATCAGCGTGAAGGCGACGTGGACATAACGCAGCTCCTGCGTCGGCACGATCGCGTAGGCGGCATAGAGATGAAACAGGCTCATCACCACGGCGATGCCGGTGGAGATCTTTCCGGCCCAGCCCAGCAGGCGATTTGTTGCGCCTTCGTCGGCTTCGATGAAGGCTTCAGCCTTCGCCAATGCTTCGTCGGAGACGGCAATGGTGTCATCGCTTGCGATTGATTTTTGGTCAGCCATGTTTCTTCCCCCGGGATATTTCCCGCAGCCGGCTTTGCCGGCCATTTTATCTTGAATGCGGCGCATTCATGCCGTTTTGCCCGGCTGGCGCAAGGGCTTAGCGGTGAAACTTTCGTCGCGGCAACGACGTTCGCTGCGGGAACGTCGTTGACCCCCTGAGAGCTGCGGTTCACGTTCGCGGCCTGAATGACAGGAAATCGATGAGTATGAGGAAGCGTCTGATAGCGGCCATGACGAGTGTGGTCGTCATGTGCAGCGCAGCGGCACGCGCCGACCCGTCGATCACGCTGCTGACCGGCAATACGTCCGGCATCTATTTTCCGCTCGGCGTCTCGATCGCGATGCTCTATGCGGATATTCCCGGCGCGAAAGTTCAGTTGCAGACAACCGATGGTTCAGTCGAGAACCTCTCGCGGCTGCAGCAAGGTACCGGGCAGGTGGGTTTTGCGCTCGGCGATGCCCTCAACGACGCCTGGGCCGGCAATGCCAGCGCGGGCTTCGACGGCAGGCAGGGTCGGCTGCGGGTGATCGGCGCGCTCTATCCGAACTACATCCAGATCGTTGCCACCAAGGCCAGCGGCATCAGGACGCTCAGCGATCTCAGGGGGAGAAGCCTCTCGGTCGGCGAGCGGCGATCGGGCACCGAGTTGAACGCCCGCACCATTCTGGGCGCGGCGGGGTTGCGTTACGAGAATCTCGGCGAAGTGCGCTACATCTCCTTTGCCGAATCCACCACGATGATGATCGAGAAGAAGCTGGATGCCACGCTGCAGTCCGCGGGTCTCGGCGTGGCATCGATCAAGGAGCTCAGCGAGGCCACGGATATCGTCATCGTGCCGGTGCCGCCCGCGATGGTCAGGAAGATCGGCGCGCCGTTCAGGCCGGATACGATTCCGGCCCGGACCTATGTCAGCCAGAACAGACCCGTGCCGACCGCGTCGGTGATGAATTATCTGGTCACGAGCAGCGCGGTGTCCGACGACCTCGTCTATCAGATGACCAAGCGGCTGTTCGACGGCCTCGACGAGCTCGCCATCGCCCACCGCGCCGGCCACGAGATCAAGCTGGCGAGTGCAGTCACCCGAAGCCCGGTGCCCCTGCATCCCGGCGCGTTACGCTACTATCGGGAGCGGGGTCTGATCAGGTAGGGTGACCCCCGCTGGCTTGCTGGGGCTTTCATGGGGCATCCGTTTCGGACGTTGGTTGTGTGCGCCGTTTTTGCGGCAGCATCGCTGTCCCATGCGGTTGCCCGCGCGCAGGGGGCGGCGGAGACCGCTGCCACCTGCACGAATGACGATACCTTGCCGCCCGAGCAGATGCTCGGCATCTGCGGCCTGGTGATCGGCTCGACGGCGACATTGCCGGACCGCGTTCAAGCCCTGATCGTGCGTGCCGGGCTGCAGCTCCGGCTGGAACAGGTCGATCTCGCGGTTGCGGATGGCGATCTGGCGGTTCGGCTCGATCCCCTCTCGGCCGCAGCGCTTGAAGCCCGCGGCAAGGCGCTTGCGGCCGGCAAGAAGTTCGACCGGGCGCTCGACGACTTCGATCGCGCGATCAGGCTGCGGCCGAACGAGGCCCGATTATTCGCAAGCCGCGCCGCGACCTTCGCATCGATGCATGAAAACCGGCTGGCGGTTCGCGACTATAATGAAGCGGTCCGGCTCGATCCGACGCGGGTGCAGGGTCTCATCGATCGCGCTGCGGCCTATGCCAAGGTCAAGCGCTTCGATCTGGTGATCGACGACCAGAGCGACATCATTCGCCTGGAGCCGACCGCGGAACATTACGATGCGCGCGGGCAGTCCTATGCGCGCAACAATGCCTATGGCCGCGCAATTGCCGATTTCGATGCCGCGATCAGGCTGGAGCCGAAGGCCGGCTACTTCGTGAACCGCGGCAACGCCTTCAGTCTCAGCGGTGCATATGATCGCGCGATCACCGACTACACGACGGCGCTGCAGCTTCAGCCGGAGCTCGCGATGGCCTACAACAATCGCGGCGTCGCGTGGCGCGACAAGGGCGATACGGTGCGTGCGCTGGCAGACTTCGAGGCGGCGGTGCGAAGCCATCCCACGCTCGATATCGCGATCCGGCATCGGCAGCAGCTTGGCCGGATGGCGGTCGCTGCGCGCAAGCCGGCGATCGGTCTGCATCCGTCGGCCGATGCCAGCATCCGGTAGGCGCGACAGATGAAGTTGCTGGTCAACAGGACACAACCGATGCGCCATTGTTTGATGGTTGCTGTGGTGTGGGGCGCGCTGCAGCACGGTGCACTGGCGGCCGGCGATGCGCCGCCGCCCGAGCCGCAGCCGGATCCAGCGCCATGCATAACGGCGATCTCCGCAAATGACGACGACGCCGTGCTCGACAAATGCACGGTCCTGATCAGGCACGACAGGACGCCTGCAGCGGATCGTCTCAAGGCGCTCATCGCACGCGCCCGCGTCCATGAGCGCAAGGATCAGGCGGACCTTGCCATTGCTGATTACGATGCCGCGATCAGACTGGATGCCAGGCAGGCTGACCTGTTCAATGCGCGCGGTGAGCTCTGGCGCAAGAAAGGCGATCGTCCGCGCGCGGTCAGGGATTTCGGCGCAGCGCTGAAGCTCGATCCGAAGCACGAAGCCGCCCGTGGCAACTACAAGTCGCTGGCGATGGAGATCGAGCGGCTGGGCGCCGCCATGGCTGTCAAGGATTCGGCGGTCAAGGATCCAGCCATCAAGGATCCGGCCATCAAGCCGCAACCAAAGGCGCCCTTGAAATAGCCGACCATCCCGTGACAATGGCAGGCAACAAGACCGGCGGGAATGCCGGTGCACGGGAGTAACGCCATGGCCATCGAGCAGGACATCGACAATATCCGCACCTATCGGGACGTTCATGACCGCTCGATTGCAGATCCCGTCGGTTTTTGGGGCGAGGCTGCCAGGGACATCGACTGGATCGAGCCGGCGACAAAAGTGTTCGATCCCGGAATGGGCCTCTATGGACGCTGGTTCGCCGGCGGTGTGCTGAACACCTGCTACAACGCGCTGGATCGCCATGTTGCCGGTGGCCGCGCCGATCAGGTCGCGCTGATTCACGATTCCCCGCTGGCGGGGACTGTCAGCAAATTCACCTATGCGCAGTTGCTGCATGAAGTGCAGGTGCTCGGCGCCATCATGCAGGATCACGGCGTCGGCAAGGGCGACCGCGTCATTCTGTATATGCCGATGGTGCCGGAAGCCGTCGTCGCGATGCTCGCCTGCGCGCGCATCGGCGCGGTGCATTCGGTGGTGTTCGGCGGCTTTGCCGCGAAGGAACTCGCGACCCGCATCGAGGATGCCAAGCCGAAGCTGATCTTCTCGGCGAGCTGCGGCCTCGAGCCCGGCCGCATCGTGCAGTACAAGCCGTTGCTCGATGAGGCGATCAGGCTCTCCAGCGTGAAGCCGGATGCCTGCATCATTCTCCAGCGCCCGCAGCACGGCTGCGATCTGGTGGCTGGTCGCGATCACGACTGGGCCGAATTGCGTCGCAAGGCGATCACCGCGAAGAAGTCCGCGGCCTGCGTGCCGGTGCTGGCGACCGATCCGCTGTATATTCTCTACACCTCGGGCACGACCGGCAAGCCGAAGGGCGTGGTGCGCGACAATGGCGGCCATGCGGTCGCGCTCAAATGGTCGATGTACAATCTCTACGGCATCACGCCCGGCGACGTGTTCTGGTGCGGTTCCGATATCGGCTGGGTGGTCGGCCACAGCTACATCATTTACGCGCCGCTGTTTCATGGCGCGACCTCCATCATGTATGAGGGCAAGCCGATCGGCACGCCCGATGCCGGCGCGTTCTGGCGCGTCATCGCCGAGCACAAGGCGGTAGCGCTGTTCACTGCGCCGACGGCGTTCCGCGCCATCCGCAAGGAAGATCCGGAGGGCAGGTTCATCCGGCAATATGATCTGTCGAAATTCCGCACGCTGTTTCTGGCCGGCGAACGCGCCGATCCGCCGACGGTGGACTGGGCCGAGAAGCAGTTGAAGGTGCCGGTGATCGATCACTGGTGGCAGACCGAGACCGGCTGGTGCATTGCCGGCAATCCGGTGGGCCTCGGCCAGTTGCCGGTGAAGCACGGCTCGCCGACGGTGCCGATGCCCGGCTACAAGGTGGAGGTCGTCGACGAGGCGGCAAAGCCGGTGCCCGCCGGCACCATGGGCTCCATCGTCATCAAGCTGCCGATGCCGCCGGCCTGTCTCCCCACGCTGTGGGAGCAGGATGAACGCTGCAAGGAAGCCTATTTCAACGAATTCCCCGGTTACTACAAAACCTCCGATGCCGGTTATCTCGACGAGGATGGCTATGTCTATGTGATGGGCCGCACCGACGACATCATCAATGTCGCCGGCCACAGGCTCTCCACCGGCGGCATGGAGGAGATTCTCGCCTCGCACCCCGACGTCGCCGAATGCGCGGTATTGGGCATCAAGGATGCGATCAAGGGTGAGGTGCCGTGCGGCTTCCTGGTGCTGAAGGCCGGCGTCGCGCGGCCGGTTGCCGAGGTGGAGACAGAGGTCGTCGCGCTCGTGCGCGAGAAGCTCGGTCCCGTCGCAGCATTCAAGCTGGCGATTACCGTGGGGCGCCTGCCGAAGACGCGATCCGGCAAGATCCTGCGCGGCACCATCAAGAAGATCGCCGATGGCGAGGACTGGGCGATGCCGGCCACCATCGAGGATCCCAAGGTGCTGGACGAGATCGGCACGGCGCTGAAGGGCAGGGTGTGAGGCTCGGCCGCAGGATGGGGTGAGCGGAGCGAAACGCATCACTCTGCCGCTGACCCGGCCGATGGGTTTCGCCTTGGCGCGATGCGCCTCCGCTCGACCCGTCCTGCCCACCTTACAAATCCCGCATTTCGCGCTAAACACGGCGTCACTCACGTGACAGGACCCATGCATGCGCCTCACTTCGACATCCCTCATCGCGCTGACGCTGGCGGCAACGCTGCTGGGCGCCTGCGCGCGCCGCACCGACATTCCTATGTCGAGCCTTGGCGATGACGATGACGCGATCTGCCGCGGCACAGGCGCCGCTGTCGGCTCGCCGGAATATTCGAGCTGCCGCAAGGATCGCGACGTTCAGCGCAGCAATTCCATTCAGCGCGCCGATCGTGCGCAGCGCAATCTCGGCGAATACATGCTGAACAATCCGAACCGGCCGTAACACCGGCGGATTGATATTCCGCAACACTGTGTCACCCAAAGGCAACGGCCGTGCAGCGAGACGCTGTGCGGTCGTTTGCTTTTGATGGAGATCAACGTGTGAGCGCCGTGGCGAGCGTCTTTCGGATTGGATCGGGTGAGATCGTTCACCCCGAACGAATCGAGAGACAGGGCGCTTCGCGATGAAGAGAATCTTGACGACCATGTCGTTGCTGATGTCGGCAACGGCGATGACT
This sequence comes from Tardiphaga sp. GW822-FHT04G09, assembly GCF_058800725.1. Classification (NCBI taxonomy): domain Bacteria; kingdom Pseudomonadati; phylum Pseudomonadota; class Alphaproteobacteria; order Hyphomicrobiales; family Nitrobacteraceae; genus Tardiphaga; species Tardiphaga sp. GW822-FHT04G09. The sequence continues at coordinate 47,227 of NZ_JBXAMO010000019.1, read as the reverse complement.
GGCATGGCGACAACGGCAGGCGCCGCCGATCTTCCGGCCGCGACGCCGTACACCAAGGCGCCGGTGATCGAGGCGTGGAATCCCTGGATGATCCGCCTGCGCGTGCTCGGCGTCATTCCGGAGAATGGCGGTTCGGTTCACCAGGTGCCGGGCTCCAGCCTGAAGACCTCCGATCAGGTCGTGCCCGAACTCGACATCTCCTATTTCTTCACGCCGAACGTCGCCGCCGAACTGATCCTCGGCGTCACCAGGCATCACGTCACCGGCGATGGCGCCATTGCCGGCCTCGATGTCGGCAAGGCCTGGCTGCTGCCGCCGACCCTGACGCTGCAATATCACTTCACCGAGTTCGGCGCGTTCAAGCCCTATATCGGCGCCGGCGTGAACTACACCTGGTTCTTCAGCCAGACCGCGAGTGGCGTGGGCGTCACCAGCAGCCGTCTGAAGGACTCTGCCGCTCCCGTGGTGCAGTTCGGTTTCGACTACATGATCGACAAGCACTGGGGCTGGAATGTCGACGTGAAGAAACTGTGGCTGCGGCCGGACTGGGAAGGCACGCTGGCCGGCGGCACGCCGATCACCGGCAAGGTCACGCTCGATCCGTGGCTCATCGGCACGGGCATCACCTACAAGTTCTGATCCTTTCGATCTCTCACTGTGTGACTGAAGGGCCGATGTCTGACGGCCCTTCTTTTTGCGGTTTCACCGTGGGCCTGTTGCTTTCAGCGCCCGCATCCTGTTGGGTGCGCGCCATCACATCATCGCACCATCAGGACAACGTCATGGACATCAAGGTCAGGGATTCGAACGGCGCACTGCTCGCCGAGGGCGATACCGTCACGCTGATCAAGGACCTCAAGCTGAAAGGCTCGTCCACCGTGCTCAAGCGCGGCACCGTGATCAAGAACATCCATCTCACCGACAACGAAGACGAGATCGAAGGCCGCACCGACAAGGTCAAGGGCCTGGTGCTGCGCACGGAGTTCCTGAAGAAGGCGTGAGGCCTCCGAGCCTCGGCTTCAGGTCTCGACGTAATCCGCGATGCTGGTCGGTGCGGGGACAGGTAGCCCGTCCTCCCTGAGGCCTTCAATATGAAAGCGAATAGCTTCACGGATTTCGGCCTCGACGATCTTCACCGTGCCGCCGGTTGCAACGCAGCCGGGCAAGTCCGGCACGTATGCGGAATAGTTGTTGTCGGTCTTCTCTATGACAACTGCATAACGCACTAGGGTCTCTCCGTCAGGACCGCCTGCTTCAAGATACTTCTAAATGTGCCGGGTGCAAGGTCGTCGGATGGCTTGCCGGCGATGGTGACGCGTCCGGGCTTGCTGGGATGTTTAAATTGCCGGTGACTGCCGCGCGTCGCTACCTGAAACCAGCCGTCATCCTCGATGAGCTTGATGGCATCGCGGACTTTCATGGCACCAAACGCGTCCCCGCAGCATTCAGAAGCGGCTATGATCCCTGCATTCTAGGTGCCCCCGGATCGGTAAGACAATCGGCGCCTTCGGCTACTCCCGCCCTTCCTCATGCCCGCGAAATGTCGATAGCCGCGACAGGAATGCCAGCATCAGTCCGATGCCTGATATCGAGAACAGCATCGTGAAGACTTTCGCGATGGTCGTGGTCGGCGACAGGGTGGCGTCGCCGACGGTGGTGAGTGCCATCGCGCTGAAATAGGCAGCGTCGATCCACGGCCAGCCCTCCACGGCGTGAAAGAACACGGCGCCGCCGGTCATGGCGATGGCCAGCAGGAACAGGATCGCGCGAAATTCCGGATCGCGCAGGCCGCGGCGAAAGCCGGCCAGCAATCGCACCAGACCGAGCCAGAGAGATGCCATCGCAGCGTTGCCCCCATGCGCCCCTCGCGCAGGTCGGATGTCGCAGGATTCGATGACATTTGGAAAGTGAAGATTGTTGGACGCCGCACGCCAACAAAAACGCGGCGGGATGAACCGCCGCGTTTTGAATTCTGCCGTTGCCGCCGCGCATCTGTGCGCAGCGCAGGCGCCTATTCTTCGTCGTCGTCCTGCTTCTTGCCGCCGCCGATACCCTTCAGCTTGGCAAATACGGCGTCGACATTGAGGTCGCCGCTGCCGCCCTCGGCGGTTTCGAGCTCGTCCTTGCGGGTGGTTTCCGAGGCCGGCAGCAGGGTCGCGCCGCCATAGGCCTGGTCGGTCGGCTTTTCCTTGGCTGCGCGCTGCACTTCGAAATCGAGTTCGATCTGCGAGCACAGGCCGAGGGTCACCGGGTCCATCGGGGTCAGGGTCGATGCATTCCAGTGGGTGCGGTCGCGGATCGAGGCGATGGTGGTCTTGGTGGTGCCGACCAGACGCATGATCTGGCTGTCCTTGAGCTCCGGATGGCTGCGGACCAGCCACAGGATCGCGCTCGGGCGCTCATGGCGGCGCGACACCGGGGTGTAGCGCGGGCCCTTCTTCTTGGCGGCCGGCGGCAGGATGACCTTGCTCTCTTCGAGCTTGAGCCGGTAATTCTTGTCCTTCTCGCCCTTTTCGATCTCGTCGCGGGTCAATTGCCCGTTGGAAATCGGGTCCATGCCCTTGATGCCCTGGGCGGCGTCGCCGTCGGCAATGGCGCGGATCTCGAGCGGATGCATCTTGGTGAAATCGGCGACCTGGTCGAAGGTGAGCGCCGTATTGTCGACCAGCCACACGGCCGTCGCCTTTGGCATCAGCGGGGCATTGCTCATGGCACATCTCCTTTGCGCTTCGCCCACCTCTTTCGGAGGCGAAGCCGTCTGGTCATCGGTGATGACGGGAATTAGGCCTCTATATAAGCTGTCCGGGGGCAACCGCGCAATGCCCGGCAGTTCGGCCTTGACACCGCCGCAAACCGGCCCCAAGTCCTTATTCAGACAAGCTCTTTGGCTGATTTTTGCCCATCTGACCCATCGCACCTGCCATTTTGGTGCCCAGGCCCCTGGATCGCCCCGATATGACGACCAAACCGTCCCTGAAAATCGTTCTTTGTTCGCCGCGCGGCTTCTGCGCAGGCGTCGTCCGGGCGATCGATACGGTCGAACGCGCACTCGCCATCCATGGCGCGCCGGTCTATGTCCGGCACGAAATCGTCCATAACAAGTATGTGGTGGACAGCCTCAAGACCAAGGGCGCGATCTTCGTCGAGGAACTGGCCGAGATTCCGGACAACACCTCGGCGCCGGTAGTATTTTCCGCCCACGGCGTGCCGAAGTCGGTTCCGGCCGATGCCAAGGAACGCAATTTCTTCTCGCTGGACGCGACCTGCCCACTGGTGACCAAGGTGCACCGCGAGGCGGCGATCCACTTCAAGCGTGGCCGTGAAATCCTGCTGATCGGGCATTCGCATCATCCGGAAGTGGTCGGCACCGTCGGCCAGCTGCCGCCGGGCGCTGTCCAGCTCATCGAAACCGCCGAGGATGCCCAGACCTTCCAGCCGAAGGACCCGGACAATCTCGCTTTCGTGACCCAGACCACGTTGTCGATCGACGACACCGCGGAAATTGTGGCCGTGCTGAAGAGCCGCTTCCCCACGATCAACGGGCCGCACAAGGAAGACATCTGCTACGCCACCACCAACCGCCAGCTTGCCGTGAAGAAGGTGGCGCCGGTGGTCGATGCACTGATCGTGGTCGGTGCGCCGAACTCGTCGAACTCGCAGCGCCTGCGCGAAGTCGCAGAGCGCGAAGGCTGCAGGGTTTCGGTGCTGGCGCAGCGCGCCTCTGACCTCGACTGGAGCATGTTCGAGGGCATCACGAGCCTCGGCATCACCGCGGGCGCCTCGGCGCCGGAAGTGATCGTCGAAGAAATCATGGATGCCTTCGCGCAGCGTTATGAGCTGCATGTGGAGACGGTTTCGGCCGCCGAAGAAAACGAATTCTTCCCGCTGCCGCGTTCGCTGCGTCCCGAGGCCGCGGCGTAACCGCGATGGCGGTCTATACCGATGTTGCCGCCGATGATCTCGCGGACTTCCTGAAGAGCTACGATGTCGGCGAATTGCTCTCCTACAAGGGCATCGCCGAAGGCGTCGAGAATTCCAACTTCCTGATGCACACCTCCAAGGGCGCGTATATCCTCACGCTCTATGAGAAGCGCGTCGAAGCGGATGACCTGCCTTACTTCCTCGGTCTGATGGCACATCTCTGCGCGCGCGGCGTGAATTGCCCGCAGCCGCAGAAGAATCGCGACGGCGCGGTCTACTCGTCGCTCGCCGGCCGGCCCGCGGCGATCATCAACTTCCTCGAAGGCATGTGGCCGCGCCGTCCCACTGCGATGCATTGCGCCGGGGTCGGCGAAGCGCTGGCGAAGATGCATGTCGCCGGGCGCGATTTCCCGCTGGTGCGCAAGAACAACCTGTCGGTGGATGGCTGGCGCGGTTTGCTCGACCTCGCGGCACCGCGCGCCGACACCGTGCAGCCCGGGCTGCGCGCTTTCCTGCAGACCGAACTCGATCATCTCGCTACGCATTGGCCGAGCGATCTGCCGGAAGGCGTGATCCATGCGGATCTGTTTCCGGACAACGTGTTCTTTCTCGGCGATAAGCTGTCCGGCCTGATCGACTTCCCGTTCGCCTGCAACGACATGCTAGCCTACGACGTGGCGATCTGCCTGAACGCCTGGTGCTTCGAGCCGGATCTGTCGTTCAATGCCACCAAGGCGCGGGCTTTCCTCAATGCCTATGAAAGCGTGCGGCCGTTGACCGGCGCCGAGCGCGCGGCGTTTCCGCTGCTGGCGCGCGGTGCGTCGATCCGCTTCCTGCTCACGCGGCTGGTGGATTTCCTCAATGTGCCGGAAGGCGCCTTCGTGAAGCCGAAGGATCCGGTCGAATATGTCCGCAAGCTGCGCTTCCACCAGTCGGTGAAATCGATGGCCGATTACGGCGTCGAAGCGGCGAGGCTGCCCGCGTGACCACTGCGACGCCTGTGACGATCTATACGGACGGCGCCTGCTCGGGAAATCCCGGTCCCGGCGGCTGGGGCGCGATCCTGCGGTTCGGCGATGCCGAGAAAGAGCTGAAGGGCGGCGAGGCCCACACCACCAACAATCGCATGGAGCTGATGGCGGCGATCTCGGCGCTGGAAGCGCTGAAGAAGCCGTGCTCGGTGGATCTGCACACCGACAGCCAGTATCTGCGCAACGGCATCATGAGCTGGATTCACGGCTGGAAGAAAAACGGCTGGAAGACGTCGGACAAGAAGCCGGTGAAGAATGTCGACCTGTGGCAGCGCCTCGATGCCGCGCTGAAGACCCATGATGTGCGCTGGCACTGGGTCAAGGGCCATGCCGGCCATGCCGAGAACGAACGTGCGGATCAACTGTCGCGCGACGGGCTGGCGGAGAACAGGGGCCGGTAGTTCTTTTCATTCCCTCTCCCGCGGCGCGCAGCTTCGCTGCGCGGGGGGAGAGGGGAAGCAAGAAAACCTCAGCTCAGAGCTGACCCAGCAGGGTGTCGCCGCCGGAGACTTCGACCTTGCCCGGTGCCGGCTCGAGATTGAGCTTGGTCACCTTGCCGTCTTCCACCAGCATCGAATAGCGCTGCGAGCGGATGCCGAGGCCGTTGCCCGAGGCGTCGAGCTCCATGCCGATGGCCTTGGTGAAGTCGGCATTGCCGTCGGCCAGGAACACCGCTTCGTCGCGCAGGTCGGTGTCTTTCTTCCAGGCGTTCATCACGAACACATCGTTGACGGAGATGATCGCGATGGTGTCGACGCCCTTGTCCTTGATGGCATAGGCGTTGAGGAAGATGCTCGGCAGATGCATCTTGTGGCAGGTGCCCGTATAGGCGCCGGGCACGGCGAACAGCGCAACCTTCTTGCCCTTGAAGATGTCATCGGTGGTCTTCACGGCCGGACCTTCGGAGGTCATGACACGGAGCTTGGACTCGGGCAGCTTGTCGCCAACTTGAATGGTCATCGTCGATCTCTCCTGAAAGGTGGGGTGAGTGTGTTTAGACCGGCTGCATGACGCGGGCAATATTGGGCGTTGCGCAAAGCCAGGGCAGCGGCCTCGAACACCGTTCTCATGGCGAGGAGCGCGCCTCCTGGCGCGCGTCTCGAACCATGGCGATGTGCATTGCTGCCATCCTTCGAGACGCGGTCGAAGCCGACCGCTCCTCAGGATGAGGCCGGAAGATGTCGAAGGCTCTACCCGCCGAAACCGCCGGCCTCGAGAAAGGCCTGTTCCTCGGGCGTGGTGCTGCGCCCCAGCACCCGGTTACGGTGCGGGAAGCGGCCGAAACGCCGGATGATATCGGCGTGCTCGTCGGCGAATTTCAGATTGTCGGTCTCGCCGGTGGCGCGAAACAATGCGCAGCAGCGCTCCTGATCGGCAAGGTCTTCCGAATGCATCAGCGGCATATAGACGAACTGCTGCATCTGCTGTTCGACCCGCTGATCGACGCCGCGCGCGACAGCCCTGACCGTGAGGTCGCGAGCGAGGCGGTCGCTGGAAAAGGCCCGCGGATCGTTGCGGAACATGTTGCGGGGAAACTGGTCGAGCACGAGGATCAAAGCGAGCGTGCCTTCGTCACTGGCCTCCCATGACGCAAGCTTGCCTGCGACGGCCTCGTCCCACAGCCCGCGAAAGCGGCGGGTGATCTCGGCATCGAAATCGTCGTTCTTGGCGTACCAGCGGTCCCAGCCGGCGTCTTTCCAGAAGGCGATGATGTCGGCGGGAGTCGTTGCAGTCATGCTGAAATCCATAGGATGGGCCATGCGAAAGCGGGCCCACCCTATAGCAGTGCATCAGGCCGCCGAGGCCTGCTTCTTCTCGTCGCGGAGTTCGCGGCGCAGGATCTTGCCGACATTGGTCTTCGGCAAGGCGGTGCGGAATTCGATCTGCTTCGGCACCTTGTAATTGGTGAGCTGGGTGCCGCAGAACTTGATGATATCCTCGGCGGTGACGTTCGGGTCCTTCTTGACGACGAAGGCCTTCACCGCCTCGGTGGTCTTGGCATCGGGCACGCCGATCACGGCGCATTCCAGCACGCCGGGATGGCTGGCGATGACGTCCTCGACCTCGTTCGGATAGACGTTGAAGCCCGAGACCAGCACCATGTCCTTCTTGCGGTCCACGATCTTGGTGAAGCCGTCGGGGCTCATGATGCCGATGTCGCCGGTGCGGAAGAAGCCGTCCGCGGTCATCACCTTGGCGGTCTCGTCCGGCCGGTTCCAGTAGCCCGACATGATCTGCGGACCCTTGGCGCAAATTTCGCCGGGCTCGCCCAGGGGCACTTCGTTGCCGTCGTCGTCGCGGATCGAGATATAGGTCGACGGCACCGGCACGCCGATCGAGCCGTTGAACTGATCAACATCGGCCGGGTTGCAGGTCAGCGTCGGCGAGGTTTCCGACAGGCCATAGCCTTCGGCGACGAAGCAGCCGGTCACCTTCAGCCACTTTTCGGCTACCGCCCTCTGCACCGCCATGCCGCCGCCGTTGGAAATCTTCAGCTTGGAGAAATCCACCTGGTCGAAGCCCGGCGTATTCAGCAGGCCGTTATAGAGCGTGTTGACGGCCGGGAAGCTGTTGACCTGATATTTCATCAGCTCCTTCACGAAGCCGGGCATATCGCGCGGGTTCGGGATCAGGAGGTTGACGCCGCCGGCGCGCACGGCAAGCAGGAAGCAGGCCGTCAGCGCGAAGATATGATAGAGCGGCAGCGCGCAGACGATGAACAGCTGGTCCACATGCGGCGGCTTGCGCAGCGCCGGCTGCAGCCACGCATCGTTCTGCAGCACATTGGCCAGGATGTTGCGATGGCGCAGCGTCGCGCCCTTGGATACACCGGTGGTGCCGCCTGTGTATTGCAGGAAGGCGACGTCATCGGGGCCGAGCACCGGCTTCTTCATCTTCATGTTGCGGCCGGCGGAGACTGCATCATTGAACCAGACCGCGCCCGGCAGGTCGTAGGCTGGCACCATCTTCTTCACGCGGCGGACCACGAGATTGACGATCACGCCCTTGAAGCCGAGCATGTCGCCCATGCTGCCGAGGATGACGTGTTTCACATTGGTTTTGGCAATCACCTGCTGCACCGTGGAGGCGAAGTTCTCCAGCACGATGACGGCTTCGGCGCCGGAATCCTTGAGCTGATGTTCAAGCTCGCGCGGGGTGTAGAGCGGATTGACGTTGACCACCGCATAGCCGGCGCGCAGCACCGCGGATGTCGCGATCGGATATTGCAGCACGTTGGGCATCATCAGCGCGACGCGGGCGCCCTTGGCGAGGCCCTTGCTCTGCAGATAGGCGCCGAGCGAGGCGGACATTTCGTCGAGCTCACGATAGGTGATCGACTTGTCCATGCAGATGAAGGCTTTGCGATCGCGGAATTTGGCAAAGCTCTCTTCGAGCAGATCGACCAGGGACGGATACAGATTGACGTCGATGTCGGCGGGCACGCCTGCCGGATATTGCTTGAGCCAGATGCGCTCCATGACACTTCCCCCTCGATTTGATTATTTCGTGGAAGTATTGAGCAAAGCTGTCCTTGATAGCAAGGCGCGGCGCAACATGATGCGACCGGAAACGGCTGCGTTAACGATGATCTCGGGCATCGTCGACGAAGGTCTAGGTGCGCGGAGCTGCCGCAGCCGGCTTGGCTTCGCCGGTGGTCGCCTTCGGTGCGGGCTTGGCAGCGGCCTTGGGCTTGGCTGGCGCTGTCGCAGCCGCGGCGCCTGCCGTGGCAGGCTTGCCGGCTGCAGGTTTGGCTGCCGCGGGCTTCGCGGCTGCAGGCTTGGCAGATGTGGCTGCCGCTGCAGGTTTGGGCGCGGCGGCATCCGGCTTGACGGCTGCCTGTCGGGAGGCGGCGGGTTTGGCCGCAGGCTTGGCGGCTGTTTTCGCGTCGGCCGATGCCGCGGGTTTGGCGTCCTTGGTGTCGGCTGCCGCGTCCGGCTTCCTGGCGGCTGTCTTCGTGCCCTTCTTGCCCTTGGGCTTCGGCGTCTGCCGGGCTTCTTCCACCGCATTGGCGGCGATCAGGTCGGCCCCCACTTTCTTCGGCCCGGTATAGACGATCACCGGCTCGACCGGCGCGGCGGCCGCGGCGATCATGTCGACCGGGCGCAGCGTCGGCGGCTGCAGGCCGGTGGTGAAGAACGACATGGCCTGGCTGCTGGCTTCGTTGCTGGCGGTGACTTCATCATCGGCGTCGCTGGCCGGGCGCTTGCGCTTCGGTCCGCACATCTCGTCGCGCAGGTTAGGCGGCGCGGCGTCGATCGGTGCGAGGGCATCCACGGTGCCGAGCGCCGGCTGCAGCCAGGTCAGGCCGCCTGTGCCGCTGTTGAAGCCGCGCTCCAGCAGCTGCGCGGCCTTGACGGCGCGCGCCTGGCCGGACGAGGCGCCGAGCACCACCGCGATCAGCCGCTTGTTGCCACGGGTGGCGGTGGCGACAAGATTGTAGCCGGAGGCGCAGATGAAACCGGTCTTCATGCCGTCGGCGCCGGGATAGCGGCCGATCAGCTTGTTGAAGTTCGGGGTGATGCGACGGCCGAATTTGATCGCGGGAATATGGACGAAATATTCGTATTCCGGCAGGTCGCGGATGATCGCACGCGCAAGGATCGCGAGGTCGCGCGCCGAGGTCACCTGTTCGTCGGCAGGCAGGCCGTTCGGATTGACGTAGTGGGTCTGCGTCATGCCGAGCTTCTGCGCCGTGGCATTCATCATCGCCGAGAAGCCATCGATGGAGCCGCCGACGCCTTCGGCGAGCACGACGGCCATGTCATTGGCCGACTTCACCATCATCATCTTCAGTGCGTTATCGATGGTGACCTGCGTGCCGGCCTTGAAGCCCATCTTCGATGGCGACTGGGCGGAGGCGATCGGCGACACCGTCACCACTGTGTCGAGATTGATGCGTCCCTGCTTCACTGCCTGCAGGGTGACATAGGTCGTCATCAGCTTGGTGACCGAGGCGGGATGCCACGGATAGGTCGCGTTCTCGGCCTGCAGCACCTTGCCGGTATCGGCTTCGACGAGGAGCAGCGCTTCAGCGCTGGCCGTGCGAGGCGCGGCCACGCCCAGCACGAGTGCTGCGGCGAGGGGGAACCAGTTGAATGACAGCAGGCGGCGCGATGCGAAGTGAAACTGCACTATCCGATTCCGGTCCTTTGCGGCCCGCCTGCAGTGCTCCGGCACCGCGCGCAGCAATTCTTGGATTTGAGGTTCGGGGCTCTCGTGTCGGTCTGCCGTCACGCGGCGAGAGCCGCAAACCTATACCGGTCGAGAGCATCAGAACAGTGGCGAGCCGGTTAAATCGGTGATGAAAGGGGCCAAATTTCGACCGGTTCTCCAAAGACATCAAAGGGGTTCGGCGGCATCGGGCAGGCCCATGCTGGCGCGTGCGTCCTCCTGGACCATGAACTGGGCGGCGGCCAGACTGGCGAAATAGCCGCCCTGCATCACGAGTTCACCGAAAGTTCCCGCTTCGATCACGCGGCCGTTCTCGAATACCAGAATGCGCGTCGCATTGCGGATGGTGGACAGCCGGTGCGCGATCACGAAGGTGGTGCGGCCCTTCATCACTTCATCGAGAGCGACGTTCAGCTTGGCCTCGGTCACGGCGTCGAGCGCGCTGGTGGCTTCGTCGAGGATCAGGATCGGCGGGTCCTTCAGCAGTGCGCGGGCAATCGACAGCCGTTGCCGCTCGCCGCCGGACAGCATGCGGCCACGCTCGCCGGCATTGGTGTTGAAACCGTTGTCGCTGCGCTCGATGAAATCGAGCGCCTGGGCGCGGGCGGCGGCAATCCGCAACTCTTCGTCCGTCGCGTCCGGCTTGCCGACGCGCAGGTTGTCGGCGATGGAACGGTTGAACAGCAGCGCCTCCTGGAACACGACGCCGATGTTCCGGCGCAGGCCTGACAGGGTGAGGGCGCGGATATCCATGCCGTCGATGGAGATGATGCCGGATTGCGGATCGAAGGCCCGGTGCAGCAGCGCGATGGCAGTGGACTTGCCGGCGCCGGTGGAGCCGACCAGGGCAATGGTCTGGCCGGGCAGGGCGGTGAAGGACAGATCCGCGATGGCCGGCCGCTTGCCGTCATAGGAGAACGACACGTCGTTGAACTCGACCATGCCCTGCAGCCGGCCGGGGTCCACGGCATCGATGCGATCACGTACCGCAGGCACCGCATCGAGCACGTTCATGAAGTCACGCAGCCGCGGTGCCTCCATGAAGATGGTGTTGATGAAGGAGACCACCTGTTCGAGCTTCTGGATCAGCATCGTCGCGAAAGAGACGAACATCACGATCTCGCCCACGGTGGTGAGACCCTGCTGATGCAGCGCGATGCCGACGGTGAAGATCGCCAGCACGGTGATGGTGGTGGAGGCGCGCGTCATCACCGAGACCAGTGCCCACCATGACAGCACCGGCATCTGCTTTTCGAGCAGCTGGCTGGAGACGCCGCGCAGGCCCTGCACCTCGGCATCGATGCGCGTGAAACTCTGCACCAGCGCGACATTGCCCAGCGCATCGGAGGCGCGGGCGGAGAGGTCGCCGTAATGTTCCTCGACGTCGCTCTGCATGCCCGACGTCTTGCGCACGACCATGGTGGTCAGCACCGTGAACACGACGCACAGGATCACGAGCAGGATCGCCAGCCGCCAGTTCAGATAGATCGACAGTGGCAGCAGCACGAACAGCGAGACGATGGAGGCGAAATGTTCGCGGAAGAAGCCGAGCCAGACGCGCCACAGCGCATCGGTGCCGGCCAGCATCACTTTCATCAGGCGTCCTGAATGCGTGCCGGTGTGGAAGGTCAGCGGCAATTGCATGATGTGTTCGAAATAATCGGTCAGCACCGCCTGGCGCTGGCGATGCGCGAGGCGATCCGCATGAAGTGCCACCACCGCGCCGCAGACGATGGTGAACAGGCCAAACGCGACCCAGGCCGCCAGCAGCGGCCAGGGCGATGCGCCGTCCGCCTGCATCGCGGCCGTCGAGAGATTGCCGGAGAGCACGTCGATGATCCGGCCGAACAGCACCGGCTCGGCGAACTGGGCGCCGGCCAGCAGCAGATTGGCGCCCGCAAGAATCCAGCCGAGGCGCTTCTCCTTGCCGAGCAGCTCCAGCACACGGGTGTAAAGACGGATCATGGGAGGTCACTCAGCGCAGCGCGAACGGGACAACCGATTGCGCATAGTCTAGGCGGGGACGGCAGCCGAATACAGCTTCGGGAAAAGTTGTTCAGTTGAACTTCTTCAGTTGATCTCTTCAGTTGATCTTGCGGCCGACCGAGCCCGGCAGGAAGCTGTCGTCGAAGATGTCGGCGGCGGAAGGGCGCTTCTTGAAGGTAAAATCCTCGGCGATCTCGATGAGCGACGCTTCAAAGCGTGCGGCGTCGATGCCACCCAGCCCGTCGCGGCGGACATCGTCGGTCAGGATATTGTCGGTAATGGCGGTGCGCAGCCGCGTCAGTTCGAGCTCGCGCGAACCACTCTCCATCTGGGTCATGACGTCGGTGATCGCCATGGCCGGGTCCCTGATCGCCAACTGCGTCCCGGCGGTGACGGCGCGAATGAATGCTTTCACGGCCTCGGGCCTGGCGGCGGCGAATTTCGGATTGACGATCAGCGCGAGGCCATAGGCGGCGGAGCCGAATTCGGCAAAGCGAAATACTGCGAGATCGTCGGCGGGGACGCCGCGGTCGCGCAGGTTGACCGCCGAGAGATAGGAGAAGCCGGTGACCGCATCGACCTGGCCGGCCGACAGCATCGGCTCGCGCACCGCGGCGCTGATCTTTTCCTGCTTCACGGCGGCAAGCTTGATATTGTTGCGCTTGGCCAGCGCCGGCCACAGCCGGATCGCAAGATCGCGGTCAGCGACCCCAAGCACTTTCCCTTCAAGGCTGCCGAGCGAGATCACACCGCGGCTCTTGCGGGCGACGATGGCATAGGGGGCGACATTGAGCAGGACGAAGACGGCTTTCACCGTCGCGGCATCTGACTCGCCGCGATAGCGGATCAACGCATTGAGATCGGCCAACGCCATGTCGCTGGCACCGGATGCGACCCGCGCGATGGCCTCCTTCGATCCTGCGGCGACGGTGGTGGTCACATTCAGGTTCTCGGCCCGGTAAAGTCCGCGGGCGTCGGCCAGCACGAAGGGCGCAGCAATCGCGTCGATTGCACGATCGAGCGCGAACTGGATGCTGGCGGGCGTCTTGTCGTCGTCTGCGGCGGCCCGTCCCGAAGATGCGCAAAAAGCCACGGAGCCCAGCGCACTCAGCGAGAGGAGGACATGCCGCCGGGAAATGTTGGTCGCGTTTCTGGGCATCAAGATACTTAACGACTGACGGATCGGCAGTTACCCCGCCGGGCATGTCTGATTGATGGCGCCACGGTGCGACATCTTGCGCGTCGTTTCTACCTGTAAAACGCTGAACGGGAGATGACTGCCCTGATTTGAACACCGATCGTTCAGCTGCCGTTGGGGTTGGGGAACTCATAGTGCCCGAAGTGGTTGGCTAACTGAGGCCCGCAGGGCCAGACGACCACGGAGGACATTGAGATGTTCGTACGAAATGGATTGTTCAAGTCGACTGGCCGCGCCGCCATCGTGGCGACAGTTGCGGCCATGACGATCTCGGCAATTGCGCCGACCGGAGCATTCGCAGCGACTGCAAAGAGCACGAGTCAGGTCGCGGCCACGCACGGCACCAGCGACGCCACTGATTTCAGCAGCGCGCGCCGTCGCCATTATCGCGGTGGCGGTAATGCTGCCGGCCTCGCGGCCTTTGGCGCCATCGTCGGCACCATTGGTGCCATTGCCGCCACGCAAAGCCGCCGCGACTATTACTACGATAACGGTCCGGGCTATGGTTATTACGGCGGTGGCCCAGCCTATTATGGCGGCGGCCCGGTCTATTACGGCGGAGGCCCGTATCGCGGCTATGGCGGTGGCTATGGTTATGACAATTCCCGTCGTATGACCTGGTAATTGCGCGATCGGTCACAGATCGATCCGTCATCGAACTGTCACGTCACTATCAATCGCCGGTCGCGTCCGCGGCCGGCGATTGTTGTTGCAGACACTTGAGGGCCAGGCGTTAACGCGCTGGCCACGGCTTTGAGATAGTGTAGTTGAATGAGTGATTCGCTCGACCGGCTTTATCAGGCGGTGATCGCGGCCAAGGATCTCGATCCGTCGGTCTCGCGAACGGCCCGGCTTTATCAGCAGGGACCGGAAAAGATGGCGAAGAAGCTGGCCGAGGAGGCCATCGAGGTCGTGATCGATGCGATCAACCGCAAGCCCGACGCCGTCATTCGCGAAAGCGCCGATCTTCTCTATAATCTGACCGTATTATGGGCGGCTGCGGGTGTGCGCCCGGAGCAGGTCTGGGCTGAGATGAGCCGGCGCGAAGATATGCTCGGTATCGCCGAAAAGCTTCCGAAGCCCCCGAAACGGCCCAAATCTATCGAGCAAAACGCTGCGCGGCGACCAATTGTCGCGTTGGAAGGTCGTCGCCTCCGCAAGTTGAGCTGAGCTTTTCGTCCCGCGCGTGTCAGCCCGGCCATAGACAAATCGGCCTCAGGGTGGTTCATCGCGGACCATGCTCAGACGAATGTATGACTGGTGTATCGACGCCGCCCACAAGCCCTATGCCCTCTGGATTTTGGGCATCGTGTCCTTCGCGGAGAGTTCGTTCTTTCCGGTGCCGCCGGATGTGATGCTGATTCCGATGGCGCTGGCCCGGCCACAGAAGGCCTGGCTCTATGCGGGCCTCTGCACGTTGACCTCGGTGGCCGGCGGCGTGGTGGGATATCTCATCGGCGCCGTGCTGTATGACTCGGTCGGCCAATGGGTCATTCATTTCTATGGCTACGGCGACAAGGTCGAGGCATTCCGCGCCGGCTATGCCGAATATGGCGCATGGATCATCCTGCTGAAGGGGCTGACGCCAATCCCCTACAAGCTTGTCACCATCACGTCAGGTTTCGCCAACTATAATATCTGGATGTTTGTCGCGCTGTCGGTGGTTGCCCGCGGCGTGCGCTTCTATGTCGTTGCCGTCCTGCTCAATCGGTACGGCGTGTGGATTCGCGAGACCATCGAGAAGCGTCTGGGCCTGTGGGTGGGGCTGGGTGTCGGCGTGCTGGTGCTCGGCTTCATCATTGCATTCCGGCTGTTCTAGATCAGGATGCTTCCCCCGGCGCAGGTGTCGGGATACGTTTCGCATCATGTCTGATTTGACCCGTCTGTTGGCTCCGGTAACCCGCAACTGCGTCGTCGCTGCAACCGCAGCGCTGGCCGTCGGCGCTGCCACCGTGTGTGCCTGGTCGCAGGCCATGCAGCAGCAGCCGGCACCGCAGAAGTCGATCACGATTCAGGTGGTGCCGGCTCCCTCGGCGGCATCCCCGCCTGCTGCGGCTTTCGCGCCCGCGCCGATGGCTGAACAGGCGCCGCCGCCGTCACCGCCGCCGGCGCCCGAGAATCCCGGCCTGTTCAACGAGATCGGCAAGCTGTTCAAGAATTCCACCTCGCTGCTGCCGTCGCTGCCCGCCATGCCCTCGCTGGGGACTGACAGCCTGACCAAGCTGAACACGGTGGTGAAGGGCCGGATGGCCTGCCCGGTCGCGGCCAATGGCGCGCCGGACTGCAAGGCGGCCTCCGACAAACTCTGCCAGAGCAAGGGTTTCAAGGAAGGCAAGAGCCTCGATACCGACGCAGCGCAGAGCTGTTCGCCCAAGGCCATGATCCCCGGCCGCGCGCCGGAGCCGGGTGATTGCAAGACGGAGAATTACGTCACCCAGGCGCTCTGCCAATAGGTCTATGCCGGCAACAGGCCCGCTGTGCGATAGCTCTCTATCAGCGTGTCAAAGAGCGAGATATCCGCGCGACCTCGGGCCATCAGCTGGGCGCCGACAATGGCGGCGAAGATGGCGCGGGCGCGCCGCTCGCTCTCCTCAGGGGTTGCCGCTGTCGCTGCGGTGAGAACCCTGCCCAGCCATGCCACGTTGATATCGGTGAAGGTCCGGACCTCTTTTTTCACCGGCTCCGGCAGGTCATCGTATTCGGCAGCCATGAAGCTGCAGAGGCACATGCGATTGTTGTTTTCGAGGGCCTTGCGGAAGGTCTCGGGATAATGTCGCAGGCAGAGCAGGGGATCCGCGGACTCGGCGAGTAGCGCCTCCAGAGAGGCGGCTGAATCCTCCCAGTAGCGCCTGGCGACGGCGGCACCGAGATCGGCCTTGCTCGGGAAATGATGGTAGATGCTCGCAGCCTTGATGCCGACCTCCGCCGCAAGATCGCGGAAGTTCAGGCCGCCGTAGCCGTGCGCCTGCGCGGTCCGCTTCGCTGCCGTCAGGATGGCTTCCCTGGAATTCGAACTCATATCCGGCCTCACAACCCCGTGTCTGGATCTACCAAGTGGTAGATAGGCGTTGACGCCTGTAAATCAAAGCCGTAAATAAACCTACCAACTGACAGGTAGGGTGAACGATGAATACTCAGATCTCCAATGGCGACGCGATCCCCATGATGACGATTCACGATTGGCACACCGGCCCCTATCCCGGACGGGTCCGGATCGCTCTGGCGGAGAAGAACCTTCAGTCGCGCGTCCAGTTCGTGTCGGTCGATCTCTGGAAGGGCGAGCACAAGACGCCCGAATTCCTCGCCAAGAACTATTCAGGCACGCTGCCGGTGCTCGAACTCGACGACGGCACTTTCATTGCCGAATGCACGGCCATTACCGAATATCTCGACGCGCTTGACGGCGCCCCCGTGCTCACCGGGAGGACGCCGCGCGAGAAGGGCATGATCCACATGATGAGCAAGCGTGCCGAGCTGGAGCTGCTCGACGCCATTAGCGTCTATTTCCATCACGCAACGCCGGGGCTCGGACCCCATGTCGAGATCTATCAGAATGCCGAATGGGGTTTTCGCCAGCGCGACAAGGCGCTCAGGGGCATGGCGTATTTCGACGGGGTGCTGAAAAAGCAGCCGTTTATTGCCGGCGCGTTTTTCTCGATGGCCGATATCACGGTGATTGGCGGTTTGATCTTCGCCGGACTCGTGAAGCTCGAAGTGCCTGCGGAGTGCGCGGCGCTTCAAGCATGGTACGCACGGATGAACGAGCGCCCAAGCGTCAAGAACCGTGTGACGATGTCAGATCCGACCGGCGCGTCCGTCTGAAGTCATTGCCAATGAATGAATGCTTCGATGATCCGGGCGGCCTCAATCGTCCAGGTTGATGGGATAGCGCTCGGCGCCTGGACTTTTTCTCCCGCAGCGCAATTGCCATCCGCCCCCCGCTTCTGGCATCGTCCGCCCGCACCCGGATCGACCGGGGGCGGGCGCGCGCGATTGCGTACCAATCAAGAAAAGAAGTCGAGGAATTTTCCATGTCGATGCCGGCATTGTTCAAGAACCGCCTGTCGCTGCCCGTGATCGGTTCACCGCTGTTCATCATTTCGGTGCCGGATCTCGTCATCGCGCAGTGCAAGGCCGGTATCGTCGGCTCGTTTCCCGCGCTGAATGCGCGTCCGGCGGCGCTGCTCGATGAGTGGCTGCACCGGATCAAGGAAGAACTCGCCGCGCATGACAAGGCGCATCCGGATCGGCTCTCCGCGCCATTCGCGGTCAACCAGATCGTGCACAAGTCCAACAACCGGCTCGAGCAGGACTTGGCGCTTTGCGAGAAGCATAAGGTGCCGATGATGATCACCTCGCTTGGCGCGCGTGAAGAACTCAATCAGGCGGCCCATGCCTGGGGCGGCATCGTGTTTCATGACGTTATCAACCAGCGTTTTGCGCACAAGGCGATCGAGAAGGGCGCTGACGGCCTGATCCTCGTCGCTGCCGGCGCCGGCGGTCATGCCGGCGAAATCTCGCCGCTGGCTTTCGTGGCCGAGACCCGCAAGTGGTTCGACGGCCCGATCGCGCTGTCGGGCGCCATCGCCAATGGTCGCGCCATTCGCGCCGCGCGTATCCTCGGCGCCGACTTCGCCTATATCGGCTCGGCCTTCATCGCCACCACCGAGGCCAATGCGGTGCCGGGCTACAAGAACATGGTTGCGTCGTCGGCTGCGGAAGACATCGTCTATTCGAACCTGTTCACCGGCGTGCACGGCAACTATCTGAAGCCGTCCATCATCGCCGCCGGCATGGATCCGGACAACCTGCCGGAGTCAGATCCGACCAAGATGAATTTCGGTACCGACGCCAGTGGCGAGCGCGCCAAGCCGAAGGCCTGGAAGGAAATCTGGGGCAGCGGCCAGGGCATCGGCAGCGTCGACAGGGTCGTGCCCGTCGCAGAGCTCGTGGCGCGCTTCAAGAAAGAATACGACGAAGCGATCGATCCGCCGCTGTAAGGTCTTTGCTGCGTAGGGTGGGCAAAGCGAAGCGTGCCCACCACGCCGATCGAAGGTGGGCACGGCGCAAGAGCGCCTTTGCCCACCCTGCAAATATCATCAAGCACGGACTTCCAAACAATGGACGCCATCTATCGCGTGGACGGCAATCATGTCGTCACCAGTCCGCATGCCGCGGGGCCGTGGAATGAGACCATGCAGCATGGCTCCGCGCCGTCGGCGCTGGTGACATGGCTGGCCGAGCAGATGCCGACGGCGAGCCCGATGCATGTGACACGCGTCACCATCGATCTGCTGCGGCCGGTGCCGGTCGCGCCGCTCACTTTCGAGACTGAAGTGCTGCGCGAGGGCCGCAAGATTCAGCTCGTCGGCGTCAGACTGATGGCGAACGGCACCCTCGTGGTGCGTGCGACGGTGCTGAAGATCAGGGCGGAGGTGCAGCCGCTGCCGCCGGAGATCGCCGATTCGCCGGTCACGGTGCCGCCGCCGGATCAGGGCGGATTGCTGGAGCCGCGTTACGCGAGCAGTCCCTTCGTCACCGGCATGAGCATTCGCGCTGTCCGTGGTGGCTTCCTGTCCCTGGGGCCAGGCGCGATCTGGTACCGGGCCAACCGGCCGATCGTCGAAGGCGCCGGCCTTTCGCAGGTGATGCGCGCGGTGATCGCGGCAGATTTCAGCAACGGCTCCTCGCCGGTGCTGAGTTTCGACGACTGGACCTTCCTGAATGCCGATCTCACGGTGAGCCTGTCACGCCCGCCGGTGGGCGACTGGATCCTGCTCGATGGTGAAAGCTGGATCGGGCCGGATGGCGCCGGCCTCGCGGCCTCCAAGCTCGCCGATATCCATGGCTATTTCGGCCGGGCGGTGCAGAGTCTGGTGATCGAGAAGCGCTGACCGCCCACGCTCCGGCCCCGGCGAATTATTTTCGGGTTGGCTGGGAACCGATTGATATTGCCCCGGTTATCGCGCGTCAGGGGGCGGTATGGGTTCGACGCACGTGCAAGACGATAAAGCCAGGACCGGCATCTGGGGATTGGATAACATCCTCTCCGGCGGATTCTCCCGAGGTCACATTTTTCTGGTCGAAGGCGCGCCCGGTACGGGAAAGACCACCGTAGCCTTGCAGTTCCTGCTGGAGGGCATGCGGGTCGGCGAAAGATGTCTCTACATCACGCTCTCCGAGACCGATCGCGAGTTGCGCGCCGGCGCAGCGTCCCATGGCTGGACCCTCGACAAGGGCATTGAAGTCTTCGAACTCCTGCCGCCGGAAAGCCTGCTCGACGAGGATCAGCAGCAGAGCCTGCTCTATTCGTCGGATCTCGAACTCGGCGAAACCACCAAGCAGATATTCGAGGCGGTGGAGCGCACGCAGCCGAGCAGGGTCGTCCTGGACAGTCTGTCCGAAATCCGGCTGCTGGCACAAAGCTCGCTGCGCTATCGCCGTCAGATCCTGGCCATCAAACATTACTTCGCGCGATTCGGCACCACGGTGATGATGCTCGACGACCTCACGGCCGAAGTTGCCGACAAGACGGTTCATAGCGTCGCCCACGGCGTGTTGCGGCTGGAAGAGCTGGCGCCCTCCTATGGCGCCGAGCGCCGGCGTGCGCGCGTGATCAAGTATCGCGGCGTCAAGTTTCGCGGCGGATATCACGACGCCACCATCACCACAGGCGGCCTCAATATCTTTCCGCGGCTGGTCGCATCCGAATTCCGGAACAGCATGGATCGCATGACCAAGTCGAGCGGCATTGCGCAACTCGACCAGCTGCTGGGCGGCGGTATCGAGACCGGTTCGAGTACGCTCATTCTCGGGCCAGCCGGCACAGGCAAGTCACTCGTGGCGATCGTCAATGTGGTCGCGGCCGTCAAACGCGGCGAGAAGGCGGCCATGTTTATCTTCGACGAGGAGCTAGGACTGCTGTTCGATCGCATGAAGGGGATCGGAATCGATCTTGCCGCCATGCAGGCGAGCGGTCATCTGTTCGTCGAACAGGTCGATGCTGCTGAATTGTCGCCGGGTGAATTCGCGCATCGCGTCCGTCGTCAGATCGACGAGCACGAGATCAAGACCGTCGTGATCGACAGTCTCAACGGCTATCAGGCCTCGATGCCGGAAGAAAATTCGCTGATCCTGCACATGCATGAGCTGCTGCAATATCTCAACCGCACGGGTGCCGCGACGTTCATGACGGTGGCGCAGCACGGCCTCGTCGGCGACATGAAGGCGCCGGTGGACGTCACCTATCTCGCCGATACCGTGATCCTGCTCCGTTACTTCGAAGCAAGCGGCAGCGTTCGCCGTGCGATGTCCGTGATCAAGAAGCGAACCGGTGCGCATGAGTCGACCATTCGCGAGTACCGGATCGACGGGCGAGGCCTCACGATCGGCGCGCCGCTCAGCGAATTCCAGGGCGTGTTGCGCGGCGTACCCATTTACAACGGTCAAAGCTCTCTGCTTGAGGGAACCTCGGCGTGAAACCGGGGCGTTCCTCCGAGCGCGCCGTCATCCTTGCTCCGACAGGGCGCGATTCTGCAGTGGCTGCGGCATTGATCCGCGAGGCCGGTTTTTACGCGCAGTCCTGCGCGGATTTTCCGGCGCTCCTCGAGGAGATCAAGGGCGGCGCCGGTGTCGCCGTCATCGCCGACGAGGCGATCAAGACCGTCGATCTGCGCGGTCTTGGCCACTGGCTGCACGACCAGCCGTCATGGTCTGATTTTCCCATCGTGCTGCTGACGCGTCAGGGCGGCGGACCGGAGCGCAATCCGGATGCCGCGCGGCTCGGACAGTTGCTGGGCAATGTGACGTTCATCGAGCGTCCGTTTCACCCGACCACATTGATTTCGGTCGTCGGCTCAGCCGTCCGCGCGCGCCGGCGTCAATATCAGACGCGCGCCATTCTCGAAGACCTCGGCGACAGTCAGGGATTGCTGCAGACGGCGCTCGATGCGGGACGGCTCGGGACGCTCGAACTGCATCTGCCCGAACTTCGGCTTGAGGTCTCGGATACGACCAAGGCATGCTTCGGCCGCCGGCCGGATCAGTCGTTCACGTTCAGCGAGTTGCAGGCCGCGGTTCATCCCGATGATCGCGAACAACGCCAGCAGGCGCTCGATGCGACGCTGATGGTCGGCGCGGATTACAATGTCGAATACCGCAATATCTGGCCGGACGGCTCGGTGCATTGGGTCGAGACGCGTGCGCGCATGGTCCGTGGGGCTGACGGCAAGCCGAAAACGCTGGTCGGCGTCTCCGTCGATATCACAGCGCGAAAGTCAGCCGATATCGATCGCGACAATTTGCTGGCGCAGTTGACGGCGGAGCGGTCCGCGCTTGCCGAGCTCACGGCGACGCTCGAACAGCGCGTCGAGGAACGCACCAATGAGCTGATGAAGGAAGTCGCGGCGCGCGAGAAGGCGCAGGACCAGCTGCGCCAGGCGCAGAAGATGGAGACCATCGGCCAGCTCACGGGCGGCGTAGCGCATGACTTCAACAATCTGCTGATGGCCGTGATGGGCAACCTGGATCTGCTGCGCAAGCGCATGCCGGACGACCCGCGACTGAAACGTCTCGTCGATGGCGCGATGCAGGGAGCCGAGCGCGGCGCGTCGCTGACGCAGCGGCTATTGGCCTTTGCACGGCAGCAGGATCTGAAAGCCGTGGCTGCCGATTTGGGCGCGCTGGTTCGCGGCATGATCGATCTACTGGAACGTTCCCTCGGGCCGCGCGTGGCGCTGCGGCTGGATATTCCCGGCGATCTGCCGCGGGCGCGGATCGATCCCAACCAGCTCGAACTGGCGATTCTGAATCTCGCGATCAATGCGCGCGATGCCATGCAGGATGGCGGCTCCATCGATATCAGGGTGAAGAAGCACCTGGTCGGCAAGGGCGACCCGGTGCTGAAGCCCGGCGATTATCTCAAGGTGTCGATTATCGACGATGGCGCCGGCATGTCGCCGGAGACGTTGAAGAAGGCGATCGAGCCATTCTTCTCGACCAAGCCGGTCGGCAAGGGCACCGGTCTTGGTTTGTCCATGGTGCATGGACTGGCCGTGCAGCTCGGCGGCACGCTCGATCTCTCGAGCGTCGTCGGCAAGGGAACGACGGCGACCCTCGTGCTGCCGGTCACCGACAAGGCGCCGGAGGCGGCCGATACGGCCAATGTCACGCGCCATGCCGCGCGCTCTGCCGTGATCCTGTTCGTCGATGACGATCCTCTCATCGCGATGTCGACGACGGAGATGCTGGAGGACCTCGGCCATCGCGTGATTCCCGCGAATTCGGGGCTGCATGCGCTGGAGATTCTGAAAAGCGATGAGCCGCTCGATCTGATGATGACGGATCATGTGATGCCCGGCATGACGGGCATCGAGCTTGCGGCTTATTCCCGCGAAATGCGGCCGTCGCTGCCGATCCTGCTCGCCACCGGCTATGCGGATTTGCCCGAAGGCGCTCAGCTCGACCTGCCGCGGCTTGCCAAGCCGTATCATCAGGATCAGCTCCGGGATCGGCTCGATCAGCTGCTGGGCTGAGCCATCCCGGCAGGGTGGTATCAACCTGCCAGCGGCGCGGCAAAATTAACCATTCATTAAATCCTGTGGAACCAACAATGCCTCAGTCGGGAATCAAACCGATCCAGGGGCCAGCATGGATATCGAAGCCTATTTCGCGAAGACGCCGGCTACGATCGAGGAGATCAAGGCACGCGTGGCCTCAGCTTTCGGTCGTCACCCCCTGTGTCGCGACGTACGGTTCGACATCGTCAGCACGCCCCGCACCGGCAAGGGCGCGAACTGGACCATCAGCATGCAGTCGGTCGCCCCGGACGCGCTGTGGGAAGCTTCCGATATCGTTAGCGATATCCAGGAAGCCTACGTTCTCGCCAACGCTGCCTGAACGTCTAAAGTATTATCGCACCGTTGCAGCATGGTTAGGCCTTAATTAATCTCCATTTGTGAGGACGATACCTCAGGGGTTCCTCAATTGCGGAGACTGGCTTGACGCGCGCGCTGACCCTTCTTGTGCTGGGCTGTCTGCTGCTGACCGGCGTGGCCGTCGCGAGCATTCTCGGCCGCGACAGCATCCCATCGCTGTCCTATGACGACAGCGCCGCACAGAACTCGGTCGCGGTCTCGCGCGGTCCCGTGTCCAATACCCAAGGCAAGAAGGACAAGCTGGCGGTCGCCGGCGCCATGATGGCGTCGCTCGATCCGCAGCAGGTCCCGGGCGTCCAGACTCCTGCGGTCGATGGCAGTCTGTTGCGCCAGGCCTTTGCATCCGACAGTCCGATCGAAGCGCCCGGCGCGACGGTGCTTGCGCCGGTCGTGGTGCCGCAGCCCGCCGCCAAGCCCAAGGCCGCTGCCAAGCCGGCGCAGAAAACCTATACGCTGCTCAGCGATGCGCAGATTTCGGCGATCAAGACCCGGCTCAATCTGACCGCCTCGCAGGAATCCTATTGGCCCGGCGTCGAAGCGGCGCTGCGCAACGTGGCGCGCAGGATCCACGAGACCAAACAGGCCAGTCCTTCTGCCGGCACTCCGCCGATCGATCCCGACAGCGACGAGGTGCAGCAGCTCAAGTCCGCTGCGATGCCGTTGCTGTTCCAGTTGCGTGAGGATCAGAAGCGCGAAGTCCGTGCACTGGCGCGCATGATCGGGCTCGAGAAGGTCGCGTCCGCGATCTGAGCGCCTGTCACATGCGGCCCGTCGGCGACGCATGACTGTCACAACCCGCAACGGACAAATTGTCGCGCCTGTCATCCGGGTTTCGCATCCGTCGTGCAGAGATTAACGCCTCTTAACCTGTAACGGGGGCGTTTCATGACCGATTTTACAGCTACTCAATCCATTTCAGAGAGCGGGGCCCTCGAACCGGCGTCCCGGCCGAATCTCGACAAGGGCTTCAACCCGCTGACGATGATCCTGTTTTTTGGGATCCTGGCGGCTGGCCTCCTGTTCGTCGCCTACAGCATTTATGTCGACGTCAATGCCACCGGCACCCGCGTCACCAGCTACCTGCCCTACCTGCTGCTGCTCGTGGCGCTGCTGATCGCGCTCGGCTTCGAATTCGTCAACGGCTTCCACGACACCGCCAATGCGGTGGCCACTGTGATCTACACCCACTCGCTGCCGGCGGAATTCGCCGTGATGTGGTCGGGCTTCTTCAACTTCCTCGGCGTGCTGTTCTCGACAGGTGCGGTAGCCTTCGGCATCGTCTCGCTGCTCCCGGTGGAATTGATCCTGCAGGTCTCCAGCGGCGCCGGCTTTGCCATGGTGTTCGCGCTGCTGATCGCGGCGATCATCTGGAATCTCGGCACCTGGTATCTCGGCCTGCCGGCCTCCTCGTCGCACACCCTGATCGGTTCGATCATCGGCGTCGGTATTGCCAACGCGCTGATGCGGGGCCGCGACGGCACCTCGGGCGTCGATTGGGGCAAGGCCACCGAAATCGGCTATGCGCTGCTGCTGTCCCCGCTGGTCGGCTTCGCCTGCGCCGCCATCCTGCTGCTGGTGCTGAAGTTCGTGGTGCGCAATCCCGCTTTGTACAAAGCTCCGGACGGCAACAAGGCGCCGCCGCTGTGGATCCGCGGCATCCTGATCGCCACCTGCACCGGCGTGTCCTTCGCGCATGGTTCGAATGACGGTCAGAAGGGCATGGGCCTGATCATGCTGGTGCTGATCGGCACCGTGCCGACTGCCTATGCGCTGAACCGCGCATTGCCGGAATCTCGCGTCGCCCAGTTCCAGACCAACTCCATCGCAGCCGCCAAGGTGATAGCAGCCAAGGGTGCCGGTCACAGCATCATCGGCGATCCCCGCCCGGCGGTGACCACCTATGTCTCGCAGCACAAGATCAGCGAAGGTACCTATCCGTCGCTCGCCGTTCTCGTGCAGCAGGTCGGCGATCAGGTCCGCACTTACGGCACGCTCGACAAGGTACCCGCGGAATCCGTCGGCAACACCCGTAACGACATGTATCTCGCATCGGAAGCCATCCGCTTTCTGATGAAGGACAAGGAAAACGACCTCAACAAGGAAGATGTCGCGACCCTCAATGCCTATAAGGGCTCGCTCGACGCCGCCACCAAGTTCATCCCGGATTGGGTGAAGATCGCGGTGGCTATCGCGCTCGGCCTCGGCACCATGGTCGGCTGGAAGCGCATTGTCGTCACCGTCGGCGAGAAGATCGGCAAGACGCATCTGACCTATGCGCAGGGTGCTTCGGCCGAACTCGTGGCTGCGGCCACCATCGGCGCAGCCGACGTGTTCGGTCTGCCGGTCTCGACCACCCACGTGCTGTCGTCCGGCGTCGCCGGCACCATGGCGGCGAACGGTTCGGGTCTGCAGATGGCCACCATCCGCAACCTGCTGATGGCCTGGGTGCTGACGCTGCCTTGCGCCATCATGCTCTCGGCCTCGCTCTACGTACTGTTCAGCCAGTTGTTCTGAGGACAGACGAGGCCGCTGCGGAAACGCGGCGGCCTCGTTCTTTCGGACCACCAAAAGAAAAGGCCCGCGCATCATCTGCGCGGGCTTTTTGTCATTGTCGGATCGATGATGGTCGGATCGTAGGATGGGTAGAGCGCAGGCGCCCCGCGCCGAAGCGAAACCCATCACCGCAGATCGCGAAGATGATGGGTTTCGCGAAGTCGCTCTACCCATCCTACGATTTAGGCCCGCGTCAGGAACTGCTCTCGCGATGCACGTCGTGCACGACGATGCCTTTGCCTTGCTCCGGCAGCGCCAGCCAGTCGCGGCGCTTCAGGGTGCGGCGGGTATCGTCGAGGCCGCTCTGCCAGTGTTCGCGCATCGAGGTCGCCGAGAATTCGTGATCCTTGGAGTCGCCCTCATAGGCTTTCTGCTGGTAGATCATCTGCAGGATGGTGATCTCCGGCAGATCCGACAGGCTGTCGCGCCGCGCGCGTTCCTCATCGCTGAGCTGATCGTCGGGAATGCGCTGCAGCGCGTTGTAGAGCTCCGACTTCAGATTGTTCATGCGCCGGTAGATGTCGGTGTTGTGGCGGGTGCGGGACGAATAGACGATGTCCTTGTGCCGGGCCAGGACCTCCTGGATATCGCGTGGCAGCGCGCCGCGGGCGCTGAACAGGTCGACCTGGAAGACCAGCGAATTCATCTTGTCCTCCTGATCGAGCAGATGCTGCAGCGGCGTGTTGGACACGATGCCGCCGTCCCAGAAATGATCGGTGCCGATCTTCACCATCGGCAGGGCCGGCGGCAGTGCACCTGATGCCATCACGTGTTCGGGCGCGATGACTTCCTTCTTGTTGTCGAAATACAGGAAGTTGCCGGTGATGACGTTCACTGCGCCGACGGCGAAGTGCGTCTTGCGCGCATTGATCAGGTCGAAATCCACCAGTTCGAGCAGGGTGTCGCGCAGCGGCGAGGTGTCGTAATAGCTCGTTGCCGTCTTCGCGCCGGCCGGGCTGAACCACGGGTTGATCTCGTGTGGCTTGAAGAAGCCGGGCTGACCAAGTGTTGTGGTCATGAACGAGCTCGCGAGGTTGCGGGCCTTGCGGTAGACGTCGCCGTCCGGTGTGTAGTGCCAGACCTTGCGGGCGGTGATGCGGTCCCAGAATATCTGCAGTCTTTCCAGCCGGTCTTTCGGCGGATTGCCGGCGATGATCGCCGAATTGATGGCGCCGATCGATACGCCGCATACCCAGTCCGGCTCCATGCCTTCTTCATGCAGTGCCTGATACACGCCGGCCTGATAGGCGCCGAGCGCGCCGCCGCCTTGCAGCACGAGAGCCACACGATCGCAGCGGTCGGGGCGCCAGCCGGTCTCGGCCGTCATGTCTGAATCGGGTGTCCGCGCATCCATCTGGGTATTCTCCTCAACGATCACGTTGGCGGCAGAATTCAGATGAGCAGTGACGGCGTTGTGACAGATGGCAAAGTCGATGACTGCGCATCAGTCCATGATGCGCGTCACGCCGCTGAAGGAAATTCCTCACACCGTCGTCAAACAGCATCGCTAGCAAAGACGCAGATATTAATGTTTGTTTACGAAGGGCTGCGCATATGTTGTCTGGAAAGTCCGCCATCATCACCGGCTCGACCAGCGGCATCGGTCTTGGTATTGCGCGCGGCCTCGCGACCAGCGGTGTCAATATCGTGCTCAACGGCTTCGGCGATGCCCATGAGATCGAGGCAATCCGCAGCGAGATCGCCGACAGGCATCAGGTCCGGGTGCTCTATAGCGGCGCCAACATGGCCGACGGCAATGACATCGCGGCGATGATGGCGCAGGCCGAGCAGGAATTCGGCGGCGTCGATATCCTGGTCAACAATGCCGGTATCCAATATGTCGCGCCGCTCGAGGAGTTCCCGGTCGAGAAGTGGGACGCGATCGTGGCGATCAATCTGTCGAGTGCGTTTCACACCACACGTCTCGCGATCTCCCACATGAAGGCGAAGTCCTGGGGCCGCATCGTCAACATCGCGTCGGCCCATGCGCTGGTCGCCTCGCCGTTCAAGTCGGCCTATGTCGCGGCCAAGCACGGCATCGCCGGCCTGACCAAGACGGCGGCGCTGGAAGTGGCCGAACACGGCATCACCGTGAATGCGGTATGCCCGGGCTATGTGATGACGCCGCTGGTCGAAAAGCAGATCCCGGAGCAGGCCAAGGCGCGCGGTATCACCGAGCAGCAGGTGATCTCGGACGTGCTGCTCGCCGCCCAGCCGACCAAGCGCTTCGTGACCGTCGAAGAATTGTCCTCGGTCGTCAATTTTCTCTGCACCGATCACGCCCGTTCGATCACCGGCATCACGCTACCGGTCGATGGCGGCTGGACTGCACACTGAATTCAACCCAGCGATTTTTCACCTTAGGAGTTTCCGATGCGCCAGGAAGACATCCTCCGACTGCCGTCGATGCCGATGGCCGGCCCGAGCTATCCCGCCGGTCCCTATCGCTTCATCAACCGCGAATTCCTGGTGATCACCTACGAGACCGATCCTGATGTGATCCGGATGGGTCTGCCCGAACCGCTGCAGCCGATCGAGCGGCCCATCGTGCACTATGAATGGATCAAGATGCCGGACTCATCCGGCTTCGGGAGCTATACCGAGACCGGCCTCGTGATCCCCGCACGCTTCAAGGGCGAGGACGTCAACTTCGTCTCGCAGATGTATCTGGACGATGATCCGCCGATCGCTGCCGGCCGCGAGATCTGGGGCTTTCCGAAGAAATACGCGCATCCGAAGCTCGAAGTGGTCAAGGACACGCTGACCGGTACGCTGGAATATGCCGGACAGCAGGTGGCCATGGGCACCATGGCCTACAAGCACGGCGCCATGGCCGGCAACGGCGAGGCCACCCTTGCCACGCTGGCCAAGACCCAGATCAATCTCAAGCTGATCCCCGGCGTCGATGGCAGCGCCGAAGTGTGCCAGCTGGTGGCGATCAACCTGACTGATATCACCGTGAAGGGCTCATGGTTCGGCCCCGGCCGCCTGCATCTGATCCCGCATGTCAACGCGCCGGTCGCCGACTTTCCGGTGCGCCGCGTGATCGGTGCGCATCATTTCCTGGCCGACCTGACATTGCCCTATGGCCGCGTCGTCCATGACTACAACAAGCAGAGCGATACACTCGCCGAAGCCGCCGAATAGAGCATGATCCGGAAAAGTGGAAACCGGTTTTCCGAACGGATCATGCGCGAGCAAAACGGCGACTGACATACCGCTGTAACAAGGACCTCATTAAGTGCCTGCGGCGGACTGACACAGTCGGAGAGCCGCAGGCAGGTTTTTTTATTTTTTGGTGGCGCATGCGTATTGCGTGGCGTGAAGAACAGCTGGTGCCCGATGCAGTTTGAGGTCCCGGTCGCATCCCCAGAAGTGATGCCGATATCCGGCGCGTCCGAGCCGATTCCGGGTCTGGTGTGGGCCTTTCGCATCCATTCCGACGGCAAGCCTGAGCCGTTGCCGGTCGATGCGGGTATCGACATCGCCCATGGCGGAGTGCTCTGGCTGCATTTCAATCTCGCCGATACGCGCGCTTTGCAATGGCTGTCACAGATTCCGCTGCATGCGCCGCAACAGGCGCGCACCCTGCTGTTGTCGAAGGACACGTATCAGCAGCTTCACGCTACCGATGACAGCATCTATGGCGTGATCTCGGATCTGTTGCGCGATATCGACGAGGCGACCGACGACACCGGTTATCTGCGCTTCGTGATGACCGAGCGGCTCCTGATCAGCGGCCGGCATCATGCGCTGTGCGCTGTCGATGCGACGCGCCGTTCGCTCGAGCAGGGACTGCGGGTCGACAGTATGGCCGCGCTGCTTGAGACGATCGTGGAGAATGTCGCCGACACCATGGACGGCGTCGCCGACAGTTTGGCGATATCGCTCGATGAAATCGAGGAGCAGGTCGTTTCCGGCGATTCGCGCGACATGCTGCAGAAGCTCGGTCGTCTGCGCCGGACCTGCGTGCGGCTGCATCGGCAGCTGTCCGGGCTGCGCATCGTGTTCCAGCGGCTGGAGGCCAAAGGTCAGCGTGAGTTGAAACCGTCGCTGCAGCTGCGTGCCGGCAAGCTGGCGCAGCGGCTCGACGGGCTGGATCACAATGTGGTCGAGATGCGCGAGCGCAGCCGGTTGCTGCAGGAAGAACTGCATCTGCAGATCGAGGAACGCGGCAATGAAAGCCTTCGCGTTCTTTCAGTGCTAACCGCACTGCTGCTGCCGCCGACGCTGGTCACCGGCATCTTCGGCATGAACACCAAGGGCCTGCCGCTGACCGATGTCGAAACCGGATTTCTCTGGGCGGGGGCGCTGATCCTGGTGTCGTCGGCGTCGGCCTATGCCGTGATGAAGCGCCTCAAGATCATCAGGTAGCTATCATGGTTGGTGCGTTGTCGTGCTGGATGATTCGTGCGATGGCGGCGCTCGCCGGCCTTGTCGGCTGGGGCGTAATCTCGCTGTCATCGGCGCATGCCGGCGACTGGCGCGATAGTGGACTGAAGCCGATCAACGATAGGCTCGCCGAATGGGGCGTTGCGCTGTCGGCCACCTATATCGGCGAGGCGCTCGGCAATGCCTCCGGCGGCATCCGGCGCGGCGCGGTCTATGAAGGCCGGTTCGATTTCGGCGTCGATGTCGATCTCGACAAGGCGGTGGGCTGGAGCGGCGCGACCTTTCACGCCAATGTCTATCAGATCCACGGACCTGGCCTGTCGCGCGACTATATCGGCAATCTGATGCTGGTCAGCGGCATCGAGGCGCTGCCGGCGACGCGGCTCTATGAATTCTGGATCGAGCAGGCGCTGTTTGGCGGCAAGCTCCTCGTGAAGGTCGGTCAGCAGCCATCCGATATCGAATTCATCGACAGCAAGTATGACGACATCTTCGTCAATTCGGCGCTGGGCTGGCCCGGCATCACCGGCGTGATCCTGCCGGCGGGCGGACCGTCGCCGCCGCTCGCCGTGCCGGGCGTTCGTTTCAAGGCCAGCCTGTCGGATGCGTTCACGGCCTATCTGGCGGTGTTCAATGGCAGCGCGGCAGCGCCCGGTCCGAATGATCCGCAAATTGCCAACGCGCATGGTCTCGCATTTCGCGTCAACGATCCGCCGTGGATCATCGGGCAGCTGAAATACAGCTACAGGCTCGGGCCATCCGGGCTGCCGGGGTCGATCACGGCCGGAGGCTGGGTGCATCTCGCCGAATTCGATGACGAGCGCTGGACCGCGCAGGGCCTGTCGCAGGCCGATCCGGCCGGCACGGGCGAGCCACTGATGCGGCGCGGCAATCGCGGAGTTTTTGCCGTTTATGAGCAGGGGCTCGCCGTCAGCACCCTCGGCCCGGACAAGGGCATCGGCTTCTTTGCGCGCACATCGATCAGCCCGTCCGATCGCAATCTGATCAGCTTCTATCTCGATGGCGGCATTCAGGTCTCAGGTTTTTCGGCGGAGCGGCCTGACGACAGGTTCGGCATCGCCATGACCTATGCACGCATTTCGGATGGTGCGCGCGGGCTTGATCGTGACGTCCAGCTTTTCACCGGCATTCA
The DNA here is from genome assembly GCF_058800725.1 of Tardiphaga sp. GW822-FHT04G09. Taxonomy (NCBI): domain Bacteria; kingdom Pseudomonadati; phylum Pseudomonadota; class Alphaproteobacteria; order Hyphomicrobiales; family Nitrobacteraceae; genus Tardiphaga; species Tardiphaga sp. GW822-FHT04G09. Next base: position 15,886 of record NZ_JBXAMO010000019.1, on the reverse strand, counting down.
ATCGCCGATTCGCGATTTCGAAGCCGTGCTGGAAATGACTTATCTCGCAATGGTCGCGCCGGGCGTGGCGGTGCAGCCGGTGTTTCAATATGTGATGCATCCCGCCGGTGGCGCCGTCGATCCCAACGACGCCACACAGACGAAGCGTATCAAGGACGCTGCGGTATTCGGCGTCCGCACCACCATCAATTTCTGAAATGACTCAGCAGGCCGCTTCAGCCGGCGTTTTACTCAGGCCCGCAGCGGCGTCGGCGATCATCTCATAGGATTTCAGCCGCGTGGCGTGGTCGTAGACGTCGGAGACGATCATCAGTTCATCCGCGCCGGTCTCCTCGACCAGCGCAGCGACGCCGGCGCGAACCGTCTCCTTCGAGCCGATGATCGAACGACGCAACATCCCCATCGCCTGCATCTTCTCGGCCGGCGACCAGTAGGTCTCGATATCGTCGATCGGCGGCGCGCTCAGCCCGCGGGTGCCGCGGAACATGTTGGTGAACGACATCTGCTGCGTGGTCCACAGCCGCTTCGCCTCGGCGTCGGTGTCGGCGGCGATGATGTTGACGCCGACCATCGCATGGGGCTTCGTCGACTGTTCGGATGGTTCGAAGTGCTGGTGATAGATCTGCAGGGCCTGCAGCAACTGGTCGGGCGCGAAATGCGAGGCGAAAGCATAGGGCAGGCCGAGGGCCGCGGCGAGCTGCGCACCATAGGTCGAGGAGCCGAGAATCCATAGCGGCACGTCGGTGCCTGCGGCAGGCACCGCCTGCAGGCGCTGGTTTGGGCCGGCGGGGGCGAAATAGGCCTGCAGCTCCTGGACGTCCTGCGGGAAGTTATCTGAATTCTGCAGTGAGCGGCGCAGCGCCCGCATGGTCATCTGGTCCGTGCCGGGTGCGCGGCCGAGGCCGAGATCGATGCGGCCGGGAAACAGCCGGGCCAGTGTACCGAACTGCTCGGCGATGACGATGGGGGCATGGTTCGGCAGCATGATGCCGCCGGCGCCGACGCGAATGGTCTTGGTGCCCGCCGCGATATGGCCGATCACCACCGATGTCGCGGCGCTGGCGATGCCGATCATGTTGTGATGTTCGGCCACCCAGAAGCGCTGATAGCCCCATTTCTCCGCATGGCCGGCCAGATCCCGGGAATTGTCGAGTGCGCCGCGCGCGTCGGTGTCCTGGGTGACGCGGACGAGGTCGAGGATCGAAAGTGCGGTCATGACGGGGCTCCCATTGCCCTCGGCATGTGGGAACGGCGGCGGCAGATTGCCAGCCGTCTGCATGGCCGGCATGGCTGCCCGGCGTTCCCCCGAGCGGTCAGGTCAGACCCGCATGGAAGGCACGCACGATCGCGGCGCATTCGGCCGGCTTTTCCATCTGCATGAAATGCGAGGCATCAAGCACGGTGGTGAAGGCGAAGCCGCCATCGCGCGCGAAAGCACGCTCTACGTCGACGAACGGGCTGGTTCTCGTCTTTGGTTCACCGGCGACGAGCTTCACCGGCAGCTTGACGCTACACATCCGTTCCCAGGCGCCCGGGAGGTTCTGCATGGCGAAGATGCTGGCCTCGAATTCACGGGGGCAGGCGAGTTCATAGAGCTTGCTCTCGTCATTCCAGCGCAGCGTGGAAGCGGCGAGGGCCTGCAGCCCGGCATCGTCGACCCCGGCGAAGGCCGAGCTGCGGCGATAGGACTCGAACAGCTCCTGCACATTCGGAAAGGTCGATCGGCGCTGTGCGGCGCGCGCGATGAGCCTGTCACTGTCCGCGTGGAAGCTCTGGAATTCGGGATAGTGGCTCGGCGGCGTTGCCGGCGGCTCGAAGCCGACGATGCCGATCCACGGCGTCTCATATTCGGCGGCATGCAGCAGGGTCGTCAGTGCGCTCATCGAATGAAATGCGCCGAGGCTCGGCGCCGCGCCCAGTTCGCGCGTAATCCCTTGCATGATTGCCTCATAGTCGCGGATGAGCTGCGGCCAGACATGCGGGATGGGCCGGCGATACGGACTGCTGCGGCCGTGATGACGAAAGTCAAACACCACGGTCTCATAGTCATCCGTGAAGAGGCGCCAGAAGCTTTGAAAGGCATCGATGGCGAGGCCATTGCCGTGGCTGCAGATGATCCGTGGACCTTTTCCGTACACGCGTATGCTGACGGTGGCGCCGTCTTCGAGCAGAACCTGAAAAGCGTGCGTCTCGGCCGCAAGGGCCGGAGCGGAAGGCGCATAGTCCATATGGGGAAGAATCCGTTATATTTTGGAGCAGAAGGCGAAGCCGTCGCATGCTTTGCCGGACCGCAGAGTCTGGGAGACTTTGTCTGAAAGACTTTGCTGCTCACCGTCAGTTCGTACGCAGGTGCAGGATACAAAGCGCGGCGGGGTGGTTCAAGCCACAGCCCGGTCATACCAGCTCAGCTGGAACGCCGGACAATCGCCACCCGCCCGTCGAGCGGGATCGTCGCGTGTCCGTCGGTCACCGGTATGCGCCGCCACTCGGCATCGTCATTCGGACGGTTGAAGGAGAGCGAAGCGGCAGGACCCTCGACGGAGATGTCGATCGGCTCCGTGGGCAGTGAGATGTCCTCGGCCTTCGCTACATTCCAGCAGCGCACCGCGCGCCACACCGCAAGCAGCGGCTGTCCCTGCGCATCCTGAAACGCGATGTGCCGCAGTTCGGGCGATTGCGTGGCGACGCGAAGCGGTTGGCTGTCGCTGGCGCGGCGTGCGCTCTTTAGGGCCGACAGGAGATTTCGGATCGCATGGTAGCCGGGCTTCGGCGAGCCGTCATTGCGGACGAGGCCCCAATGATGCTCTCCGTCATTGGGATCGGTACCGCCATCGAAGAATTCGTAGAGGAATGTCCGGAGAATGCCGAGGCGGAAGTTGTTGAGCAGCAGTCGCGGCAGATAGAGCGCTGCCGCCATCTCCGACACGCCGGAGGTGCCGGGCTTCACGACATTGCAATAGCCGCATTCGGTTGCAAGTGCGGGTGCGCCGGGTTTGAACGCGTCGCGCATATTGTGCAGATACCAGGACACGGCGGCATAGTCGTTGGTTGTTTCCGGCTCTTGCGCCTTCTGTACATAGGAGTGGATGGCGACGGCATCGCTGAACTGCGCGGCCGGACGCAGCAGCGCGACATCGGCGGGCTTCCAGTTGATGACGCTCGGCGACAGCAGCGGGAGTTGTTCGGCCGCATAGCGCGCGCGCAGCGCAGCGTGCACCTCGCGCTGATAATTCACGACCACATTGCTCCAGCCCGGCTTCGCGAGCGGGAGCGACAGAAACCAGTCGCTGTTGCCCTCGTTCTGGCCCTCCATCGCCGAGACGCGCGCAATACCCAGCGCAGCGAGATAGGTCATCATCTCCGGCACGGTGTTGGTCGCCGGCGACACCACAATATTGAACAGGATGTTCGCGCGCTCGTTCAGCGCGCGCCAGCGATCGAGATCGTTGCCCGGCCGCAACTCGTCGCGCAGATGGCGAATGCCTGATGCCGCGAGCAGATCGTGGAAACGGTCGAAATGACTCGCATATGGCTCGCTGCTGATATGCACATTGACGCCGACACTGTCGGTGAACAGGTCGGATGGACCGGGGAGAGGCAGGGCAGCCAATGTCGCCGGCCGCAGCATGATCGACGCCGCGCCTCCGGCCAGCAACGCGCGCCGGTTGAGGCTGGTCATCGCGCGGCGCCCCACGCCGATAGGACAGAGCATCTCGATCCAGGCAATTGGTTCATGTGGGAAGACTGCTGCCAGAATGAGCCCGAACAACGGCTGGAATGGTGGTCTAGCCGGCGCCGGCGGTGCCGGGCGCGGGCACGATAGCAGAAGCCTGCACGCGGGAAAGCACGCGCATTTCGGCATGAGTTGCGCTGCGATCACAGAGTTAACGGGGAATCAGGTCAGGAGATTCAAGGAGCATTAGCGTTTCATCCCCTACGTTCGCCCTCGGATCGAATATGGCGGCCGGACAATGCCGCCTGGAGGGCGAGATGAGAACCTTGGGTTCGGTTTTGGACGATCAAAAAGGATTCGGCCAAGGCTTCGACTTCCTGCGCATAGTCCTGGCGACCGGGATCATTGCCTGGCACACCGCGCAGCTCAGCGGCCATCTCGACATGGCGCGGGCGTCGCCTTTCTGGTTTTCCGAATTTCTGCTGGTTCCAATGTTCTTCGCGCTGAGCGGCTTCCTGGTGGCGGGGAGCAGTCTGCGGCTGTCGCCGCAAAGCTTTCTGCTGAACCGCGCTGCGCGCATCGTGCCGGCGCTGGTGGTCGATATCGTCTTCGCGGCATTGCTGATCGGCCCGCTGGTGACTAGCCTGCCATTGAAGGACTATTTCACCAGCAGCGGCTTCCTGAGCTATTTCTTCAATCTCGCCGGCTGGATGCACTACACCTTGCCGGGCGTGTTCGAGAGCAATCCTTCCACCGAGGTCAACGGCGCGCTATGGACGGTGCCGTTCGAGATCTGCTGCTATGTCGTTCTCATCGGATTGATGCTGTCCGGCGCGATGAAAAGCACCAGATGGGTGTCGTTGCTGACTTATGTCGTCCTGATCGCGGGCATCCCGCTGCGGGTCATGGCGACGCAGCTTGCCGATGGCGAGTCGTCGGCGCTGAAGATGCTGGCGATGGATCTGTTCTGCAATCGCTCGTCGTTTCTGCTGCCGTCATTCCTGCTCGGTGTTTTGCTTTATCAGAAGCGCTACTCAATCCCGTTCTCTAGAGCGGCCGCGCTGGGCCTGGTCTGTGCGGGCGTTCTCGTCAGCGTCTTCAGCAGCACCGAGGTCGTGTTCGGCAATCCGAGCAGCTACGCGATCGTGCTGCCTTTGCTTGCCTATCTGACGGTTGCAATCGGCTTGTCGCCGATGCCGCGGATTCCGGGATTTGGCGGCGGCGACTATTCGTATGGGCTGTATCTGTACCACGTCCCCTTCCTGCAACTGCTGATCTTCTTCTTTCCGAAGACCTGGAGTGGCGAGTGGTGGTGGACGCTGTTCTTCGCCGGCTACCCGGTCGCGCTGGCGGCTGCCATGTTCTCCTGGCACGTCATCGAATATCCGGTGTTGAAGCTGAGGAAGACCTTTGCGGTCAGGCACCGGCCGGAGGATGCCCCCGACAATCCGCTGCTCCCGATCGCCGCACCGAAGGCGGGGTCCAGTGTGGGCAGATTGGTCTGATGTTGATTGGGAGGCCGCGTGCATGCCTGCCGAATGGTGCGCCATTCGGGATAAAACTACGAACTCTTATGTTATTGAAATAGTTGTATAAATTGTGACGATGCAATTGAGCGAAACCAGTTCACAGCCGGACCGCGCTGAAAACGCCATCGACAGATCGGGGACCATGTCTATAGCTTAAGCTCACTTCATCCTCTTGCGTACACCGAGATGATGGACGATACAGTCCAGCCGGCTGGTGCGGTGTGATCGAACGAGAAGCACGGTCTTGTCAAGCGTTCGGCGAAGATCCGTCTCCGACAATGCGGAGTGTCGCAACAAAACCAGCGTGTCACGACCCGAAGCCGTACGCTCTGACCTGCGCACGGCAGGTCCAAAACTTCACAAACATACCGGCTGTGAATACGCCGCGAAGGCGATCCACACAGAGGACATGTCGCCACCTGGATACCGGCCCGAGCGGTTACAAGGACCGGCCCGAGGTTACAAGGATAGTATCGTCGAGTTCAGCGACGCTTTCGACAATCAGGCCCACGGGAACGAGAGCGGAAATCCGAAAATTGATTGGCATGGTGCTGATTCCTTTCGGAGAACAGTGGGATGCCATCAGCAAACTTCATCGAGATTGAGTCAGCCCCCTTATTCCACGCCGAAACACAGTCCATGCCTTGCAGGATTTGCGAATCATCAACATTGCAGACGGCACCAACAAAACCTGGCACGCACCATCGCGCAGCGGCTGCTGGCCGGATATCGAGTTGTAGCCGACCAGACCAATGGGACAGGCCCGCCTCGCTTGCAAGAGGCCAGGGGAATCGGGTGAAGGCCATCAGGCGGCGATGAGGCTGGCGAGATACTCGTCGTCCCACCCTGCAGTTTTGCGCCGGAGGCGGATGGAATCCTTTCCCGGGGCCTTTCGGGTGAGGTTGTAGGCGATGTGCCGACAGGTTGCGAAGTTGGCTGGGGCGTTGTCGGTTCTGACGCGGCATTCATCGTCGCGAAAGACCATGTCCATGACCCAGTGCAAGGAGTTCTCGATGGCCCAGTGCGCGCGGATCATGGGGCCGACCGCGGTGGCCGGCATCACCAGCGAGGTGATGTAGAAGCGCGTCTCGTCGGTGATCTTGTCGTTGATTTCGCGCCGGCTTTCGACCACGACAACCGCGTTCAGGCCCGGCCATTGATGGCGCGCCTGCAGCCAGTCGACATCGTGGATCACCGTATAGTTTCGGGTCTCGATACGGCCGTGATCCGCATCGACCGTTTCGTAAGTGCTGATCGTGGCATCCCTGTATTTCAAGGCTTTCTGCTCATCGGCGAAGACCTCGACATCCTCGCGCAGGGTTCCCTGATTACCCTTCAGCGCGACAATGTAATCGGCCTTTTTCTCGATGATTTTCGCGGCGATGTTACGCTGGCAGCCCATCGCATCGATCGTTACGACCGCGCCTTCGATCGACATCATGTCGAGCAGCGCCGGAATGGCGACGATCTCGTTCGACTTCTCGTTCACCTTCACCTGGCCCAGCACGATGCGTTGCCGCGCGGCGAAGGCAGAGACCATGTGGATCGCCTCTTTCGAGCCCTTGGTCTGATACGAGCGCCGCGATGTCTTGCCATCGATCGCGATCACCTCGGCGGGGGTGTTGGTCAGCGCCGCCACCCAGGCCACGAAGCAAAGCTGGAAGGCGCGGGCGTCGAGCGTGGCAAAGATATCGCCGAGATGATCATGCGAGGGCGTGCCGTTCACATAGGGCCGAAACCGCCGCAGCAGCTCGATCTTCCGCTCGCCAAATCGCGCGATGTCGGTGAATGCCTCCGCCCCCGCAAGAACCGCCAGAAGAATCAGGAGCAGCACTTCCGGGAGCGGATAATCCACTTTGCCGGCCTGACGATGATCCGGCAACCCGCTGAAATAGTGAAGAAAACTCGTTGTCTCCGAAATCTCTGCAAACGGTGTCCCGTCGGAATCCATCATCGTCCTCCACCTGCGACGCACTGGAGGACAACAGATTCAGCACTTCAGCCTCTTGTCACGGATATCTTCACCCGATTGCCCTGGTTTCAGAGCTTCGCAATGTTGCCCGAACAGCCTTGTTGGTCTATTACACGGGCATTACTCATCTGGTGCAAAAGCTGCGCTTTGTACGGGGATGCTATCGGGTTTGAGCGAGCAAGATTTGAAATCTTCATCAAGAATGAAGCGAGTCGCCAAGCGCGAGCCCAAGCGTAAAAATGTCGCACTTTCCGTGCCGCCGAAATCGCAGGTTTCACGAGACCTTATTCTCCGGGTCGCAGCACAGCTTTTTCGACAGCAGGGCTATTCCGCAACCACACTTCGACAGATCGCTGACAAGGCGGGGATGAAGGCGGGCAGCATCTACTACCACTTTGATTCGAAAACCGCGATATTGGACGAAATTCTCGAACTCGGATTGCAACGCGTTTTCGATGCAGTAAAGACAAGCGTGAATGACCTTGGCAAGGGGTCACACCGGAACAAGATCAGCGCCGCGATCAAAACCCATCTCGTCGCCCTGCTGCAAGAGAGCGTCTATACCTCCGCCAATATACGTATCTACGGTCAATTGCCCGAGCGCATCAAGAAGCGGCATCGACCACTGCGCCGCGCCTATGCGAAATATTGGGATGACATGCTGGTGGATGCGCAGCGTGCCGGCGAAATCCGCCCGGAGATATTGATTGTTCCCCTACGCAGGTTTATTCTTGGTGCTATGAATTGGACAGTTGAGTGGTTTGATGCGCGAAAAAATAGCTCGGTGCAAGACTTGGCGGACCGCACCACGTTATTAATCTTCAATGGCATTTTGCCACGCTAACGACCGATTGTGTGCGGCTTTAGCGCATCCGCTTGGCAACCTCCTCCAGCATCACCTCGGTGGCACCGCCACCGATCGACTGAACGCGCGCGTCGCGTGACATTCGCTCGATCGTACTCTCGCGCATGTAACCCATGCCGCCATGAAACTGCAGGCACGTGTACATCACCTCGTTGACGAGCTCGCCGCAATAAGCCTTGACCATCGATACTTCCTTAGTCGCGTCGATCCCCTGTGTTACCAGCCATGCCGCGTGATAAACAAGCTGCCGTCCTGCCTCGGCCTTGGCCGCCAGCATCGCCAGCCGATGACGGATAGCCTGTCTCGACCACAGCGGCGCGCCGAAGGTCTGCCGTTGCGTGACCCAGTCCAGCGTGATCTCGATCGCGGCTTGTGCCTCACCCATCGCCATTGCGCCGATCACGATCCGCTCGTTCTGGAAGTTCCGCATGATCGCGTAGAAGCCGCGTCCCTCCTCGCCGAGCAGGTTAGTCGCGGGGATCCGGCAATCCTCGAACAGCAACTCCGCCGTGTCTGACGACCGCCAGCCCTGCTTGTCGAGCGCACGACCAACCCGGAAACCGGGCGTACCTTTCTCCACGAGGAATATCGACATGCGCTGAGACGGACGTGCATCCCGACTGCTCACGGCCGCGATGCAATAAAGGTCCGCGTGTACACCGTTGGTGATGAACATCCTGGCGCCATTGAGCACATAGCCGTCGCCTTCGCGGCGCGCGGTGGTGCCAATACCCTTCACGTCGGAGCCCGCGCCGGGTTCGGTGACGCCGACCGCGACTATGCTCTTCCGGCAACGATATCCGGCATGAAGTGGTCTTTCAATGCCTGCGAGCCCGCGTTGTAGAGATGCACCGACGCCATGTCGGTATGAACAAGTACGGTGATAGCCACTCCCGAGACCGTTGACCGTCCCAGTTCCTCGGCCAAAACAACGGTGGCCAACGTATTCATGTCGGAGCCGCCATATTCTGCCGGATAGCGGATGCCAAGGAAGCCAAGCTCGCCCATGCGCCGCAGCACGTCGCGCGGCACCATGCCGTCCTGTTCCCATTGAAGCGCGTGCGGCTTGATCTCCTCCTCGACGAAACGCCTTAGCTGGGCTCTCAGCAATTCATGCTCTTCTCCGAAATAAGCCGAGCGAGCCGGGCTGTTAGCGTGATGTGTGCTCATCCGTTGACCTTGCGGGTTAGGGGAAAACCGCCAGAAGGATTGGTATCCGCTATCGACTTGAAAGCATGAAAGCGGACATTATCCGGCACAATCCTCGTCTGCCTTGCCTTATTTGCCTTGCCACACCGGTTTGCGTTTCTCGGCAAAGGCTCTCGGGCCTTCAATGGCATCGAGGCTTGCGTAGGTTTCGACATGAAGCCTGTTGGCCTCAACGAGTCCCTTCTCGCAGCCGAGGTCCATCGCGGCCAACACGCTGGCCTTGGCCGCCCTCACCGACAATGGTGCGCCTTCCACAATCTTGCGCGCAAGCTGCAATGCACTCGCACGAACGGCGTCGGGTGTTTCTTCCAGATAATTGACGAAGCCATATTCCGCGAGCCGCTCGATCGGCAGGGTCTCGCCGGTCAAGACGAGTTCCATCAGCACCGGTTGCGGCAACATCCAGAGCAGCGGCACTGCCCACGGCGATCCCCGCCCCATCTTGACCTCGGTAATCCCGGCTCGTGTTCCGCGTAAGCCTATCCTAAGGTCGCACTTCAGCGCCAGCAGCATCCCGCCCGCCATCAGCGACCCAGTCATCGCCGCGATGATCGGCTTTGAAACGGTTCGCATGGCCGTTTGCATCGGATCGCGCATCAAGGTCAGTATATCGACACCGTCACGCGCCCTGATCTCGGCTGCCTGCCTGAGGTCCAGACCGGCGGAGAATACGCCGCAGTCAGCCGAGGTCAGGATCACCACCCTCGCCTGGGAATCCCGTTCGACACGCTCCCAGGCATCGGTCAAACCGTTCATCGCCTCAACCGACAAGGCGTTCTTACGCGCGGGCCGATCGATGGTAATCGTCGCGATGCCATCCTCGACCGAGTAACGAATAGGTTCATTGTCTGACATCGATCTGCCTTTTTATGCATTCTAACATATGTTAGAATATCTTAAACCCGACCGAACGCAAAAGCATTTTCAGGCATGGGATTGGTGATGCACGAGAGTCCTTCAAAAATACGCTTCGCGCCGGACCTTCTCAAGGGTCAGGTCGCACTCGTCACCGGCGGCGGCACAGGAATGGGCCGCGCCACGGCCATTGAGATGGCGCGCTGCGGGGCCCGCATCGCCGTTCTCGGCCGCCGCATCGATCCGATAGAGAGCACCGCAAAGGTAATCCGCGACGCGGGTGGCGAGGCCTTTGCCGTGTCGGCGGACATTCGCGAACCCGACCTGATCGAACGCGCGATGGAGAAGATCAAAGCCGAGTTCGGCGGGCTCAATATCCTCGTCAATAATGCCGGCGGACAATTCGTGACGCCAGCCCGCGAACTCAGCAACAAGGGCTTTGAGACCGTGATCCGCAACAACCTGATCGGCTCGTGGCAGGTAACCAAGGCTGCCGCGGACCATTTCATGTTGGCGAATGGCGGATCGATTGTGTTCGTAACCGCCTGTATCCGCAGCGGCCTTGGCGGCTTCGTGCATACCGCGGCGGCGCGCGGCGGCGTTACTGCGATGATGCGAACGCTCGCCTACGAGTGGGCCGAGTTCGGTATTCGCCTAAACTGCGTCGCACCCGGAACCATCAAGACCGAGGCGCTTGGCCGCTATCCGATACCGCCGGACGACTGGGTCAGGCTCAACCGCAACGTGCTGGGACGCATGGGCAGCGTCGAGGATATTTCTGCAGCAATCATTTTTCTGTCCTCGCCGCTCGGTCAATTCGTCACCGGCGAGGACTGGTACATCGATGGCGGCGAGACGCTACACCTTGCCCACGACGCCCGCGACATGATCGACGCCGTTAAATTTGCCAAACGCGAACGCGGCGATGCAGGATTGTAGTAGCGGTCAGAATCGCTAACGCTGTGGCGGCATATCGAATATTCGATTTCGGGAGCTTGTTTACGTCTGACCAATGCGAAAATATTCCGGACGTCCGGCAGGCCACGGATCGCCCCACATTTGCTGCCCGCCGTCTACCGAAAGCGTTTCGCCCGTGATGAATTTCCCGGACGGCGCCGCGAGATAAACGCAGGCCTCGGCGATATCCCATGCATCGCCGTGCCGTTTCATCGGGTTCGCTTCCTTATAGGTCGCAGAGCCTTCCGGAACATAGCGGTCGAATGCCGTGGTTTCATTGACGCCAGGGGCAACACAATTCACCCGGATGCCGTGCGGCGCCCATTCGACCGCGACGGTCTTGGACGCATAGATCACGCCGGCCCGCGCCGCGGCCGTGTGGGCCATCCCCGGCAGGCCTCGCCAGATCAATGCCACGATATTGACGATATTGCCGGTCTTGCCGCGGTCGATCCACTCGCGAGCAGCCGCTTGCATCATCCACCACGATCCATTCAGGTTGGTATCGATCACCGCGTTCCAGCCCTTTGGCTTGAAGTCGATGGCCATCTGGGCGAACTGCCCACCGGCATTGTTGACCATCACATCGACACGGCCAAAATGATTCCAGACGTCTTTGGCAAATTCGTTGACCTGATCGGGGTCGCGGATGGTGAGACTTCTGCTGAAGACGCGGGCGCCGAGACTCTCTAGATCCGGAACGACGCGTGCGAGCTTCTCGGCGTCGCGCCCGCAGATTGCCAGATTGGCGCCCAGTCGTGCAAACAGGAATGCGATCGCCTTCCCGAGACCGCTCCCCGCGCCGCTGACGATGATGGTCTGGCCGGCGAACAGATCAGGTCGGTACACGGTCGGGATCGTGGAGAGTTCGTCGTCCGTGAACCCGTAGCTCGGTCGGCTGCTTTGCGAACTCATCTTAGGCTCCCGGTCGCATTATAGTGATTGCGCGACCCGCGCGCCCTCCTCGACCGCGCGCATCGCGTCGAGTTCGGAAGCTTCCTTGGCGCCGCCGATGACATGCGTCTCGATTCCGGTCTCGAGCAGTTCGGCAAGCATGTCGCGGTTGGATACTTGGCCGGCGCAAATCACGATTGTATCGACGGCGAGCGTACGTGGCTCGCCCTCGACGACGAAATGCAAACCTTGATCGTCGATTCGCTGATAGGTAACTCCTCCGACAATCTTGACTCCGCGCTTCTCGAGACTGCTGCGCAGGATCCAACCGGTCGAGACGCCAAGGCCGAGCCCGGGCCGCGTCTTCTTGCGCTGTAGCATTGTAATTTCGCGTGGACTTGGCTTAGGGGCCTGCGGATCGCCCAATAGCCCGCCGGCCTTAGTAAGGCTGGCATCGACATTCCACTCCTGCTGAAATTCACGAATATCCATCGCACGTGATTTTGGCGATTCATCAGGCTTCGAATGGCAGAGGTATTCGGCGACATCGAAACCGATACCTCCAGCGCCGATGATAGCAACCCGCCGCCCCGCGTGGCGCCTCCCGCTCAATAGATCGCTGTAAAACACCACCTTCGAATGATTGATGCCTTCAATCTCCGGCACACGGGGATGGACGCCGCAGGCGACAACGACAGCATCGAAACGTGCGTCTTTCAGGTCACTAACCGATGGAGCAGAATTCAGCCGGAGATCGACGCCGCCATCGGCAATCTGGCCGCTGTAATAACTCAGCATTTCGTCGAACTCGACCTTGCCCGGGACTGCTCGGGCAAGGTTGAGTTGCCCCCCTATGCGATCAGCAGCCTCAAACAAGGTTACCTTGTGCCCGCGACGGCTGGCTTCCGCGGCAGTTGCGAGACCGCCCGCGCCGGCGCCAATCACCGCGACCTTGCGCGAGGTCTGAGCCGGGCCGTCCTCAAACTCAGTCTCGCGGCAGGCGCGCGGATTAACCAGGCAACTCGCGGTCCGGTCGGAAAAAATCAGATCAAGGCAGGCCTGATTGCAGGCGATGCAGATGTTGATTTTGCCGGCATTGCCCTCCCGCACCTTCTTGGCGAAGTACGGATCGGCCAACATGGGGCGCGCCATCGATATTAGATCGCTGTCACCCGCCGCAAGGATTTCCTCGGCGACATCCGGCGTATTGATGCGATTTGATGCGACTACCGGGATACCGACCACTTTCTTCAAACGCGCAGCGCTGAACCGCCACGCACCGCGCGGGATGACGTAAGCGATCGTGGGGACGCGCGCCTCATGCCAACCGATGCCGGTGTTGAGGATGTCAGCACCGGCGGCCTCAACCCGTTGGGCGAGCCGATCTATCTCCTCGCCAGTTGCGCCGCCTTCAACGAGGTCCAGCGCCGAGATTCGGTAGATGATGATAAAGTCATCGCCGGTGGCGCCCCTGGTGCGTTTGACGAGCTCTACTGCAAGCCGATGGCGGTTTTCCTCCGATCCGCCCCACTCGTCGGTACGGTTGTTGGTTCGCAGCACCGCGAACTGATTGATGAGGTAGCCTTCCGACCCCATGATCTCGACGCCGTCGAACCCGGCCTCCTTGGCGAGCAGCGCGCAGCGCACGTAGTCCGAAATCGTCTGTTCAATCTCCGCCCCGGTCATTGCGCGCGGGAGAAAACGATTGATGCGGGTCGGAATGTCGGAGGGGCCGACGCAGTCTCGTTGCTTGGAATAGCGGCCCGAATGCAACACCTGCATGCAGACTTTACCGCCGTGCTGGTGCACTGCGTCGGTAATGCGTCGCAGCTCACGAGCTTGCGCAGATTCGGTCAAGATCGGGCCGCCCGGCTCGATCAGGCCGGCCGTATTGGGCGCATAACCGCCAGTGATGATGAGTCCGATCTCCCCCCTGGCGCGCTCCGCAAGGAATACCGCCATCTTGTGTATACCATTCTCCTCCATATCGAGGCGAGTGTGCATCGATCCCATAATCATGCGGTTGCGCAGCGTCGTTCGCCCGACCTTCAGCGGCGACAGCAAATGAGGATAAAGCGATGTTCCAGGGCTGGTCGGCGTCAGCATGGATTTGGCTCCGTGGCGGGTTGTGAAATTTCTAACACTTGTTAGACTGAATGCAAGAACTCAAGTCCACCATTATGGGAGAGGTCGCGATGGATTACGCGCTTAGCGAGCAGCAGCAGGCTTTCCAGGAAACCGCGAAGCGTTTTGCGAAGGACAAGCTGGGCCCCCACTATCAGAAGCGGGCAAGGGAACACCGCATTGACCGTGCCATGCTGAAACAAATGGGGTCACTCGGCCTGATCGGCGCCGACCTGCCGGAAAAATACGGCGGCCTTGGCGAGAGCAGCGTGACGGCAGGCATTATTGTCGAGCAGATCGCTTATGGAGACTTCAACGCCAGCTACGTCCAACTCCTGGCGTCACTGCTCGGCGGGATGCTCGCAGAGCACGCCTCGCCCGAAATCGCTCAGGAGTGGCTGCCTCAAGTGGCCCGCGGCGAGAAGATTATCGGCCTCGGCCTGACCGAGCCGCGGGGCGGTTCGGACGCTGCCAACCTTATTCTGCGAGCCGAAAAATCCGGCAACGGCTACCGCCTCAATGGCGAAAAGACATCGATGAGCTTTTCGGATCAATGTGATGCAGCAATCATCTTTGCCCGGACCGGGAAGATCGAAGACGGCGCGCGCGGCGTCAGCGCATTCTTTGTCGATTTGGCGCAGAATGGAATCACACGCACTCACTTCGACGATATCGGCACCAAACCCGTCGGCCGAGGCTCGGTGTTCTTCGACGATGTCTTCATTCCGGCCGAGTGCCTGATGGCGGAGGAGAACAAGGGCTTCTCCAAGATCATGTCGGGCTTCGACTATAGCCGTGCCTTGATCGGCCTTGAGTGCATCGGACCGGCGCAGGCGTCAGTCGACGAAGCATGGCAATACTCGACGGAAAGAATCGCCTTCCAGCGGCCAATCGCGCAGTTTCAGGGCGTGAGCTTTCCACTCGCGGAAGCCGAGACCCAGCTCACCATGATGCGGCAGCTTTGCTACTATACGCTTTCGCTAAGAGATCGCGGGCTTGGACACACCGCGGAGGCTGCGATGTGCAAATGGTATGTGCCGAAAGTGACCTGCGAGATCATCCACCAGTGCCTCCTCACTCACGGCCACTACGGTTACACCACCGATCTACCGTTTCATCAGCGTTATCTCGATGTCATGGGCCTACAAATCGGTGACGGGACCGCACAAATTCAGAAACTTGTCATCGCACGCGAAAAGGTCGGACGTGTCGCGGTTCAATACGCTAAGCAACCTTCCGAATTGCGGAAGACCTCAGAATGAGCCTACCTATCGCCGCTGCCATCTCTCGGCGAAACCTGTAGGGACGTCCGTAGGCTTGCCCAATTGGATGATGCCGACCGCGCCATCGATGAACTGCGCGCCCAGGGTGTCGTATTCAGCTCGCGCGTGGGTTCCGGTAGTAAGATCCCGTGGTTTCCTTCGCTCCGGCCTACTCTCTTGATTAAGGCGCTCCGAAGGCGGCGTCATCTATTGAGACACCACCAGTATTCAATGTCACCAGCGCGGGGTATGCAACGCGGAAGTCCTCAAGCATCTTGCGTATCGGCGCGTCGGCGAACCACCCTCGGTCATTGACGTATTCCATATGGCGATGATCGCTCGTGTCGAACTCGTGAAACAAGGCGTCAGCCGTACCGTCGAAGATTAGAGGTCGGACTCCAAATCGTTCACATAGCTCCATGTTGAACGCGGGCGTGACTTTGAACATATTCCCGTCGAGCCAAAGCGCGGGGATGTCCCGGTCGCTGTTGAAATTGTGAAGTAGGCGTTGCTCGCCTTGAGCCTGTTAGGCTCGGGGTGTCGAAT
>NZ_JBXAMO010000018.1:0-123636 GCF_058800725.1 Tardiphaga sp. GW822-FHT04G09 | reverse complement strand
CAATCGGCCAAGCCTGATAAAACAAGCTGCAAAGAAAAACCCCGCCGAAAATCGACGGGGTTTGTCAGTGGTCTGAGCCGGCCCCGTAAGGGGCCGGTTTTTTGCTTTACGGCAGATCGTTCCGCTCTCCGCGAATCCGTCATGACCTAGGTCAATACCCCGGCGCGGGCGCCCGGTGAGCCGCAGCTGGACTGCGACGATATTCCCGGTCTTCCCCCTCGCCGGTCCGGCTGGTAAACCCCCGCCATGTTCAAGGTCGCCGCCCTTTACCAATTCGCCGCGCTGCCGGATTTCCGCGTATTGCGCGAGCCGCTGCGCGCATACAGCGCCAATCTCGGGATCAAAGGCTCGATCCTGCTGGCCGAGGAAGGCATCAACGGCACCGTGGCCGGGACCGATGCCGCCATCGATGCGCTGGTGCGCGAGCTTGAGACCGGCGTGATGTTCAGCGACCGGCTGAACCGTCTCGAGCTGAAATTCTCCCGCGCCAGCCTGATGCCGTTCCTCCACATGAAGGTGCGGCTGAAGAAGGAGATCGTCACCCTGGGCGATCCCCAGACCGATCCGACCAAGACGGTTGGCACCTATGTGGACGCCGCCGACTGGAACGATCTGATCGCCGACGAGAACACCCTGGTGCTCGATACGCGCAATGCGTTCGAAGTGGCGATGGGCACCTTCGAGGGCGCGGTCGATCCGGACATCGCGAGCTTCGGCCAGTTCAAGGATTTCGTCGCGCGCACGCTCGATCCCGCCAAGCACAAGAAAATCGCAATGTTCTGCACCGGAGGCATCCGCTGCGAGAAGGCGAGTTCCTATCTGCTGTCGCGCGGCTTTGCCGACGTCTATCACCTCAAAGGCGGCATCCTGAAATATCTCGAGGAGATTCCCGAAGTCGAGAGCCGCTGGCGCGGCGAGTGCTTCGTGTTCGACCAGCGCGTTGCGCTCGGTCACGGCCTCGTCGAGAGCCAGTCGATCAAGCCGGACCTGCCGATCAATTCGGAAGACTTTGCGATGTTACGAGAGAGCGCATCCGATGAGTGAGACGGCAAAGGATATAGCAAGCTTGCGCGAACGCATTGACGCACTCGAAACCCGGGTCGCGTTTCAGGACGACACGATCGAGACGCTGAACGAAACCATCACGGCGCAGTGGAAGCAGATCGATGCGCTGACACGCCAGGTCGCAGGGCTCGGCGAGCGGTTGCAGGAAGCCGAAAGCAACTCCGGCGCGCCGCGGAACGAGCCGCCGCCGCATTATTGAGCCGACTTGCTTTCTTTCCCTTCTCCTTCGCGGGAGAAGGTGGCGCGGCCGCAGGCCGTGCGGGATGAAGGGTAATACCAGGCTCCTCGTTTGCGGCCCCTCACCCGTCTCGACCGCTACGCGGTCGATCCACCCTCGCCCACTGCACACCGCTTTGTCGCGCTGGGGAGAGAGGAGAAGACAAGCAAGCCTAAGCCGACAGATCCGCCGCCAGCTTCCGATCGCGCAGCTCCCGCTTCAGCACCTTGCCGATGGCACTGCGCGGCAGCACGTCGGCGAGCACGACTTCGTTGAGACGCTGGAATTTTCCGACGCGTTCATTGGTCCAGGCTTTTAGCGATGCTGCATCGCTCGCAGCACCGGCTTTCAGCACCACGAAAGCCACCGGTGTCTCGCCCCACTCCTCCGACGGCATCGCAACCACAGCAGCCTCGACCACATCCTCATGCCCACCGAGCACCAGTTCAAGATCGCTCGGATAGATATTGAAGCCGCCGGAGATGATCATGTCCTTCTTGCGGTCCATCAATGTAAGGAAACCATCCTCATCGAAACGCCCGACATCGCCGGTGCGGACATAGCGTTTGCCTGAGGCATCGTGCCAGAATGTCTCGGCGGTCTTGCCGGGCTGATTGAGATAGCCCTGCATGATGGTCGGGGAATGTCCGATCACTTCGCCGATCTCACCCTGTGCGACAAAATTACCGTCCTCGTCGATCAGACGAATGTCGTGATCGGGCGCCGGCTGGCCGACGGTGTGCAGCTTGGTCGGGTGTTCATGCGCCAGCAACACACAGGTGCCGCCACCCTCGGTCATCCCGTAATACTCGGTCAACCCGCCTGGCCAGCGCTTCAGCACGTCGGCCTTCAGCGCGCCGCCGAATGGCACCGAGGTGGAAAACTTCATCACGAAGGACTTGAGATCGAAACTGTCGAAATCCGGCACCGCCATGATGCGACGATACTGCACCGGCACCAGCATCGCATGGGTCGCGCGATGTTTGGCACTGAGCTCCAGGAATCCCCGCGCGTCGAACTTCTTCATCAGCACCAATGTGCCGCCGCCGGCGAGCGTCGGGTTGAAACAGACCAGCGTGGTGTTGGAATAAAGCGGCGTCGACAGCACGGTGACAGCATCCGGCCCGTAGCCCAGCGGATCAAGCTGCCCGTATTGACGCCAACGCATCTGGTAGGTGTGGACGATGCCTTTCGGCGTGCCCGTGGTGCCCGAGGAATAGATGATGTTGAACACCCATTCCGGATCGATCGTCACCGAGGCCGGCTTCACGCCTTCCGGCGTCAGCCACTGCGCAAACGATTTGCCAGCCTTGCCGCCATCGAGCGCAATGCGCTGGACCGACGGATCGATCGCAGCATCCGCAAGGGAGGCCGCCGTCGCGTCATCCATGAACAGGATTTTCGCCGCGGCATCCTTCGCCATCGCGGCGAAATCTGTCGGCGTCGATGATGGGGCCAATGGCGCCACCGCAATGCCCGCGCGCAATGCCCCCAGGAATGTCGCAGCATATTCAATCGAGGACAGCGCACAGATCGAAATCGCATCCTGCGGCTTGAGACCACTCGCCTGCAACGATGCGGCCACGCGATCGATCAGGGCATCGAAGGCGGCATAGTCGATCTGGCGTTCGCCGTCGATGACAGCGATCTTCGCAGGCTTCGATCCTGCGGTGTTACGGACGAGTGCATCGAGGGCAATGAAGTCGGGCATGGTTGTTCTTCCCTTTTGTTATTGGTTTTAGATCTCGCCCCGATCCTGAGGAGCGGCCACTTGGCCGCGTCTCGAAGGACGAGATGAAAATGTTCATGGTTCGAGACGCGCGCCAGGCGGCGCGCTCCTCACCATGAGGTCTGCGTTATCTGTCCAACGCCTCGCCGTTCAGCCACTTCTTGCCGCTGGCATACAGCGCTTCCACCGCAGCGCCGCGCAGGCCCGGCATATCCGGCTTGATCTGGTAGCCGATCTGGCTCTGCAGATAGGCAAGATGGCGATAGCCTTCGGGAAAGCTGGCAAGCAAATCTGCATCGAGCTTCAACGGCGCGCCGGGCACCACGGGATCCATACGGTCCTTCTCGTAGATCGGCTGGCGGAGCACCATGCCCCATTTACCATCGCGCTTTTCGAGGAAATCGTAGAACCGGCCGGTCAGCATCACGTCAACATTGACGTCGTGCACCAGCGCGCGCTGGGCGATGGTCATCTTGGTCTGCGATATCGCGCGAGTGCCCGCAAGATCGATCGACTGCGCACCGAGGAAATGCATGATCGACACGCCCTTGGCCCAGCCGGCCTTGCTCATGGCGATGAACTCGTCGGCGGTGCCCTGGGTCCAGGTGGCGACCATGCGGCCATCGTCGAACCAGACGGTGCGGAAGCGTTCCCAGTCGCCGGCGTCGCGCCAGACCACCCAGTTTTCAATGAGATCGCGGATGGCAAGGCGGTCGATAATCTCTATATCCATGGAATATCCAATATGCGGGGCAGGCGCCGATGCGTGCGTGTTCCGCGATCATATCCGATCAGGCTTCCGCGAAAAGAGCGTTCATGACAAAGCAGACACCCTCCATGCCCGCACCGGTTGCGCCTGTCCATCCGCATTCCTTCACGACCCATGGCATCACCGTCAGCGATGACTACGCCTGGTTGAAGGATACCAAATGGCAGGAGGTGCTGCGCGACCCCGGCGTGCTGGAGCCGGAAATCCGCACCTATCTGGAGGCCGAGAACGCCTATACCGAAAGCCTGCTCGGCGACACGGCAGGGCTTCAGACAAAACTCGTGGCGGAAATGCGCGGCCGCATCAAGGAAGACGATTCCAGCGTGCCGTCGCCCGACGGGCCCTATGCCTACTCGCGGAAATTCCGCGAGGGCGGCCAGCATGAATTGTTCGGCCGCATGCCGCGGGATGGCGGCGAGGCCACCATCATCCTCGATGGCGACAAGCTGGCCGCCGACCACGAATATTTCAAATTCGGCGGCGCCCGGCACTCGCCGGATCACGCGCTGGAAGCCTGGAGCGCCGACGTCAAGGGCTCGGAATATTTCATCATCCGTGTGCGTGACTGGGCCACGGGCAACGATCTCGACGACGTGGTCGAGGAGACCGATGGCGGCATGGTGTGGACCCTCGACTGCAAGGCCTTCTTCTATGTGAAGCTCGACGACAATCATCGCCCGATGCAGGTCTGGCTGCACAGGCTCGGCACCAAACAGACCGACGACAGGCTGATCTTCGAGGAGCAGGATTCCGGCTGGTTCACCCACATCCATGAAAGCGCCAGCGGACGTTTTTGCGTGATTGCCGGCGGCGATCATGAGACCTCCGAACAACAGTTGATCGATCTCAACACGCCAGACGCGCCACCGCGCCTGGTGGCCAAGCGTGAAGAGGGCGTGCAGTATTCGCTGGCTGATCGCGGTGACGAGCTGTTCATCCTGACCAATGCCGATGGCGCCATCGACTTCAAGATCGTCACTGCACCGCTGACGTCGCCGGAGCGCGCCAACTGGAAAGATCTGATCCCGTATCGGGAAGGAATCTACGTCCTCGATATGGAGCTCACGGCCCATCACATGGTGCGGCTGGAGCGCGCCAATGCGCTGCCGTCGATCGTGATCCGCGATCTCACCACCAGGAACGAACACGCCATCACCTTCGGCGAAGCCGCCTATTCGCTCGACACCATGGGCGGCTACGAATTCGACACGACCAATCTGCGCTTTGCCTATTCCTCGATGACGACGCCATCGGAAGTCTATGACTACGACATGGCGACGCGCGAGCGGACCCTGCGCAAGCGGCAGGAGATTCCTTCGGGCCATAATCCCGCCGACTATGTCACGACCCGTATCATGGCCAAGGCGCACGATGGCGCAGAGGTGCCGGTATCGATCCTGCATCGCAAGGATTTCGCACAGGACGGTAGCGCGCCGCTGCTGCTCTATGGCTATGGCTCCTACGGCATGGCGATGCCCGCGTCGTTCTCCGCCAACCGGCTGTCGCTGGTCGATCGCGGCTTCGTCTATGCCATCGCCCATATCCGCGGCGGCGCCGACAAGGGCTGGGGCTGGTATCTCGACGGCAAGAGCGACAAGAAAACGAACTCGTTCGACGATTTCGCCGCCGCCGCACACGCTCTGATCGGTGCGAAATACACATCAGAGAAGAAGATCGTCGGCCATGGCGGCAGCGCCGGCGGCATGCTGATGGGCGCGGTCGCCAACCGCTCCGGCGAGCTATTCTCGGGGATTGTCGCCGAAGTGCCATTCGTCGATGTGCTCAACACCATGCTCGACGACACGCTGCCACTGACGCCCCCGGAATGGCCCGAATGGGGCAACCCGATTGAGAGTGAAGCCGACTTCAAGACGATCCTGTCCTACTCGCCTTACGACAATGTCGCTGCGAAAGACTATCCGAAGATCCTGGCAATGGGTGGCCTCACCGATCCGCGCGTGACCTATTGGGAACCCGCAAAATGGATCGCACGGCTGCGCGCGACGATGACGGGTGGAGGCCCGGTGCTGTTACGCACCAATATGGGCGCCGGCCACGGCGGCGCGTCAGGGCGTTTCCACCGGCTGGATGAAATCGCGATCATCTATGCGTTTGCGCTGTGGTCGGTGGGGATGGCGGCAAGCTGAGTCGGCCCATTCTTCCTTCTCCCCGCTTGCGGGGAGAAGCTGGCTCGAATGCGCGAAGCGCGTTTGAGGCGGATGAGGGGGCCTCTCCACAACCATCGAAGCCTATGGTGAATCCCCCTCACCCGCCCGGCTTCGCCGAGCGACCTCTCCCCGCAAGCGGGGTGAGGTTAGGAAGGATTACTCCGCGGGCCGATTGCCTTCGATCAGCGCACCGGCGCCCTTGTTCAGCAGCTCCAGCCCGACCGCGCGCCCCAGCTCACGCGGTCGATCCGCCGGCCCCACGCGTGTCACCTCGATGAACCGCCCGCCGGCTTCGTCGAGCACCGAAGCTGTCAGTGACATCTCGCCGCCACTGATCACTGAATAGCCCGCGATCGGCGAATTGCAGTGGCCGTTCAACACCCACAGCACTTCACGCTCTGCATCGCAGGACAGATGCGCGGCCGGATCGTCGATCAGCGAGAGATAGCGCCGTGTCGCCCAATCACTCGCGGCGCATTCGACTGCAACGATGCCCTGCCCCGCAGCCGGCAGCATGTCCTGCGGCGCGAAATCATGAGCAATACGATTTGAGAGGCCGACGCGCTCCAAACCCGAGCGCGCCATGATCAACGCGTCCGCGGGACCGACCTCACTGCCATCCGGGAACCGTTGCATCTCGCCATTATCGAGCTTGCGGACGCGGGTATCGGCCGCGCCGCGGAAGTGAATCACCTCGATCTCGGGAAACAGTCGCCGGATATAGGCGGCACGGCGCACGGCATTGGTGCCAATCTTGAATCCTTTACCATGCGTGCGCTTCAGCTCAGCAAGCGTTACACCCGCACGCAGCACCAGCGCATCCGTCGGCGGATCGCGCACCAGCGTGGCGCCGATGACGAGGCCCGGCGTGTCCTCATTGCCCGGCATGTCTTTCAGCGAATGCATTGCCGCATGCAGCGTGCCCTTGAGCACGGCCGCGCGAATTTCGCCGACAAAGGCACCACCCTTGCCGCCATGGCGCAGCAGATTGCTGGTCTGGTCGCGGTCGCCGACCGGCTCGAATTTCACGATCTCGACGGCCAGATCCGGCGCGACCACCGCAAGGCGGCGCGCGATCTCTTCGGTCTGGGCCAGCGCCATGGTGCTTTTGCGCGTGCCGATGCGCATCGATTCAGTCACTCAGGCAAGCTCCATCCGGCGGTCCCGCGCAGGGATGGCGGGCATTCGCGCGAACAATAAAGCCAGCGCGCGCCGGAAACAATGCGCGCGCCGGCTTTACGGTGAAGCCCTTACGTGCGCACCACCTTGGCCGTAACAACCGGCTTTGGCACGACGAGATTGACCAGCACCGCCACCACGATATTAACGACCAGAGCAATCAGGCCGACATAGACCGTCGCCTGGAAGCTCCCCACCGACAGCATGTGCAGCGGCTTGAGGCCGTCCGTCCAGGCCAGATATGTGCCGCCGAACAATCCGACAGCCCAGCCGGCCAGCAAGGCCGCTGCGGTAAACCAGCGTGTGAACAGGCCAAAGATCAAGGCCGGCAACGTCTGCAGGATCCACAGACCTCCAAGGAGCTGCAGATCGAGCGCAAATTGCGTCGGCAGATAGATGATCACAAGGAGTGCACCAATCTTCACCACCAGCGACGCAATCTTGGCCACCGCCGCCTCACCCGCCGAATCGACCTGCGGATTGACATAAGCCTTCCAGAAATTGCGAGTGAAGAGATTGGCAGCGCCGATGCTCATCACTGCCGCCGGCACCAGCGCGCCGATGGCGATGGCCGCGAAGGCGAAGCCCGCAAACCAGCTCGGAAACAGCATCTGGAACAGTGCCGGCACCACGTCATTATTGCTGGCGAGCTTCAGCTTGGCAGCGTGGCCCATATAGCCGAGCAGCGCCAACAGGCCGAGCATCAGCGTATAGGCCGGCAACAGCACCGCATTCTTGCGGATGGTTGTTGCACTCTTGCTGGCGAAGATACCCGTCAGCGTGTGCGGATACATGAAGGCGGCGAGCGCCGACCCCAATGCCAAGGTGGCATAAGCGACATACTGGCTCGGCTGCAGCAGGATGCTGCCGGAGCCCTTGGCCTTGAATGCTTCGTCGGCCGCATTGAACACATTGGCGTAGCCGCCGAGCTTGCCGGGAATGACCGAGATCGCCGCGATGACGGCGATGTAGATCATGATGTCCTTGACGAAAGCTATCAGCGCGGGCGCGCGCAGGCCCGACGAATAGGTATAAAGCGCGAGCACGACAAAGGCCGCGATCAGAGGAAGTTCGCCTTCGAAACCAAGCGCCTTCACGGCCGCGGCCATACCGATCAGTTGCAGCGCGATATAGGGCATGGTGGCGGCGACGCCGGTGATCGCGACCACGGCTTCCAGCGTGCGTGAACCATAGCGGCCATGCACGACGTCTGCGGCAGTGACATAGCCGTTGTCCTTGGCGACCTGCCACAGCTTCGGCATCACCATGAACACGAAGGGATAGACGATGATCGTATAGGGCAGCGCGAAGAAGCCGTAGGCACCGACCGAATAGACCAGTGCCGGCACGGCGATCACCGTATAGGCGGTGTAGAAATCGCCGCCGACCAGAAACCAGGTGATCCAGGTACCGAACTGGCGGC
Source organism: Tardiphaga sp. GW822-FHT04G09 (assembly GCF_058800725.1). Taxonomy (NCBI): domain Bacteria; kingdom Pseudomonadati; phylum Pseudomonadota; class Alphaproteobacteria; order Hyphomicrobiales; family Nitrobacteraceae; genus Tardiphaga; species Tardiphaga sp. GW822-FHT04G09. The sequence goes on along the minus strand of NZ_JBXAMO010000018.1, from coordinate 115,086 downwards.
CGCCGAGGCCCCATTCGTCAAGGCTGGCGAGCGTCTTCGGGCGGCGCCAATGCGAGGCGACGAAGCCCATCACGGTGACGAGCGCGAAAAAGAACAAGAAGACGACCAGCGCCGGAATATCGAGCTCAGTCTTCATTGGCGTAAGTCCGGTAAGCGAGCCAGGTCAGAAAGGCGGTCACCGGCACCCAGGCGAGCTGATACCAGTAGAAGAACGGAAAGCCGAACAGCACCGGATCATGAAAGTTGTAAAACGGGACCCAGAGCAGGCCGACGAAGGGGATCAGCAGAAGCCATAAGAAATGGCGGCCCATAGCGGGCTCCTCTCGATAGGCGGGCAGCGCTCGATGCCGCAGTTATTTCACAGCGCAGAATTTTACGCTGCGTAGGTGCGACATTCTGTCATGTAATTGCAGGACTGCCATTCGCAAGGCGGGAACAAGACCTTGGGCGTGCTGCAGTGCAAAACACCCACACATCGCTCCCGGCTCGCGGGATGATGTGTGGGTGCTGAAGTCTGAGGCGTATTGAAGTGTCTCAGCGGCCGCCGAAAGTCGTTTCGCCGAATAGCGCTTTCTGCGTCGAGGGCTGCGAGCGCCAGTATTGCGGCGGCGCCTGCACGGTGCCGCCGAGCTGTGCCGCCGCGTGCCATGGCCAACGCGGATCGTAGAGAATGCCACGTGCAATGGCGACCAGATCGGCCTTGCCAGAGGCCACGATGTCCTCGGCCTGCTGCGCTTCGGTGATCAAACCCACCGCAATCGTCGGCAATCCCGTGGCCGCTTTCACGGCTTCGGCGAACGGCACCTGATAACCCGGCCCGAGCGTGATCTTCTGCTGCGGCGAGACACCGCCGGACGAGACATCCATCCAGTCGACGCCGCGCTTCTTCAACTCATTGGCGAAGACGATGGTCTGCTCGATATCCCAGCCGCCCTCGACCCAATCCGAGGCCGAGACGCGCATGCCGACCGGTTTGCTGGCCGGAAATGCTGCGCGCACGGCGTCGAATACTTCGAGCGGGAAGCGGATCCGGTTCTCCAGGGAGCCGCCGTAATTGTCCGTGCGCTGGTTGGAAATCGGCGACAGGAATTCGTGCAGCAGATAGCCATGTGCGCCGTGAATTTCGAGCGCATCGATACCGAGCCGCTCGGCACGCTTCGCCGTCGCCACGAAGGCATCGCGAATACGCTTGAGACCGGCGGCATCTATCTCCTGCGGCGCCAGTTCCCCGGGTTTCTGCGGAATCGCCGACGGCGCCTGGGCAACCCAGCCGCCCTTGTCGAGCGGCACCTGCTGGCCGCCATCCCATGGGGCGTGGCTGGACGCCTTGCGGCCTGCATGGGCGACCTGCATGGCAACGGCAATGTTCGAATGTTTGCGGATCGCCGCCAGCACCGGCTTCAACGCAGCCTCGGTGGCGTCGTTATAGAGGCCGAGATCGCCGGGGGTGATTCGGCCGATGGCTTCCACGGCGGTCGCTTCGATCACCAGCATGGCGGCGCCGGACAGCGCCATGTTGCCGAGATGGATCATGTGCCAATCGGTGGCGCGCCCGTCCTCAGCGGAATACTGGCACATCGGCGCAATGACGATGCGATTGGGCAGGGTGAGGTCACGCAGCTTGAAGGGGGAAAACAGGGTGCTCATGCAAATTCCAGGGTGGGAGGACCGAATTGCCATGCGCGGGAACGCCGGCCTGCCTGTCCGAGATTGGAACTCGGGGCGCAAAACACAAGATGCCCGCCAAAAGCGACCTCGGCATTGTGCAAAGACGGCGGCTTTCGACAAACACTTTCTTGAAAAGCAAAAGGCACCCCGGTTGCCCGGAGCGCCTCTCGATCTCGTTCGTTCTGCGCCGCAGCGCCTATAACTTAGTACGGGCAGACGACCCGGCCCCAGCGACGGCTGAAATAGCAGCCCGGCGCCACAAAGCGCGGCCCACCGTAGAAGCCATAGCCACGACCGCGGCCCCAGCCGCCGCCACGACCCCAGCCACCACCGCGGCCACGACCTCCGCCGCCCCAGCCACGACCGCCGCCGCCGCGACCACCACCACGGGCCTCGGCCGAGGTGCTGCTCGTGGTGAGCAACACGGTGGACGCGCCGATCAGACCGACACAGTAGACCGACACAAGCGCCAACGCTGCCAGACAGCGGGTCACGATGTTATGGCGCGTCGTTTTGGTTTGAGCCATTCTTAGGATCTCCCATTCTGCAGAAGCACGGCTTTAAAATGCTTCCGGCCTCGAATCGTTCAGCGAGCAATTCTTGATTCACACGAGTGCTGAAACCAGAATAGTAATATGGCCATCACAAGGCGTGCACGGATCAACGGCGTCAGAATAGGGTCAAGCTCGAACGCCGGTCAAGTTGCCGGCAACGCTGTCATTACGGACGAATACGCACCTTCACTCATCACCTCGCTTTTGACCTTCTGCCGTTCATCTTCTCTTCATATTGCCTCGCACTATGCTGATCGCTACGCCTCGCAACTGCGAATATGCGGTCCGTCCCACCCACCGCGTCTGCGTCAGCAGCTCGATCCCATCGTTCGTCCCTTCCCGCGAATTGTCAGAAGCTGATTCATGCCCAAACCCAGCTACATCCTCGGTCTCAACACCTATGATCACGACGTCAGCGCCTGCCTGCTGCGCGACGGCGCACTGGCCTATGCGATCGAGAAGGAGCGGATTACCCGCGAGAAACATGCGACGGGGTTCTACAAGGAAGTGATCGACTATGTTCTCGCGGCGGAAGGCATTACGCTGGACGACGTCGCGCTGGTGGTGAGCAATTGCTACATCCTGCCGGTTCCGGAGATGGAAGACCGCCTGATTTATCAGGACATGCCGGGCTTTCTGCCCGAATATGAACGGCAGGACGCCAGCGTCCATCCCCTGTTCCGCTCGCGTAGCGGCAAGGTCAAAACGATCTCGCATCATCTGGCGCACGCCTATAGCGCGTTTGCCGTCTGCCCCTTCGAAGAGGGGGCGATCATGATCGTCGACGGCGTCGGCAGCTATCGCTCCGATGTGATGGAGGCCTATCCCGGCGACGAGCCAGGCTCGAAGCTCGCCCGGGAATCGGAGAGCTATTACACATTCAAGGGCACGCAGCTCGATTGCCTGAAGAAAGTCTGGATGGAGCCGGATCGCGGCTTTCTCAGCGACGAATTCTACAACATGCCGGGCCTCGGGGCGCTCTACAGCCGGGCCTCGACCTATGTGTTCGGCGACTGGAACAAGTGCGGCGAGCTGATGGGGCTCGCGCCCTATGGTCGTCGCGACCAAGTCAAGCCACTGATGGACATCACCGACAACGTGCTCAGCGTGCCGCGCTGGACCCCCGAATATAACCAGCCCTATATCGCCGATAGCGACGGCAAGTGGGACACCCATCCCTCCATGCGGCATTGGGAAGATCTCGCCTGGCGTGTGCAGGACGACACAGAGAAGGTGCTGCTTGCGCGCGCGCGCTGGCTGCGCGAGACAACCGGCGCGAAGAACCTCTGCATTGCTGGCGGCGTCGCACTGAACTGCGTCGCCAATGGCCGCATCGCCCGCGAAGCCGGTTTCGATAATGTCTGGATTCAGCCCGCCGCCGGCGATAACGGCATCGCCATTGGCTGCGCCTATTACGGCCTGCTCGAGGTACAGAAGCAGCCGCGCTCCTATGTGATGACCCACTCTTACACCGGCCGCGCCTATACAGATCGCGACGTCGAGGCTGCGACGCAACGCACGCTCGTCAAGGCGCAGACCAGTGCGGTGCGCAGCGACAATATCTGCCACGACACCGCCAGGCTGCTCGCCGACCAGAAAGTGATCGGCTGGTTTCAGGGGCGCTCGGAATACGGCCCCCGCGCGCTCGGCAACCGTAGCATCATCGCCGATCCGCGTCGGCCGGAGATGAAGGACATCCTCAATTCACGCGTCAAGCATCGTCAGCCGTTCCGGCCATTCGCGCCGATTGTGCTCGCTGAGCGCGCCAGAGAGATTTTCGAAGGCGATCAGGATTCGCCGTTTATGCTGATCGCCGCCCCGGTGCGACCCGAATGGCGCGAGAAGATTCCGGCCATCGTGCACATCGATGGCACGGCGCGCATCCAGACCGTCACGGAAGACACCAATCCGGTGCTCTATCGGCTTCTGAAGGAATTCGATGCGCTCACCGGTGTGCCGGTGCTGCTCAACACGTCATTCAACGTGAAGGGCGAACCGATCGTCGAGACTCCGCGCGACGCCATGGCATGTTTCATCAATACCGGCATCGACCACCTGATCCTGCACGACACGCTGGTGTCGAAGACTTCAGCGCATCGTTTCATTGCCCCGCTGGTGCGGACCTATATGGATATCGCGGGGCTGGTATCGGCGACCACGAGGTAGAACCTTCGACATTCGCAGGGTGGGCAAAGCGCGCCGTGCCCGCCACCATCATCGGATGCGCTGTGGTGGGCATGGCGCAAGAGCGCCGTTGCCCACCCCACAAGCCATAATCAAGCTGCCCGCACCGCGTTCAGGAACTTGCTGACCTCATCCTTCAGCCGCGTGCTGTCCGGAGGACAGCGATTGCGCTGCAGCGAGAACCTGCGTCGAGGCAGACCCGGTCTCTGTCGCGCCACGCTGCACATCAACGATGTTTGACGAGACCTGCATCGTGCCCTGCGCCGCCTGTTGAACGTTGCGAGAAATCTCCTGGGTCGCGGCGCCCTGCTCTTCGACAGCCGAGGCAATCGTGGACGCGATCTCCGACATTTTGCCGATCGTGGTACCGATCTCGCGGATGGCCGAGACGGAATCGTCGGTCGCGGTCTGGATGCTTGCGATCTGCTGGCTGATCTCGCCCGTCGCCTTCGCGGTCTGCTCGGCGAGCGCCTTCACTTCCGACGCGACGACGGCGAAGCCGCGGCCGGCATCTCCCGCACGCGCCGCCTCGATGGTGGCATTGAGTGCCAGCAGGTTTGTCTGCCCCGCAATGCTGTTGATCAATTCGACCACAGCGCCGATCCGACCGGCAGCCTTCGACAGTTCGCCGACGCGATCGTTGGTCTTCTGCGCTTGATCCACCGCCTCATTGGCAATACGAGCGGATTCCTGCACCTGACGGCCGATTTCGCCGACCGACGACGCCATCTCTTCGGTGGCTGCGCATTCTTCATACTGTTTCGCGAACAGCGTGACATTGTCCTGATCGCGGCCGGCAAAGAACCGCCAATTCGCCATCTGAACCAGCAGGGTTTCTGATTGCAGCGTCGTCGCCCCCTGCGCAAATGGCGAACTGCGGGTCGAGAGCACCAGCTTCTTCAGGTCAGCCTGAAGCTTTTCACCTTCGGTAAGCAGCGCCTTGCGGCTATCGACCATCTCCTTGACGGTATTGCCGAGATCGACGCGCTTGCTCCGATCTTGCACGCCGCGAATCGCACTCGCAGCGCAAGAAGCACTTTCGGTTTTGATCATCGTCAGGTTGTGAGAACTTCGGGTTAATTTCGGCGGCGCAAGCGCTTCAGGATGGAACGACATTTTGTCGCGCGTGCCGTTGTGCAGCTCTTAAAGCAAACAGCCCGGATGCGATGATGCATCCGGGCTGTTTGATAGTTCTGTCTTGGTCGTCAGACGAGCGCGCGCAGTCGCGTGATAATCCTGGTCTATGCCGCGCGAACCGAATCTAGAAATTTACCGACCTCGCGCTTCAACCGCGCGCTTTCGCCGGACAACGATTGCGCGGCGGACAGCACCTGCGACGACGCCGAGCCGGTCTCGCTGGCGCCGCGCTGCACGTCGGTAATGTTCGACGTCACCTGCATCGTGCCCTGCGCCGCCTGTTGCACGTTGCGCGAGATTTCCTGCGTGGCCGCGCCCTGCTGTTCGACAGCAGATGCGATGGTCGAGGCTATCTCGGACATGCGGCCGATGGTGTCACCAATCTCCTTGATGGCGCCGACGGATTCCTGGGTCGCCGCCTGGATGCCGTTGATCTGATGGCTGATGTCGCCGGTCGCCTTGGCCGTCTGTTCGGCCAGTGCCTTCACTTCGGATGCGACGACCGCAAAGCCGCGGCCGGCATCGCCGGCACGCGCCGCTTCGATGGTGGCGTTGAGCGCCAGCAGGTTGGTCTGACCAGCAATGGTGTTGATGAGCTCGACCACGTCGCCGATCCGCGCCGCCGCCTTGGCGAGTTCTGCCACGCGATCATTGGTTTTCCGCGCCTGTGCAACGGCGGAGTTGGCGATATTCGCTGACTCCTGAACCTGCCGGCTGATCTCGTTCACCGACGACGACATCTCCTCGGTCGATGACGCCACCGCCTGCACATTGGTCGACGCTTCGTCGGAGGCCGCAGCTACCATGGCGGTGAGCTGCCGGGATTGTTCCGCAGTCGCGGTCAGTGCACCGGCCGACTCCTCGAGCTGGCTCGAGGCCGATGACACATTCTCGACGATGCTGCCGACAGCGCCCTCGAAATCGTCCGCGAGACGGATCATGTCCCTGCGGCGCTGGATCGCGGCCTGCTGGTCCTGTGTCAATTTGGCTTCGGCTTCCGCCTGAGCTTTCTCCTCCGCTTTCACCTTGAAGGTCTCGACCGCCCGCGCCATGTCGCCGACTTCGTCCTTGCGGGCGAGGCCAGGCAATACCACGCTGAAATCGCCGTCCGCGAGGCGCTTCATGCCTGCCGTCAGGCCCGACAACGGGCCGATGATGCCACGCGCGATCAGGAAGGCGATTGCGAGACCGACCAGGGTGGCAACGCCGGCCACGATCTGCTGCAGCATGCTCGTCGTCGACACGCGGTCACTGGTCGCGGCAACGGTTTGCGACTGCATCTGCTGGATGCTCGACTTGATGGTCTCGACCTTACCGATCGCCCTCACGATGCTCGGGCTAATCGACTTGTTGAAGATACTATCCGCCGTCTGCAGGCTGACGGCCGCTTTTTCGAATTGGGCGGCGTAATTCTTCAGGTTGCTGCGGATGGTGCCGAACAACGCACTGAGCGTCGGCGGCATCTGCATCTTCTCCATCTCGCCAATCTGCTGCTCGGCAATCCGGACGTGATCCTTAAAGGATTCGATATGCTTTTCGTCACGGCTGACGAAGAAGCGCCAATTCGCGATCTGCACCATCAGCGTGTCGGATTCGAGCTTGGTCGAACCCTGGCCATACATGGTGTTGCGCGTGCTGATCACCAGCTTGCGCAGGCTGGATGACAGCTTGTCACCGGCCTCCTGCAGCACTTCCCGGCCGGCGACCACCTGTTTGATCGCATCGCCGAGCGCCTGGCGCTGCGCCTTCACATCGGCCACGTCCTTCTCGATGGTGCGATAGGCTGCGCGGCGTTCTTCGGAACGGCTGCTCTTGATCACTGTGTCCAGGCTGGCGGTGACGCCGGCCAGACGCTTGTCGGCATCCACAAGCCCCGCTTCATCCTGATCGAAGGAATAGCGCAGGACAGCCCCGCGGATCGCATGCAGTTCGGAGGCGATCTCCGAGGCCCGAATCGTGTTGGACGACAGGATGCTCAGAGAATCGACCTGCGTTCCAACTTCCGTCATCTGCCAGACGGCAAAGCCCGAACTGGCGAGACCGAACAGGACCAGCGCACCGAACCCACCATAGAGGCGACCACGGATACGGAGATTGAGCAGCGACATCATTGGCTTCCTAGGTAGGATTTAATCTGGTCTCGGCGGCGGGCGCCGTCTTCGTTACTGCTTTCCCCATTGGGAGAAGCATGAATTTATGCAGCCCGGACGGAGTCCAGGAACTTGCCGACTTCGAGTTTGAGCCGCGCGCTTTCGCCGGACAACGATTGCGCGGCGGACAGCACCTGCGTCGAGGCCGACCCGGTCTCGCTGGCCCCGCGCTGCACATCGGTAATGTTCGACGTCACCTGCATCGTGCCCTGCGCCGCCTGTTGCACGTTGCGGGAGATTTCCTGCGTGGCCGCGCCCTGCTGCTCGACGGCAGATGCAATGGTCGAGGCTATCTCCGACATGCGGCCGATGGTGTCACCAATCTCCTTGATGGCGCCGACGGATTCCTGGGTCGCCGCCTGGATGCCGTTGATCTGATGGCTGATGTCGCCGGTCGCCTTGGCCGTCTGTTCGGCCAGCGCTTTTACTTCGGATGCAACGACCGCAAAGCCGCGGCCGGCATCGCCGGCGCGCGCCGCTTCGATGGTGGCGTTGAGCGCCAGCAAATTGGTCTGACCGGCAATGGTGTTGATGAGCTCGACCACGTCGCCGATCCGGGCCGCTGCCTTCGCGAGTTCTGCCACACGATCATTGGTCTTGCGCGCCTGTGCAACGGCGGAGTTGGCGATGTTCGCTGACTCCTGAACCTGCCGGCTGATCTCGTTGACCGACGACGACATCTCCTCAGTCGAAGACGCCACCGCCTGCACATTGGTCGACGCTTCGTCCGATGCGGCAGCCACGGTGGCCGTCAGTTCCTTGGCCTGTTCGGCCGTCGCCATCAGCGCGCCCGCGGCTTCCTCGAGTTGAGTCGATGCCGACGAGACATTGTCCACGATGTTGCCGACAGCGCGTTCGAATGTATCGGCGAGATCAACCATTTCACGCTTGCGCGACGCCGCAGCAAGACTGTCCTGATCGACGCGCGCCGCTGCCTCGTCGCGCGCCTTCTGTTCGGCATTGGCGCGAATGACCGTAACGGTCTTGGCAATATCGCCGATTTCGTCGCCGCGCTTGGCGCCAGGAATGACGACGTCAAGATCGCCAGCCGCCATCTTGCCCATGGCACCGTTCAGACGCGTCATCGGCCGTGCGACGCCGACGAAGGAGAACACCATGGTGCAGATCAGCACCAGCACGACTGCCAGTCCGAGCGCGAGATTGACCTGGCCGGAACGTGCCATTTCATCGGCAGCCTGCGCCCGGGCCTCTCCAACCGCAGCCTTGGCCGATGATACCGATTCCGCGGCCAGCTGGGACGCCGCCGCAGCAGTAGGGGTGATCCTGGTGCGGACAATATCGGTCTTCTGGTCGTTGTTGCTGATCGCTTCATCGGTGGCCGTCATGAACTTCTTCATGTCGGTACCGAGCTGGATCAAGCCGTTCTGCACGAGTTCGCTGTCCTCGAACACGCTGGCCTTGGCCAGTGCGTCGGTCAGCACCTTGGCCCGGGTGATAATCTGGCCCTTCTGCGTGACTTCATTCATCGATGCGTAGCGCCATGCGGCTGCCTGCACGGCATTGATGGCATTGTCCGCGATCTTGAGCTGTCCATCGACTTCGGGCCAGTTCGTCGCCTCCGTGACAGCGGTGGTAAGGCGCATCTGATCGAGATGGCGGTTCCAGTCGATCACCGCGACATTCCGGTTGCGATAGAGCTCGAGCAGTTTCTTCTGCAGACCGGCGATCTCGTCGGCAGCGGCGACATAGGTCGATGTCAGCGCCTTGATCTTCGCGAAATTGTCCTTGTATTCCGGCCTGGTCGCCAGCGCGGACGCGGCATCGATGATGCGGTCCTGCGCGGCCTTGGCGGCCCTGATCGCGGCAGCGTTCTTGTCGATTTCCGGCGTGGTGATGGCCATGCGCAGGGCCTGACTGGCGAGGCGCATGCCGCGCATCTGGCCCTCGGCCTCCAGCGCGCTGTCGGCGATCTTCTGCTGCACATCTGCCAGCCGATTGACCTCGGAGATCGCGGTCTCGGTTCTCATCTGGTTCGCCACGACGCCCACCGAGAGCAAGATGCCAACGAGACCGGCAAGACCCAATTTGTTGCCGACGCTGTTGAACTTGATCATGCGATGCACTTTCCAGTGAAGGGTCAAGGCAGGACGCGCGCAACATGGCTCGCGCAGTCTGACTCGAGTCGTGGGAAGACGATCAGAGAATTATGCGGGCAGAAACCGAGAGCGTGGCAACACGAGTTGTCCGTGAGGACAAAGACCCAATCACTCCGGTGGAGTTCAATCAGCGGACCAACAGGCCCTCGCCCTCACGGTTGAAGGATACCACTTCATTTCTGACACATTCGTTAATTGCCCCGTCACGCAGCATTCAAGAACCTGCATAAACTTGAGGCACCTGCACGACGCTGTATGCGTCAGTGCGAGAGGATCTTCGACAGGAAGTGCTGCGCCCGATCGCTGCGCGGATGGCCGAAGAAGTCTTCCTTCTGCGCGTCTTCGACGATCTCGCCGGCATCCATGAAGATGACGCGATTGGCGACCTTCTTGGCGAAGCCCATTTCGTGGGTCACGACCATCATGGTCATGCCTTCCTTGGCGAGTTCGACCATGACGTCGAGCACCTCGTTGATCATTTCGGGATCGAGCGCCGAGGTCGGCTCGTCGAACAGCATGCAGATCGGGTCCATCACCAGCGCGCGCGCGATGGCGACGCGCTGCTGCTGGCCGCCGGAGAGCTGGCCGGGATATTTCTGCGCATGCGCCGTCAGGCCGACGCGCTCCAGCATCTTCATGGCCTTGGCTTTCGCTGCATCTTCAGAGCGACCGAGCACGATGGTCTGGCCGAGACACAGGTTCTCGACGATCTTCAAATGCGGAAACAGTTCGAAGTGCTGAAACACCATGCCGACGCGCGAGCGCAGCTTCGGCAGATCCTTCTTCATCGTCGTGACATTCAGCCCGTCCACCATGATGGTGCCCTCCTGCACGGGCTCAAGCGCATTCACGGTCTTGATCAGCGTCGACTTCCCCGACCCCGACGGACCGCAGACGACAACGACCTCGCCCTTTTCGACACTCGTCGTGCAGCTCTTCAGCACCTGGAACTGCGGATTGTACCACTTGCTGACTTTCTCGATGGTGATCATGGGCATGATGAGCGACCGACAGTTGGAGGCAAAAACTGAAAGCGAAGTGACTAGCGGATGATGCTGATGCGCTTCTGCAAGCGCTTCACAAAGAACGAGGCAGTGAAGCAGATCAGGAAGTAGACGAGCGCCGCGAACAGATACATTTCTGTGAGACGACCGTCACGCTGCGCAACCTTGGACGCTGCGCCCAGAAAATCCGTGATCGACAGCACATAGACCAGCGATGTGTCCTGGAACAGCACGATGGTCTGGGTGAAGATCACCGGCAGCATGTTGCGGAACGCTTGCGGCAGCACGACGCGGCGCATCACCTCGCGATAGTTGAGCCCGATGGCGTAGCCCGCCATCACCTGCCCCCGCGGAACCGACTGGATACCGGCGCGCATGATCTCCGAGAAGTAGGCCGCTTCGAACAGCGTGAAGGTGACGATGGTCGAGGCATAGGCCCCGACCTGCACCGGCTGATCGGATCGGATGATCCACTGCCCGACATAGGGCATCAGGAAGTAGAACAGGAAGATCACCAGCACGAGCGGCAGCGAGCGCATCAGATTGACATAGCTCACGGCGAAGCCCGACAGCACGGCACTGGACGACAGCCGCATCATCGCGATCAAGGTGCCGAGGATGAGACCGAAGAAGGTCGCTATCGCCGTCAACGTGAGGGTAAACGCCATGCCCTGCTGAAACAGGTAGGGCAGGCTGCGCCAGATGACGTCGTAATCGAAATTGCTGAACATCGCTTATTTCCCCCCGTTGAAGCCGGGGATCGCCAGGCGCTTTTCGATGATGCGCATTCCGATCGTCACGACGGCACTGAGGACGAGATAGATGGCAGCGGCAGCCGAGAAGGCCTCGAACACCTGGAACGAGAATTCCTGCATGGACCGCGCCCGTGCCGTCAGTTCGAGCACGCCGATGGTCAGCGCCGGCGCCGTGTTCTTGATGGTGTTGAGGAATTCAGAGGTCAGCGGCGGGAAGATGATGCGATAGGCCAGCGGCAGCAGGATGTAGCGATAGGTCTGCCAGGTGGTGAGTCCGATCGCCGTGCCCGCCATGCGCTGGCCTTTCGGCAGTGCATTGATGCCGGCGGTGATCTGCGCGGCGACACGCGATGACATATAGAAGCCAAGCCCAAGCATCGCGGCAATGAACGGCCCGTTGCGCAGCTGCTTGATCCAGATTCCGAGATCGCCGGGCAGCAATTCGGGAACGACGAAGAACCAGATGAATAGCTGTACCAGCAGCGGAATGTTGCGGAACATCTCGATATAGGCATTGCCGACAAACACCGCCCAGCGCGCAGGCAGCGTACGCATGATGCCGATCAGAGAGCCCATCACAAAAGCGATGAACCAGGCGCTGAGTGCGAGCAGGATGGTGACCTGGAGCCCGCTCATCAGCGAGCCGAAATAGGTCCCCGTCGCGTCAGGCGTCTGGTCCCAGAAGATCCCCCAATTCCAGTTATAGTTCACGCCTTCACCCCCACGCGCCGTCCCACGCGAAAACCAGACAACTTCCGGCAAAAACCCATGCAATGGCCGGGCCATTGCTTGTTACCTCTCCCCGCAGGCGGGGAGAGGCAAGCAAGAGTTAATTGGCGGTGTAGGCGTCCGGATCCGGCGAATCCGACGGGCTGGCGAACGCCTTCTTCTGTTCGGCGCCCATCGGAACGTTCAGATTGAGGCCCTTCGGCGGGATCTTCTGCATGAACCACTTGTCATAGATCTTGGCGCCTTCCGGGCTCTTGTAGAGCTCGGCAGTGGCGGCATCGGCGACCTTCTTGAACGGGGCATCGTCCTTGCGCAGCATGATGCCGTAAGGCTCAGGCTTGGAGAATGCATCCTTGGAGATCACATAGGCGCTCGGATCGCGCGCGCCGGCGGCAAGGCTGGCGAGCAGGATGTCATCCATGACGAAGGCTACGGCGCGGTCGGTCTCGACCATCAGGAACGCTTCGGCATGGTCCTTGGCGGGAATGATGTTGATGCCGAGATTGCGGGCGGCATTGACCTCGGTGAGCTGCTTGATGTTGGTGGTGCCGGACGTCGAAACCACCGACTTGCCCTTCAGATCGTCGATCTTGTCGAGCTTGCTGGCCTTCTTCGAAACGAAGCGGCTGGCGGTCAGGAAGTGCGTATTGGTGAAGGACACCTGCTTCTGACGATCGGCATTGTTGGTGGTCGAGCCGCATTCGAGATCGACGGTGCCGTTGGCAATCAGCGGAATACGGGTGGCCGAGGTGACCGGGTTCAGCTTGATCTCGATCTTGTCGTTCTTCAGCTCTTTCTTCACCGCATCGACGATCTTGTAGCAGATGTCCATGGCGAAGCCGACGGGCTTCTGATTGTCGTCGAGATAGGAGAACGGCACCGAAGAATCGCGGAAGCCGATGGTGATGGCGCCGGTGTCCTTGATCTTCTTGAGCGTGCCGGTGAGCTCCTGAGCGCCCGCCTGCGTCGTGCAAACCGCCGCGGCGATCATGCTTCCCAACAGAAAAATTCGTTTCATAGTCCCTCTCCTCAACACAGTCCGATCTCACGCCGAACGACTCTCTTTCCGAGCGCCCTTGCGCGACCGCCCGGGATGCTTGCACAATCGGGGCCAAAACGGAATTGCCCGATCGGACGACAACAGTTTGTTCTGAGCTCCCGTTCCCCGTACAACCCGGTCATGAGCAACGCCCTGCACGCACTTTGTGACGCAGGCGCCGCGGGCGCCACGGAAAAGATTGATGATATCAGCCATCCCCGCCTGGTAATCGCTACCACGATCCTGGCCTCCAGCCTGGCCTTCATCGACGGATCGGTGGTGAATGTCGGACTTCCTGCCATTGCAGCGAGTTTTCAGGCCGATGCCGGCGACCTGCAATGGGTGATCAACGCTTATCTATTGCCGCTTAGTTCACTTCTTTTGCTCGGCGGTGCAGCAGGCGACCGCTTCGGTCGCCGCAGACTTCTGATCTGGGGCGTTGGCCTGTTTGCGCTGGCCTCGTTGGCCTGCGCTGTGGCGCCCAGCCTGCGCTTGCTGTTGGCCGCGCGTTTTCTGCAGGGAGTCAGCGCGGCGATGCTGATGCCGAACAGTCTGGCGATCCTCGGCCAGACATTTTCCGGCGAAGCCAAGGGGCGCGCCATCGGCATCTGGGCTGCCAGCGGTGCCGCAGCGGGCGCGCTCGGCCCTGTGCTGGGTGGATGGCTGATCGACATCGGCAGCTGGCATCTCATCTTTCTCATCAATGTGCCGATCGCCCTGGCGGCGATGGCGCTTGCCTGCCTTGGCATCCCCCGCGATCGACACGACGGCGATCAACCGCTCGACAGTTTCGGTGCCATCCTCGCGACTGCGGGACTTGGACTGACCACCTGGAGCCTGACCGAAGCTACGTCACATGATTGGGCGGGTTTCACGCCTGTCGTGCTTGCCGCAGGCCTCCTGCTCTTGCTTGTGTTCGTGCGGGTCGAAGGCCGCAAAGGTGAACGCGCAATGATGCCGCTTGCACTGTTCGGGTCCGCCAGCTTCGTCGGCCTGACACTGCTGACATTCCTGTTGTACGGCGCACTCGGTGGGCTGTTCGTCCTGATACCTTATCTCCTGATCGAAGCCGCCGGCTACACGGCGACACAGGCCGGTGCCGCGCTGCTGCCCTTGCCACTTGTCATCTCTTTGATATCACCGTTCGCCGGTTCGCTCGCGGCCAGAACCGGCCCACGGATCATGCTGACGCTGGGACCGGTGATTGTCGCGACGGGTTTTTTACTCGCGCTCCGCATCGGTTCCTACACCAGCTACTGGACCGGCGTTCTCCCCGCCATGATCGTCATCGCCATTGGCATGGCCGGCGCCGTTGCACCTCTGACCACGGCCGTACTGATGTCAGTCGATGCGCGTCACACGGGGTCTGCCTCCGGTTTCAACAGCGCGGTCGCACGCACTGGAGGCCTTGTGGTCACGGCGCTGATCGGATCGGTCATAGCGGCAAAGGGACCGGCGCTAATTAGCGCATTTGCAGCAGCGACGATCGGAGGTGCGGCGCTTTGTATCGCAGCAGCGCTCAGCGCATTCCTGCTGATAGCGGCGCGACCGCAGTCCTGAGAAACCACGCTACCTGCGAGCGGCTACCGCCTCGCCGAAAGCCTGAAAGAGCGTGCGATTGATCGGATTGATCTGCGGGTCATATTCCGCGTGCCATTGCACACCGAGCGCAAAGCTCGGTGCATCGGCAATGCGGATGGCCTCGATGGTACCGTCCTCGGCAACGCCCTCGATCACCACCCGCTTGCCGGGGATATCGATGCCCTGGCCATGCAGGGAATTCACCGTGATGGTCTCGCGGCCCAACAGGCTGGCAAAGGTGCCGTTGCTGGTCAGATGCACTTCGTGGCGATCGGCGAACACGACGGCCGGATCGGGATGGATCTCGCCACTCTCGAGCCTGGGCATACGATGATTGATACGGCCGGGAATCTCGCGGATCTCGGGATGCAGCGAACCGCCGAACGCTACGTTCATCTCTTGCAGTCCGCGACAGATGCCAAAGATCGGGACCCCGCGCGTGACACAGGCCTCGATCATGGCCAGCGCCACCGCATCACGGCCATTATCGTAGGGCTCGTGACGGACATGCGCTTCCATGCCGAATCGGGTCGGGTGGACGTTGGCCCGCGCGCCGGTGAGCAGGATGCCGTCGACCAGATCGAGCACCTGACCGACATCTGTGATGTCGGGGGTGCCGGCGAACATCATCGGCAGGGCATTGGCCACTTCGGCGACCGCACGAAGGTTGTTTTCTCCGACCGCCTGGACGGAGAACCTGTTCTCAATGCGATACGCGTTGCCGATCACGCCGATTACCGGCCGGGTCTTCGTTGGCATCAGCTTCCGGTCGAAAAGTCCTGGACCATTGAGCTATAGCCGAGTCACGGCGTGAACACGACTGGTTCCGAAACAAAACTGTCACGAAGCATGACATTTGAGAAAGAAACGCCTCTTCGAACCCATAAGGCGTCAATTCAGCGGTTTCGGAGAGGTCAGGCGGCGGTTTTAGATGGTGGGCGCGACAGGGATCGAACCTGTGACCCCTTCCATGTCAAGGAAGTGCTCTCCCGCTGAGCTACGCGCCCTAAGAACCGGTCGTTACGGGTGTGGGGTCTATAACGGGTCAAACCCGGACAAGCAAGGACGCCGGAGGGGCAATCCTTGCCTCATTTGCAGGAAAATCCAAGAAATTCGGCAAGGAAGCCAGCCGCCCTCAGGCCGCCAGCATCTTGTTCACTTCGCTGACCAATTCACGCAGGTGGACCGGCTTGGCCAGCACCTTGGCGTTTTTCGGCGCTTCGGAGTCCGAATTCAGCGCCACAGCCGCAAAGCCGGTGATGAACATGATCTTGATGTCGGGGTCGAGTTCGCTGGCGCGACGCGCCAGTTCGATCCCATCCATCTCCGGCATCACGATATCCGTCAGAAGCATTTCAAAGGGCTCCTCGCGGAGTCTCTGATAGGCCGACATCCCGTTATCGTGGTGCGACACCTGAAAACCGGCGTTTTCCAACGCCTTCACCAGGAAGCGGCGCATGTCGTTGTCGTCTTCGGCGAGAAGGATTTTGTGCATGGCGGTTGGACGTCGAACCCGAATGAGAGGACCTGTTCGCCCACTAAGCCCGAGGTCTGGTAAATTTCGGGTGAAGGTGATCAGCGCAGGCTGTGCATAAGCGTCTCAAGATGGTGCGCCAGAACGCCGTGAAACACAACAAATGAGCGCATTTCTCGTGATCGTCACGCCTGCGGAAGTTTTTAACTTGGCAGACCTGTTTCGGTTATCGACAATGCGGCCTCACAAAGCGCCGGTTTTCTGCCAGACTGGGCAAACCGAAGAACGTGGCTGCAGGGACGATGCGCGACGATGACCCAGTTTGACGGTGAGCTGTCGCCTCCCTTCGAGATCGTCGAGCCTGCCAACTGGCGCGCCCCGATCATTTTCAATTCCCCGCATTCCGGCTCGGTCTATCCGGCAGACTTCCTGAGCGCCTCCCGGATCGACGTGACGGCGCTGCGCCGCTCCGAAGATTCGTTCATGGACGAATTGATCGCCGGATTGAGCGATCGCGGCTTCCCGGTGGTCCGGGTGCATTTTCCGCGCTCCTATGTGGACGTTAATCGCGAGCCCTACGAGCTCGATCCGCGGATGTTCAACGGCCGGCTGCCCAGTTTTGCCAATACCCGCTCGATGCGAGTGGCCGGCGGCCTCGGCACGATTCCCCGGGTGGTCGGCGACGGTCAGGAGATCTACCGTGAGCGACTGGACGTCGATGACGCCCTCACCCGCATCGAGGCGCTGTACAAGCCGTACCACCGCGCCCTGCGCCGCCTGATCAACAAGGCGCACCAGACATTCGGCACGGTGATCCTGGTGGATTGCCACTCGATGCCCTCCATCGGAATTTCCCGCGAGGAGCCGCGCCGCCCGGACGTCGTCGTCGGTGACCGCTATGGCACGAGTTGCGCGAGCGTCCTTGCCGAAGTGGTCGAAGACACGTTCGGCGGCCTCGGCTATTCGCTGGGCCGTAACAAACCCTATGCCGGCGGCTTCATTACCGAGCATTACGGCAACCCGGCCAGCGGGCTGCACGCTATCCAGATCGAGCTGAACCGGGCGATCTATATGGATGAGCGCCGCCGCGAGAGGACCGCGCGCTTCGATCAGATTGCTGCCGATTTTACCGTCCTGGCGGATGCATTGGCCACGATCCCGCTGGACAGCCTCGGTCCATTCCAGGCCGCTGCCGAATAGGCCGGGCCCGAAAGCCCTGCCCGGACTCAAACCGTCAACTCAATCAGATGTGGTATTTTGGAACCGTGACCGCAGAGTCATAGGTGCTTATTTGCTGCGGCATATTGGCATTTATTGTCGGACGCAGAGATAGGGCGGGGTTTTACCGTCGGGATTCATACAACTTTAGGTTATTCCCACCAGCGTGATGCCGCGGATTGGAACCGCGCAACATGACAGGAGAGAATATGAAGAGCATGATCAGGAAATTCTGGTCGGACGAATCGGGAGCGACTGCGATCGAATACGGGCTGATTGCCGCCGGCATCTCGCTGGCCATCATTGCCGTCGTCAACGGCCTCGGCACAAACCTCAATGGCAAGTTCACCGAGATCAACTCGTCACTGAAGTAACCTTCGCGACGTGGACACCGGCTTGAGGTTCTCAGCCGAATAAGTCTTGCTTGATGACTGACGTCGTCATGGGCCCGAAGCTGTCGGGGTGCCAGACGACCAACAGGTCAGGTGACACAAGACAATCGCCGGCGACCACGTCGGGCCGCTTGATGCAAAAACTCCTCCGACAAGAAAAAAGGGCCGCTTGCGATAGCAAGCGGCCCAAGTCTAGGGAGGAAACGCCCAAGGAGGGCAGCGATAGCGCAAGCGCTACCGCACCGCAACAATATGCAGCCGCGACGCACCAAGTGCAAGAGTTTTCGGGCAAATTTCCATGCAAATTTCGCATGGTGATCGCACCGTTCAGGCATAGGCGTCATAATTTTGGTAAGCAAAATCAATATGATACAAAAACGACAGTAGATCTGACCTATTTATGAAATGATTTTATGTTCATTTCATTGTCCAATTTCTGATGTCGGACATCAGAAATCTTAGGGAAATCGCAACCCGATTCAGCGCTGTGGTTTAGGGGAATCGCAGAGGGAATTCGATCAGCGCAGATGCGGGTCGTTCTCCCGCCCTGTATAGGAAGCGACACGCGCCCATTCAGCCGCCGCAACAAAGGACCTCTCCGTGACGGTCATCGACTTCAACGCCTTCATTGGTCGCCTTGCGACCTCGTCGGGCGAGACCATCCTGCCGTTCTTTCGCACCTCGCTGAGCGTCGACAACAAGAACAGCGCCGATTTCGACCCGGTCACGGAAGCCGACCGCGCGGCCGAGGCGGTAATGCGCCGGCTGATCAAGGCCAACTTCCCGCAGCACGGTATTGTCGGCGAGGAATTCGGCACCGAGCGCGAAGACGCTGAATATGTCTGGGTCCTCGACCCGATCGACGGCACCAAATCCTTCATCTCCGGCTTTCCGATCTGGGGCACGCTGATTGCGCTGCTGCATCGGGGCACACCGGTCTATGGCATGATGCACCAGCCCTATATCGGCGAACGCTTCAGCGGTGACAGCGGCTCGGCGCGCTACCAGGGCGCCAACAACACCAGCCGCAAATTGGCCGTCCGGCGCTGCGCCTCGCTGACGGATGCGACGCTGTTCACCACCAGCCCGCGGCTGATGGGCGATGCCGATCGCGCGAAGTTTCACGACGTCGAAAAAGACGTCCGGCTGACGCGCTACGGCGGCGATTGCTATTCCTATTGCATGCTCGCCGCGGGCCATCTCGATCTCGTCATCGAGACCGAGCTGAAGCCCTACGATATCGCAGCGCTGATCCCGATCATCACCGGTGCCGGCGGCGTGGTGACCACCTGGGAGGGCAAGCCCGCGCAGAATGGCGGCCGCATCGTCGCTGCCGGCGACCCGCGCGTGCATGAGGCCGCGCTGAAGATCCTGAACGCCTGATCGGGCACTGCTACGCCCGCGCTGCGGTTCGCAAATGCTCGATCATCTGCTGCGCGGGACGGGATAACGTCTTCAGGCTGCGAAAGCAGATCGCCAGCTTGCGGTTCGCCCAGGGATCGCGAATCCGGATCAGCGCCAGCGCTGTTGACCGTGCGCAGCGCCGCGCGGCGACCTCCGGCACGATGGCGATCCCGACGCCCGCCGCCGCCATCTGGCACATCGCATCGAAATCCCGCATCTGTGCCCGATAGCGCAGCCGCGCGCCGAGCTGCGCCGCATATTTGCCGATGTGGTTCTGCAGCGCGGTCGCATTGGTCAGCCCGACAAAGTCGCGGTCGATGATCTCATGGAAATCGATGTGACGCCGGCCGGCCAGATCGCTGCGCGGCGCCGTCACCAGCATCAGGCGGTCTTCGTTGAAAGTGAAGCGTTCAAGGCTGTCCGGCAGCGTATGCTCGGCGGCGAAGCCGAAATCGGCGATGCCCGCGGCGATCGCCTGGGCGATATCGGCGCTCTCGCGCTCCTCGACCTCAAGACTGACATTGGGGTGCTCGCGCAGGAAACTTGCCAGCGCCTTCGGCAGATGTTCGGACAGACCCACTGTATTGGCCAGCATCGACACACTGGCCTTCATGCCATTGGCATAGGCGGCCATGTCGCCGCGCATGGTCTCGATATTCTGCAGGATGATGCGGGCGTGGCCGAGCAGGCTTTCGCCGGCGGTCGTCAGCGTGACGCCGCGTCGGCCCCGTTTCAGCAGCGGCACACCGACCGTCGCTTCCAGGCCCTTGATCCGGGCGCTTGCCGAGGCCAGCGCCAGATTGGCCGCATTTGCGCCGCCGGTGATGCTGCGCGCTTCGGCGACCGCCACGAAGAGTTTGAGATCGACCAGATCGGCATGCATCCTTGGCCCTCCAGCCTTCGCTACAGCCGAAGGCAATCTCCGTAACCTTCACATTGTGCCGGCCGCGCCGATCGGTCAATCTGCCGCACATGATCGATTCCATGCTCATTCTGATTGCTGCTGTTTTTGCGCTCGCCGGCTTCGTCAAAGGCGTCATCGGCCTCGGCCTGCCCACCGTGTCGATGGGCCTGCTGGCGGTGACCATGACGCCGGTGCAGGCGCTGACCATCGTCATCGTCCCCGCCATCGTCACCAATATCTGGCAGACCTTTGTCGGTCCCTATCTGCGCGACATCATCCGCCGGCTGTGGCCGCTGCTGCTCGGCACCGCGATCACCATCTGGCTGTGCGGCAGCCTGATGACCGGTCCCTATGCCAAATATGGTTCGATCGTGCTCGGCGTCCTGCTGGTGATCTATGCCGTGGTGACGCTGGTGAAATTCCAGTTCAAGACGCCACCGCAAAACGAGAAATGGGTCGGCGGCATCGCCGGCCTGCTGACCGGCGTGGTCTCCGCCGCCACCGGGGTGCAGGTCATTCCGTCGATGCCGTTCATGCAATCGATCGGCATGGAGAAGAACGAGCTGGTGCAGGCGCTCGGCCTGTACTTCACCGTCGCCACGATGGCTCAGGCCTTCAACCTCAGCAGCGCCGGCTTGCTCACCGCCGCCACGGCGGTGCCCGGCATCGTCGCGATGATCACCGCTTTTGCCGGCATGTTCATCGGTCAGGCGGTGCGCGATCGCATGGAGCCCGAGCAGTTCCGCCGCTGGTTCCTGATCGCGATGCTGCTGCTCGGCATCTATCTTGCCGTCACCGCGACCTTCACGGTGCTGAAGTAGGATGGGCAGAGCGCAGCGAAACCCATCCATCAAGAAACATGACAGTGATGGGTTTCGCGAAGACGCTCTACCGTCCTCCGCTTAACGCGCCTCCAGCATTGCCACGCGGATGCCGAGATAGATGAACACGCCACCCAGCGCGCGGTTGATCCAGACCATCGCCTGACTGGATTGCCGGACGCGGCTGGCGGCCTTGGCCGCGACAATGGCCGTGCCAAGCCCCCAGATCGTGCCCGTGCTGATGAAGATCAGCCCCAGTACGATGAAGGCCAGCGCCTTGCTGGGCGCATCCACGTCGACGAATTGCGGCAGGAAGGCGAGAAAGAACAGCGCCACTTTCGGGTTCAGCGCATTGGTGAAGACGCCCTGCCGGAACACCTGCCGCAGCGATAGCGGCGCCCTTTCGGCAAGGTCATCCGTCGCCACTGACGCCCGCGCCCGCAGCATCTGGAAGCCGGTATAGAGCAGATAGGCCGCGCCGATCCATTTGACCGCAGTGAAGGCGTAGGACGATGCCGCCAGCAACGCCGACAGTCCGACTGCCGCGGCGAACACATGGACCAGACATCCCGCACTGATCCCCAGTGCCCCCGCCACGCCGCCGCGCCAGCCCATCTGCACGCTGCGCCCGACGATATAGGCCGTGTCCGGTCCCGGCGTGATGTTGAGCAGGATGCCGGACAGGATGAAGAGCCAGAGGCCGTGGATACCGAGCATGCAGTGTCCTTCACTATTTGAACAGAGGCGTGCCCGGCACGAATGCGTCGAACGCCGCCCAGAACTGCTGCCGGTAGCGATTCTGCTCCTGCAGAATCTCGTGGCGGGAGCCGGCGATCACCAGATGCGAGCCGGCACGCAGATGATAGGCGAATTCCTCGATGGCCGGCGTCGACACCACCTGATCGCTGCTGGCAGCCAGCATCAGGATCGGCTGACGGATCTTCACGGGATAGCTGGCCTCGCGAAAGCCGTGCATCCCGCGGATCGCCGTATCGGCCCAGGCCACCGTGGGCGAGCCGATGCCGAGTGTCGGATCCTCTTCGAGAATCGCCGCATTGCGCGCATAGCGCACGGGATCGCTGGTCAGTTTGTTGTTGGGGAATGACGCGGTGCCGACCAGTTCGCCATTGCCGCCGGGAATGTAGTTGCCGCCCTGCCCGGTAAAGCGCATCACGCGCAGCAACAGGCGCGCCGGCAACGAGGTCGAGCGGCCGGGCAGATCGATCATCGGCGCCGACAGCACCATGCGGTCGAACCAGCGCTTGCCGGAATGCGCCACGCGCAGCATCACCGCGCCGCCCATCGAATGAGCCAGCGCGAAGTAAGGTGGCGGACAATCCGGCATCACCACCTGCTGCACGAAACTTTCGACGTCGATCTCGAAATCGGAGAAACTGCGCACATATCCCTTGCGGCCATCCCGCAACTGCCGAGACGAATGGCCCTGCCCGCGCCAGTCGATCATCGCCACCGCAAAACCGCGGTCGCGCAGGTCGCGCACGGTCTCGAAATACTTCTCGATATATTCGCCGCGCCCGCTGAACACGCAGACCGTGCCCTTGCGCCCGGTGGTCGGCGCCCAGCGCGCAAAGCGCAGGTCGACGCCGTCCGGCGTCTTGATGGTGCCGGACACGGCACCCTCGGGAACAGGGTTGGCGGGAATCGAGACAAGCGTCATGGCGGGGGACCGGCTAGGCGAAAAACGCGGGATTTCAAGGGCGGGAGACAGATCAGCGCGAATCTTTCGGCCCCCCTTGCGAGCCGCCAGACCCCTCCCATATCAGTTTCGTGCAGGCCTCTCTAGGCTGCATGACACGAAAGCCCGGCCCTATGGCGGGCGGGTTATTGCAACAGTCGCTCAATGGAGGACTACCGAATGCGTAGCTATGATCTCACCCCGTTTTATCGTTCCACCGTCGGCTTCGACCGCCTGTTCAATCTGCTGGATCAGACCACAGGTGACGCAGCGCCGGGCTATCCGCCCTATAATATCGAACGCACCGGCGAGAACGAATACCGCATCAGCGTAGCCGTTTCCGGCTTCGCGCAGAACGAGCTCTCCATCGTCGCGAAGGAAAATACGCTGACGATCAAGGGCGAGAAAGCCGCCAACGAAAACGGCAGCAAGGCCGAGGTACTCTATCGCGGCATTGCCGCCCGTGCCTTCGAACGCGCCTTCCAGCTTGCCGACTTCGTGCAGGTGAAGAACGCCTCGCTCGAGAACGGCCTGCTCCACGTGGATCTCGTTCGCGAGATTCCGGAAGCCAAGAAGCCACGCAGCATTCCGATTTCCACCAGCGCCGTCAGCGCGCCGCAGGTGGTCGACGGCTCGGCCGAGAAAGTCGCCGCGTAAGCGGGACTTTGTAAAGTAAGTGTAGCTGTATGCGAAACGCCCCGGAGCAATCCGGGGCGTTTTGTTATTTGACGATGGTTGCTTCCTGGTCCCTCCCCCGCTCTCGCGTGGGGAGGAAAGCCATTGGCTTCATCGCCGACTATTCCAGCCCCTGGGCAGGCGGCGGCGTTTCTGCAGCAGGCGGCGTCGCGGGCTTTGCTTCTATTGCCGGCGGAGCGACCGTCGGTGCGGCAGTGTCCTTCTTCTCGGGCGCAGCCGGTGTTGCCGGTGCGGTGCCGGACGTTTCCGGCGGTTTCGTCTCGGCCGGCTTCTGCTCCGTCACGGCCGACTGCTGCACCGGTGCTGCGGCCGGCGGCGTTTCGGGTGGCTTGACGGCGACGGGCCTGGTTTCGGCCGGAGCCACAGGCTTCGCCGGCGCCGCGACCGCGCGCACCGGCGGCCGCTTCGGCAGCGGCACGCTCGTTGCACGGCTGGCAACTTTCGGCGCGGGTGTTGCCGTCCCGGCCGTGAACGGCGGACGGCGATATTGCGGCAGGGTCGGTACTGCGCCCTGCGGGCCGTAACGTGTGTCGATTTCCTCGCTCATCCGGTCGCCCATGCGATAGGCCGGGATGAAGCGCAGGATGCGTCCACTCCGCGCATCGATCACCAGCCGGCCATCCTCGCCGTCGAGGTCGATGGCCGACACTGTGTAGATGAGGCCGCGCTGCTGGGGCATGCCGAGAGCGGAGAAGCCGGCTTCGCGCAGGATCGAATAGACCTCCCGCAGCGGCAGCACCGCCAGATCATAGCCGCGGCGCAAGACGCCATAGGGCCGCGGCTCCGCATATTCCACCGGCGGCATGGCCGCATAGGGACCGCCGACATCCGATACGCGCGCCACGGCGGCAACGTCGCCGCGCATCGGCGGCAGTGCCTGTGCCTGTGCAGCGCCACTCGCCAGCAACAGCCCGGCCGAGGCCAGACATCCCACAAGTACCTTCATTGCATGCTCCTTCGACGCCCCCGCGCCCGGAGTGTGTTCAGCACCCTGAACCTCACGCTCTCGTCCGTCCCGCCACAGCAACCAGCGCCGCCACAAGCGTTAACGGACAATGCGCAACCTCACCGCTGAATCCGGCAGCCCTTGGGCCAGCCTTTGGCCGGCCTTGGGCCGGATCACGGCACCACCCGCCTGAATGTGTCTTCGCGGCATGGACGATTTGGCATGCGTTGTTGCCATGCGACGACGGACTCACACGCGCTTGTGTGCTAGATAAAAATTTGGCAAAGTCTTGGTTAGGACAGCATCACTGTCGCAATTTTTGGTGGCAAATCCGGCACAGGGTTTGCAACATAAGCAGGCGTCGCGACCAAAAACACGCCTGCTACGACGCGAGCCGAATAAGGCAGGATCCTTATAGGCAAGACATGGGGCGGCCGCCGGGGACGACGGGCACCACCAGTCTGAATTCTGAAATCGAGGCGCGCTATGCGCGAGCGGTGACCCTTAGGGTTCCGCTTGCGCCAAAAGTGCGCCGACGAGGGTGGCAGAACCCCGGTTGGGGTTGAGAGGACGAAGATGAGCGGATCAGAGCACGAGCGCCAATTGATCGAAACCGGCACGCATTCGGCGGCCCCGGCTATCAAATCGGCTCACGTGAAAGACACCGCCATCAAACCGGAACTCCATACCTACCGTCCGCCGGCGCTGGGCCTCTATGACCCGTCGCAGGAGAAGGATGCCTGCGGCGTCGGCTTCATCGCCAACATCAAGGGTCACAAGTCGCATCAGATCGTGTCTGACGCGATCAACATCCTCTGCAACCTCGAACACCGGGGTGCGACCGGCGCGGATCCGCGTTTTGGCGACGGCGCCGGTATTCTGGTGCAGATCCCGCACAAGTTCTTCACGCGCAAGGCATCGGAACTCGGCTTCAGCCTGCCCGCGCCGGGCCAATACGCCATCGGCGCGCTGTTCATGCCGCGTGATACCGCGTGGCGGAAAGTTATTCAGGGCATCATCGGTGATCAGATCAAGGCCGAAGGCCTGAAGCTGCTCGGCTGGCGCGACGTGCCGACGGACAATTCGTCGCTCGGCGAGAGCGTGAAGCCAACCGAGCCCGCCAACATGCAGGTCTTCATCGGCATCGGCAAAGCCAAGATCGCCGACGAGGACGAGTTCGAGCGCCGTCTCTACATCCTCCGCAAGTCGATCTCGCAGGCGATCTATCAGCGCCGCGAGCGCGGCCTCGCGGGCTATTACCCGTGCTCTATGTCGTGCCGCACGATCATCTACAAGGGCATGTTCCTCGCCGACCAGCTCGGCAGCTACTATGCCGATCTGCACGAAGAGGACTTCGAAAGCGCGCTGGCGCTGGTGCATCAGCGCTTCTCGACCAACACGTTCCCAACCTGGTCGCTGGCGCATCCCTACCGCATGGTCGCGCATAACGGCGAAATCAACACGCTGCGCGGCAACGTCAACTGGATGGCGGCGCGTCAGGCCTCCATCGAGTCCGAGCTGTATGGCAAGGACATCAGCCGTCTGTGGCCGATCTCCTATGAAGGCCAGTCCGACACCGCCTGCTTCGATAACGCGCTCGAATTCCTGGTGCAGGGCGGCTACTCGCTGCCTCACGCCGTGATGATGATGATTCCGGAAGCCTGGGCCGGCAATCCCTTGATGGATGAGCAGCGCCGCGCCTTCTACGAATATCACGCCGCGATGATGGAACCGTGGGACGGTCCTGCCGCGCTCGCCTTCACCGACGGTCGCCAGATCGGCGCGACGCTGGACCGTAACGGTCTGCGCCCCGCACGTTATCTCGTCACCAAGGACGACCGCATCGTGATGGCGTCCGAAATGGGCGTGCTGGCAATTCCGGAAGAAGATATCGTCACCAAGTGGCGCCTGCAGCCCGGCAAGATGCTGCTGGTCGATCTCGTCCAGGGCCGTCTGATTCCCGATGACGAGATCAAGGCGACGCTGGCCGCAAGCCATCCGTACAGCGAGTGGCTCGAACACACCCAGATCGTTCTGGAAGAGCTGCCGGACGCGCCGGCCAAGGGCCAGCGCTCCAACCTGCCGCTGCTCGATCGCCAGCAGGCCTTCGGCTACACCCAGGAAGACGTCACCATCCTGCTGACGCCGATGGCGTCGCAGGGCGAGGAAGCGTCGGGCTCCATGGGCACCGACACGCCGATCTCGGCGCTGTCGAGCAAGCCGAAGCCGCTGTTCACATATTTCAAGCAGAACTTCGCGCAGGTGACCAACCCGCCGATCGATCCGATCCGCGAAGAGCTCGTCATGAGCCTCGTCTCGATCATCGGACCGCGGCCGAACCTGTTCGACCTGCAGGGCGTCGCCACCACCAAGCGCCTTGAAGTGCGTCAGCCGATCCTGACCGACCAGGATCTCGAAAAGATCCGCTCGATCACGGATGTCGCCGAGTCGCACTTCGTTTCGCGCACCCTCGACACCACCTTCCATGCCGGTTTCGGCGCGGCGGGCATGGAGCAGGTGCTGGACGAACTCTGCGCCCGCGCGGAAGCTGCCGTGCGCGAAGGCGTCAACATCATCATCCTGTCGGACCGCATGGCCGGCTCGGATCGCATTCCGATCCCGTCGCTGCTGGCCTGCGCCTCGGTGCATCACCACCTGATCCGCACGGGTTTGCGCACCTCGGTGGGCCTCGTCGTCGAATCCGGCGAACCGCGCGAAGTGCATCACTTCGCCTGCCTCGCCGGCTATGGCGCGGAAGCGATCAACCCGTATCTGGCCTTCGAATCCATCATCGCCATGAAGGACCGGCTGCCGGTGCAGCTCGACGACTATGAAATCGTCAAGCGCTTCATCAAGTCGATCGGCAAGGGCCTGCTCAAGGTCATGTCGAAGATGGGCATCTCGACCTACCAGTCCTATTGCGGCGCGCAGATCTTCGACGCCGTCGGCCTGCGTCAGGAATTCGTCACCAAGTACTTTACGGGCACCCACACCAAGATCGAAGGCGTCGGCCTCGCCGAAATCGCCGAGGAGACCGTGCGTCGCCACAACGAGGCGTTCGGCGAGATCCAGATCTACAAGACCGCCCTCGATGTCGGCGGCGAATACGCCTATCGCAGCCGTGGTGAAGACCATGCCTGGAACGCCGAGTCGGTATCGCTGCTGCAGCATGCCGTGCGCGGCAATTCGCAGGATCGCTACAGGGCCTTCGCCAAGATCCTCAACGAACAGTCCGAGCGTCTGCTGACACTGCGCGGGTTGTTCAAGATCAAGAGTGCCGAGGACGAGAAGCGCAAGCCTGTGCCGCTCGAGGAAGTCGAATCCGCCGCGGACATCGTCAAGCGCTTTGCGACCGGCGCCATGTCCTACGGTTCGATCTCGCGCGAGGCGCATACCACGCTGGCCATCGCCATGAACCGGATCGGCGGCAAGTCGAACACAGGCGAAGGCGGCGAGGAGTCGGATCGCTACAAGCCGATGCCGAATGGCGACAGCATGCGCTCCGCGATCAAGCAGGTCGCGTCGGGACGGTTCGGCGTCACCACGGAATATCTCGTCAATTCCGACATGATGCAGATCAAGATGGCGCAGGGCGCAAAGCCCGGCGAAGGCGGTCAGTTGCCCGGCCACAAGGTCGACGCGACGATTGCCGCCGTGCGCCACTCGACGCCGGGCGTCGGCCTGATCTCGCCGCCGCCGCATCACGACATCTATTCGATCGAAGACATCGCGCAGCTGATCTACGACCTCAAGAACGTCAATCCGACGGGTCAGGTCTCGGTCAAGCTGGTGTCGGAAATCGGCGTCGGCACGGTCGCCGCGGGCGTCGCCAAGGCGCGCGCGGATCATGTCACCATCGCCGGCTTCGAAGGCGGCACCGGCGCTTCGCCGCTGACCTCGATCAAGCATGCGGGTTCGCCGTGGGAAATCGGCCTCGCCGAAACCCATCAGACCCTGGTGCGCGAACGGCTGCGTAGCCGCATCATTGTCCAGGTCGACGGCGGCTTCCGCACCGGCCGTGACGTGGTCATCGGTGCGCTGCTGGGGGCCGATGAGTTCGGCTTCGCCACCGCGCCCTTGATTGCTGCTGGCTGCATCATGATGCGCAAGTGCCATCTCAACACCTGCCCGGTCGGCGTCGCCACCCAGGATCCCGTCCTGCGCAAGCGCTTCACCGGCCAGCCCGAGCACGTGATCAACTACTTCTTCTTCGTCGCCGAGGAAGTTCGCGAGATCATGGCGCAGCTCGGCTATCGCACCTTCGACGAGATGGTCGGCCAGGTGCAGATGCTCGACCAGTCGGCCCTCGTGTCGCACTGGAAGGCCAAGGGTCTCGACTTCTCCAAGCTGTTCGTGCGCCAGCCCGAACTGCCCGGCCAGAAGATCTATCACACCGAGGATCAGGACCATCACCTGGAAGCCGTGCTCGATCGCGAATTGATCAAGCAGGCGCAGCCCGCGCTCGACCGCGGCGCGCCGGTGAAGATCGACATCAAGATCAACAGCACCAACCGTTCGGCCGGCGCCATGCTGGCGGGCTCGGTGGCCAAGATCTACGGCCATGCCGGCCTGCCGGACGACACCATCAAGGTGTCGCTGAAGGGTACCGCCGGTCAGGCCTTCGGCGCCTGGCTGTGCAAGGGCATCACTTTCGATCTCGAAGGCGAAGGCAACGACTATGTCGGCAAGGGCCTCTCGGGCGGCAAGATCATCGTGCGTCCGCCGGCTCATTCCGCCATCGTTCCGGAAGAGTCGATCATCGTCGGCAACACCGTGATGTATGGCGCGATCGAGGGCGAATGCTACTTCCGCGGCGTCGCCGGCGAACGCTTCGCCGTGCGTAACTCCGGTGCGGTGGCCGTCGTCGAAGGCGCCGGCGATCACTGCTGCGAATACATGACCGGCGGCATCGTCGTGGTGCTGGGCAAGACCGGCCGTAACTTCGCGGCCGGCATGTCCGGCGGCGTGGCTTACGTGCTCGACGAAACCGGCGACTTCCCCAAGCTGTGCAACATGGCGATGGTCGAGCTCGAGCCCGTCCTCTCGGAAGAGATGATTGCCGAGAATACCTATCACCACTCCGGCGATCTCGAAGCCCATGGCAAGGTCGACGTGTTCGCCAACCTGCTCGACTCCGATATCGAGCGCCTGCATGTGCTGATCACGCGTCACGCGAAATATGCCGGCTCGGCCAAGGCCGCAATGATCCTCGCGGACTGGAAAACCTGGTTGCCGAAATTCCGCAAGGTGATGCCGGTCGAGTACCGCCGTGCGCTGCGCGAGTTGAAAGCGAAAGGCGCCGAGGCCGAACCGCAGATCGCGATCGGCGCCTAGGACACGGACTGAACCGCCGCCCAAAGGGCGGCGGGGATGGAGATCGAAACAAGCAAATCATCCTTCGAGGCGCGCCAATGCGTAACGCTCGGGATGATGGTGGGACAGACTGCAGAGGCGTCAGTTGTAATGGGCAAGATCACGGGTTTTCTGGAAATCGATCGTCACGACCGCAAATATGCGCCGGTTGCCGAGCGCCTGAAGGGCTATAGCGAGTTCGTCATTCCGCTCAGCGAGAAAGACACCCGCGATCAGGCCGCGCGCTGCATGAATTGCGGCATTCCCTATTGCCACGGCACCGGCTCGGTTCAGCCCGGCACGCCCGGCTGCCCGGTCAACAACCAGATCCCGGACTGGAACGACCTCGTCTATACCGGCAACTGGGAAGAAGCCTCGCGCAACCTGCACTCGACCAACAACTTCCCGGAATTCACCGGCCGCATCTGCCCGGCACCGTGCGAAGCGTCGTGCACGCTGAACATCGATGACAACCCGGTCACCATCAAGACCATCGAATGCGCCATCGTCGACAAGGCATGGGACAATGGCTGGCTGAAGCCGCAGGTCTCCGCCGTGAAGACCGGCCGCAAGGTCGCCGTGATCGGCTCAGGTCCCGCCGGCATGGCCTGCGCGCAGCAGCTCGCCCGTGCCGGACACGACGTCCATGTCTATGAGAAGTTCGCCAAGGCCGGCGGCTTGATGCGTTACGGCATTCCCGACTTCAAGATGGAAAAGCACATCATCGATCGGCGCGTCGCGCAGATGGAAGGTGAAGGCGTCACCTTCCATTACGGCAAGGCTGTTGGCGGTACGTCGCCCGGCGCCATCGATCCCGCCGAACTGCTCAAGGAATATGAGGCGATCGCGCTGACCGGCGGTGCCGAGCATGGCCGCGACCTGCCGATCCCCGGCCGCGAATTCGACGGCATCCATTTCGCGATGGATTTCCTGCCGCAGCAGAACCGCCGCGTCGCCAACGAGCCGCTCGGCGACGTGAAAGAGATTCTCGCCGGCGGCAAGCATGTCGTCGTCATCGGCGGCGGCGACACCGGCTCCGACTGCATCGGCACCTCGCTGCGTCAGGGCGCGCTGTCCGTGACCCAGCTCGAAATCATGCCGGCTCCGCCGGAGCATGAGAACAAGGGCCTGACCTGGCCGAACTGGCCGCTGAAGATGCGGACCTCATCGAGCCAGGCCGAAGGCGCCAAGCGCGAATTCGCCGTGCTGACGCAAAGCTTCGAAGGCGTGGACGGCAAGGTCACTAAGCTGAACTGCGTGCAGGTCGACGACAAGTTCAAGCCGATCCCCGGCTCGGAATTTTCGCTGCAGGCCGACCTCGTGCTGCTGGCGATGGGCTTCGTCCATCCCGTCCATGAAGGCATGCTGAAGACCCTCGGCGTCGACCTCGACCAGCGCGGTAACGTTCGCGCCGCGACGACCGACTTCGCGACCTCGCTGCCGAAGGTATTCTCCGCCGGCGACATGCGCCGCGGCCAGTCACTGGTGGTCTGGGCGATCCGTGAAGGTCGCCTGTGCGCCCGCGCCATCGATCAGGCGCTGATGGGAAGCACGACGCTGCCGAGGTAAGGGCATCAACATCGCCACAGTTTGAAGGGCTCCGCACTTATGTGTCGGAGCCCTTTTTCTTGTCGTCAGCCTCTGGCCCGGCGGCTCGAACTTCAATTGGTCAACAGACGCTCGATCGCCGAAGCAAGTGGCTTCTCGTCGCCATCGAAGCTCGCAATCATAGCCTCGAGCCATTCGTCCGGGTCAAGCTTCTCATGGTCGAAGTCATGACCAGCCTCTGCGGTCAACAGTGCCAGAAATGCGGACTGAGTACGGCCATTTCCCTCCCCAAAAGCATGAATGGCATTCAGTTCGCCGGGGCGCGGGACAGACGACGCGTGCGCGCATCATCCGGAACATGACGTCATCCAAAACAATACAAAGACTCGCACAGCGCGACCGGACGCGCGGCGCATCTCAGGGTGGGTAGCCAGCAACCTCCGGACACGCTAAGCGGATGTCGTCTCGCCGGTTCGTCCTTCCAAACGTGTTGTCTCTCCCCGCATGAAATTCCTGCTTCTTCCGCTCGGCCTCGTGGCGTTCGTCCCACAGGCCCATGCCAGCGATGCCCGCTTCATGGCGGCCCTCGGCAAGCTCGATCCCAAGACCCGGCTGGAACAGGTCTGCGACTTCGAGGCCATGCGCCGGATCAGCAAGGGCGGCCCGCGCGTCGAGCGCGCCAAATCCGACGCGCTGATACCGCCCCAGCATCTCGGCAATACGCTGATCGCCAAGGGCGGCGCCTATCGCGCAGGCGGCAAATGGATGCAGGTCGCCTTCACCTGCAAGGCGACGCCGGACCACAAGACGGTGCTGGATTTCACCTACAAGACGGGCACGGCGATTCCGCCGGCGAAATGGCAGTCTTTAGGGCTCTGGAAGTAATCCAGGCCGTCCGGCGTTCACCCTGCCTCTATCTTTTTGGTGGGACGCGTTTTTCTTCACGCGAACCGGAAGCCACTTCGCTCGAAAACGCTATGAAAGTTCCGGGATTTGCTTGACGTTAACGCCGGGCGGCGCTTGATGGCGGAATCGCGGCTGCCCGCTTGCGGCCCGAATCCGGTAGTATGTCCGTTGAATAGGTTCCTTGGGGAACCCGGGTCTGCGGACCCTGCGATTGCGGTCGAGGCGCATGTCACAGAAGCCCAATATGCCGAGATGGCGGATCGACCACTGGCGTGCCGAAAAGGGCACGCTGATGGTGCTCGCCGTGGCATTGGGCCTGCTGATCGGCATCGTGGCTCCCGCGTCGGCGCAATTTTTCGGTTTCGGCGGTCCGCAGCAACCGCCGCCGCGTCCGCAGCGCAATGTGCCGCAAGGCGGCGGTGGCGGCTTCGGCTGGTTCGGCGGCGGCAATGACAGTCCGTTTTTCGCGCCGTTCCAGCAACAACAGGCGCCGAAGCGGGCCGCTCCACGCGAGGACTATTCGCGCGCACCGTCGCCGGAAAAACGCGATGCCCCGGCCGAGCGCAACGTGCTGGTGCTCGGCGACAGCATGGCCGACTGGCTCGCTTACGGCCTCGAGGACGCCTATGCCGAACAGCCCGATATGGGCGTGATCCGCAAGCACAAGACCGTCTCCGGCCTGCTGCGCTATCAACCGAAGGGCGATCCTGCGGATTGGGCAGCGGCGGCCAAGGGCATTCTCGCCACCGAGAAGCCCGATGCCATCGTCGTCATGCTCGGCCTCAATGACCGTGTCGCGATCCGCGAGCCCGACAAGGCCGTCGAGAAGAAGAGCGCCAAGAAGGACGAAAAGAAAGACAGCGCCGCCGAAGTGAAGCCCGGCGACAAGCCGGCGGAACCGGAAGCTGACGATGCGGACATTCCCGATCCCGGCTCGATCGTCACCGAACGCGGCGCACGCACCGGCGGCATGGTCGATTTCCGCGACGAGCGCTGGGGCGAGCTCTACTCGAAGAAGATCGAGGAGATGATCAATGTCGTGAAGGCGAAGGGCGTGCCAGTACTGTGGGTCGGCCTGCCGGCGGTGCGCGGCACCAAGGCGACCTCCGACATGCTCTATCTCGACAACCTGTATCGCGACGCCGCGACCAAGGCTGGCATCACCTATGTCGATATCTGGGACGGCTTCGTCGATGAAGCCGGCCGCTTCCTGCAGCAGGGCCCGGATTTCGAAGGCCAGATCCGCCGACTGCGCTCGGCCGACGGCGTCTATTTCACCAAGGCCGGCGCCCGCAAGATGGCGCATTACGTCGAGCGCGAGATTACCCGCTTGCTCTCCGGCCGCTCCGCGCCGATCGCGCTGCCGAGCGAGCCTGCGACGCCCGACCTCAATGCCGTGCCCGGCGCGCCGCCGCCGCGTCCGCTGGCCGGGCCCATCGTGCCGCTCGTCGCCTCCTCCGTCGGCACCGATCAGCTGCTCGGCGGCCCCGGCGTCAAACCGGTGAGTGTCGATGCGCTGGTGGCACGCGTGCTGGTGAAGGGCGAGCCGCTCGCCGCACCCGCCGGCCGCGCCGATGACTTCGCCTGGCCGCGCCGCGAGATCGGCCGCGAACAGGCCAAGGGCGATGTGCCCGTGGCCGCGGTTACCCCGGCCACATCAGGCACCAGCGGCACAACTGCTGCGGCGACCGGACCGGATGGCGTTGTTCCCGTCACGGCGCCGCCGACCGCGCCGAAGAAAAAGCCGAAGCCCGTCATCGCCACCGAAACTCCGTCATCCTTCGGTAGCTTCTTCGGGTTCGACGAGCCGCGCCGCGCGCCCGTCCAGTTGGCGCCGCAGCGCCCCCGCCCGGCCCAGGCACCCGGTCCGCGCCCGCCGGTCAATGTCGGCCCCGCCGCCTCCGCCCCCTCCGGTTTCTTCACGCGCTAACCGCGCGAAAACCCAGCGATAAAAAAATCCCTCAGCCTTTTCAGGATGAGGGATTTTGCTCTTTGATATTTTCAAGAACGTTTTCTCGAACACGGCTGCTGATGCTTCTGCGGCGCCTGTTACTCAGCCGCGATACGCAATCAATAGCCGAAACGGTTCGGACGACGACGCGGTGGACGCGTCATCAGCATCGCCAGCGCAAAGCCGATACCGCCTGCGATCAGCAGCGAGCCCAGCGGATTGTCGCGGACCTTGTCGGAGATCGCCTGCGTGCCGTCGCGATAGACGTCGCTATCGAGCGCATCCTTGGCGTAGCTGGTGGCGGCTTCCGATGCATCGCGCACGGCGTCCTTCGCCTGACCGTACAGGTTCTGCACGGTGCCCGCCGCTTCGCGCGCGCGGCCCGAGGCTTCAGTCCGCTCGTCGCCCGTGGCTCGGCCGATCGCACCTTCAACCTTGCCGGCTGCATCCTTGGTTGCGCCCGCAATACGGTCCTTGTCCATGTCCATTACTCCGTGAGGAAATTCTCGCCGGTGTAATGCCTGAAGCCAGTACTGGTTCCGTCAGGATACGGATGCGATGATTTTAAAGAATCAAACCGCCATCGACGACCAGCGTGTGACCGCAAACATAGGATGACAGCGGCGACGCCAGGAACAATGCGGCGCCAGCCATATCGGCAGGCGTGCCGAGACGCTGTAGCGGGATCCGCGCAATCGCGCCTTCCAGCCGCTTCGGATTGGCGGTCGTGACCCTTGTCATCTTGGTGTCAACGAGCCCCGGCGCGATACCGTTGACGCGAATGCCGTCTTCCGACCATGCCTGCGCCAATGTACGCGTGAGGCCAACCGCACCGGTCTTCGACGCATTGTAGGATGGATTGCCCTTGGTAGCGTGATAGGCCGCGGTCGAGCTGACGATGATCAGGCGCCCGTTGCTTGCTTTCAGCTGCGCATGAAACTTCGTCGCGCAGCCCATCAGGCTCATCAGGTTGACTTCCATCACCTTGCGAAAGCCGTCCATTTCGAATTCGCCGCGGCGATAGATCACCGCACCCTGCGCGAGGATCAGCACATCGACCCGGTCGAGTTTCGGATCGAACGCCTCGATCGCCGATGCACTGCTGACATCCAGCTGGCTGTAGCCGAGCCCGTCGAGATCGGAGCCCTCATCGATGGAATAGTCGCTGGCCTTCGCGCGCGTACCGCACACATGCACGCGTGCACCGCGCGCACGAAACGCCTGCGCCATGCCGTTGCCGATGCCGCTGGATCCGCCGACGATCAGCACCTGCTGTCCGCTGAAATCGAGTTCGTTCATCCCTGATTGTCCTTCTTGATTTTATCAGCGCATGTTTGACCGCGCCGGCGATCAGTGCAAGCCTTCAATCAAGCCTCATCATGAAGGCGCACAATTCGGAGGAAGCCTTGTCGGATTTCAAACAGCTCAGCCGCTCGGTGCGCGGCCTCACGGTACTCGTCACCGGCGCCGCAAGCGGCATGGGTCGCGCGACGGCGCGCGTGTTCGGCGACGAAGGCGCCAATGTCGCCGTCACCGATATTTCGGCGGACGGGATTGCAGCAGTCGCGAGCGCGATCACATCAGGCGGCGGCAGCGCACGCGCCTGGACGCTCGACGTCGCCGATGCCGATCGCATCCGCACGGTAGTCAACGCCGTCGCCGGGCATTTCGGCGGCCTCGACATCATCGTCAACAATGCCGGCATCTCGGTGAACACTGGGATCGACCAGGACGGCTACGACGACGCGTGGGATCGCGCTATCGCCGTAATGCTGACCTCGCATCAACGCATCATCCGCGCCGCGCTGCCGCACCTGCGTAAATCACCCTCGCCGCGGATCGTGAATATTGCCTCGACCGAAGCGCTGGGGGCGACCGCATTGCACAGTCCGTATTCCGCAGCGAAAGCCGGCGTCACCGGACTTACGCGCTCGCTCGCGGTGGAGCTCGGCCGTGACGGCATCACGGTGAACTGCATCTGTCCCGGACCGATCACGACGGGGATCACCGAGCGCATCAGCGACGAGCACAAGGTGATCTTCGCCAAGCGCCGCACCGCGCTGCGGCGCTATGGCGATCCCGAAGAGGTCGCGCATGTCACGCTCAGCCTGTGCCTGCCGGCGGCGTCCTACGTCACCGGCGCGGTGATCCCTGTCGATGGCGGGCTGCTGGCACGCAATGCGTAACGGCATTTGCGCCGGTTGACTTCGCAGCTTTCGGGCGTAGCATTTTTCTCAAGCGGCACGGCAATGATCGAACGCCGCAATCGAATGGGTCAACCATTCCACACGGAGGAAATTTGCAATGCCCGTGACGATCCGCAAACTGCACCCCTTGTTCGTCGGCGAAGTGACCGGCGTGGATCTGACCAAGCCGGTCAGCCCCAACGACGCCGCAGCCATCGAGCGCGGCATGGATGACTACGCGGTCCTGATATTCCCGAAGCAGGATATCACCGACGAACAGCAGCTCGCTTTCGCGCAAAATTTCGGCGAGCGCGAGAATCGAAAAGGCGGCTCCCTCACCAAGAAGGAAGACTACCGGCTGACATCGGGTCTCGCCGACGTGTCCAATCTCGGCAAGGACGGCAAACCGCTGCCGAAAGACAGCCGGGCGCACCTGTTCAACCTCGGCAACTGCCTATGGCATTCAGACAGCTCTTTCCGGCCAATCCCTGCAAAATTCTCGCTGCTGTCGGCGCGCGTGGTCAACCCGAAGGGCGGCAATACCGAATTCGCCGACATGCGCGCTGCCTATGATGCGCTCGACGATGATACCAAAGCCGAGATCGAGGACATGATCTGCGAACATTCGCTGATGACCTCGCGCGGTGCCCTTGGCTTTCTCGACTACACCGATGAAGAAAAGGAGATGTTCAAGCCGGTGCTGCAGCGACTGGTGCGCACGCATCCGGTGCACGGTCGCAAGTCGCTGTATCTGTCATCCCATGCCGGCGCGATTCAGGGCATGTCGGTTCCGGAAGCCCGCGTGCTGTTGCGCGATCTCAACGAGCACGCCACGCAGCCGCAATTCGTCTATGTCCACAAATGGACGCTGCATGATCTCGTGATGTGGGACAATCGCCAGACCATGCATCGCGTCCGCCGCTACGACCAGTCGCAGCCGCGCGACATGCGCCGCGCCACCGTCGCCGGCAATGCGCCGACCGTGGCGCAGCAGGCCGCGGAGTAGAGCCTGCTATCCAGGAAGCCCGGCTATAGCGCGTAGCCGAGCTTCCTCTGGCCGTCAGGTCGCAAGTGCTGACCCTTGTAGCGCGGTCACCCCATATCTTTGAGGCGGATGCTACACCTCCACTTTCGAACAAGCGATGCGCTGGTCAATCAACGTTGCCAGGGCGCTGTCGATCGCCGTCATCGGCAAACGAACTTCCGGACTGTCGATCAACCCACAGCGCCACAGCCAATGCTTCAATGGCGCGGGAGACGGTTCGGCAAACAGCAGGCGCGCGATGTCCGATAACTCCCGCCATTGCATGGAGGCCCGCAATGCGTCGCCGGACAAGATGATTGACCGCAGCGCGGCGAAGTCCCGGGTATGGACATGCGCCGAGGCCAGAATGCCGCCGTCACTGCCGCGGATCAAAGCACCATAGAATAGTGAGTCCTCACCAGTCAGCACGGCGAAGCCGGGCGGCCGCCGATGCAGCAATTCTACCGACTGCAGCGTATTCGCCGAACAATCCTTGACGCCAATAATGTTGGGACGTTCAGCCAGTCGCAGGATCGTCTCATTGTCGAGATTGACGCCTGTCCGGTAGGGAATGTTGTAGAGCATGATCGGTCGCGCGGTGCTATCGGCCAGTGCCCCAAAGTGCTGCAACAGGCCACGCTGCGACGGCCGCGAGTAGTATGGGCTGGCGATCAGGTAGCCGTCGACCGACCAGCTCGCGGTCCGCGCCATCACGGCGACAAGCCGGCGCGTGTCGCTGCCGGAGAGGCCGAGATAAAGCGGGCACCGCATGCCGAATTCATGCAACGCCTGCGCCGTCACGGTCACAAGCTGCGCAAGTTCGTCTTCGTCGATCGTCAATCCCTCGCCGGTAGTTGCGCCGAGAATCAGTCCGTCGATCGGCTTGTCAGCATAGTGGCGGATCAGCCGGCGCAGCGACGCCTCATCAAGAGCGCCATCGCGAAATGGCGTGACGAGAGGCAACCATAGACCGCTGGGCGGTCCGGAAGCGGCAAGCATAAGCGTGTCTCCTGTCTGGGCCGGCGACGGAGACGCATAAAAAAACCCCGTCGAAACCGGCGGGGTCATGGTGAATATGCGGAAGCTACATCAATCTATCGCGCACAAATCCCCGTCCCCCGAAGAGGCACGACGTTTGCTATTGAGACGAGCGGCGCGATTATTCATAACCTCAAAGTGCGCCTCTCGAACTACACTTGTCAAGCGCGAGCCAACACGCGCCATCAATTATCTGCCCCGCAGCCGGTCCAACATCTCCGACGAAGCGAACCCGTCGGCGGGCGCGCCGACGGAAGCCTGGAAACTACGCAAGGCTTCGCGGGTCTGGCCGCCGAACTGGCCGTCCGGTGTGCCCTTGTAGAAGCCGCGCTGTGCCAGCAGCTGCTGTAGCTCGAGCCGCTCGGCGCGGGACAGCACGCGCTCCTGACGCGGCCATGGCTGCACGAAGGGCGGACCGCCGCGCAACCGATCGGCGAAATGGCCGATGGCCATCGCGTAGGCTTCAGCCGGATTGTATTTCATGATGACGCGAAAATTCGTCAGCATCAGGAAGCCCGGCCCCTGCGCGCCGGCGGGTGCGAGCAGATAGGCCTTCTCCGCCATCTTCGGAAATGGCTGGTTGTTGGCCCGCTTGAGGCCGAGATGCTCCCATTGCGGCAGCGTCATCGCCTTGGCCTTGTCGGCCAGCATGTAGTTGAAGCCCTGCGGAACCACGACTTCGTAGCCCCAGGTCTGGCCGCTTTGCCAGCCATCCTTCTTCAGATTGTTGGCGGTCGAGAAAATCAGGTCGGTCGGATTGTCGACCACGTCGCGGCGGCCGTCGCCGTCACCGTCCACCGCGAAGCGCTTGAACGCGGTCGGCATGAACTGGGTCGGACCGAATGCGCCAGCCCACGAACCGCGCATTTGTTCGGGCCTCAAATCGCCACGATGCAGGATTTCCAGCGCGACCAAAAACTCGTCCTTGAAATAGGCCTGACGGCGACCAACACAGGCCAGCGTCGCTGTCGAACGCAGCACGCTGCGATCGCCGATCATCGTCGAGTAGTTGGACTCAATGCCCCAGATCGACGCAATGATGTAGCGATCGACGCCATAGGCCTTCTCGGCCGCATCGAAGATCGTCTTGTACTTCGCCAGCACCTCGCGGCCCTTGGCCATGCGGTTGTCGCTCACCAGGATGTCGAGATAGTCCCAGATCGCCTTGGTGAATTCCGGCTGCGAATCCATCAGATCCATGATTCGCAGATCCGGGGTCAGCCCGGCCGTGAAGCGCTGATAGCTGTCCTGCGAGATGCCACGGCGTGCGGCATCAGGCCACAGTCCGGCAATACAGTTGTCGAAGTTATTGGCAGCTTCGCGGATCGCCTGTGCGGTCATCAGCGGATGGCCGGATGCGCCATCCTCGCCGCTCCAAGGCTGCACACCCTGTGCTCCGGGCACGGCCGCCTGCGGCGGCGGATCCTGGGTCTGGGACGATCCCGTGAAGATGTTGTCGAACAGGCTGAAAGGGCCGCTCTTGCCTTGCGCCCGCGCCGCATCGGGCCATCCGCCCGCGAGCAAAACCACGCCCAAAGCCGCTACACCGCATGTCAGGCCACGCGCCATCTTCGTCGCAGATTTCATCATGATCCATCTCAAGAGGCCGGCCGGAATCCGGCCATGACTGTGCGATGACAGGAGGCCCGGTCGGGGTTTCCATCCGCTTAACACTATCCAATTTCAGCCACCCCGGCGAATGCGGCATCGGGCCCGACAGGATAATTGCAGACACGTAGCCCGACACCACACATCCGCCTTTGTTCCCGGTTGCAAACGGAACCAGCAAGCGCAATCTTCGTTTGCTAGCCTGCATCGTTCCCCTCCAAGGTCATTGCAAAGTTCCTGATGAAAATTCGCAAAGCTGTCTTCCCGGTCGCCGGTCTCGGCACCCGAGTCCTTCCAGCCACCAAGGCGATGCCGAAGGAGATGCTAACCATCGTCGATCGGCCGTTGATCCAGTATGTGGTCGACGAAGCCCGCGAGGCTGGCATCGAACACTTCATTTTCGTCACCGGCCGCAACAAGGGCGTCATCGAAGATCACTTCGACCGCATGTTCGAGCTCGACGAGACACTGAAGAGCCGCAACAAGTCTGCCGAGATCGAACAGCTGGCGCTGTCACAGCCAGCCGCCGGCGCCATGAGCTTCACGCGCCAGCAGGCGCCGCTCGGGCTTGGCCATGCTGTCTGGTGTGCCCGGGATATCGTT
The DNA here is from genome assembly GCF_058800725.1 of Tardiphaga sp. GW822-FHT04G09. Classification (NCBI taxonomy): domain Bacteria; kingdom Pseudomonadati; phylum Pseudomonadota; class Alphaproteobacteria; order Hyphomicrobiales; family Nitrobacteraceae; genus Tardiphaga; species Tardiphaga sp. GW822-FHT04G09. Next base: position 74,401 of record NZ_JBXAMO010000018.1, on the reverse strand, counting down.
GGCAATGAGCCCTTTGCCGTGGTGCTACCGGACGAGCTGGTGCTGAATTCCCCGGGCTGCCTGAAGCAGATGGTCGATATCGCCAATGCCCTCGGCGGCAAATCCAACTTCGTCGCCGTCGAGGAAGTCCCGATGGATATGACACATCAATACGGCATCTGCGGCGTCGGCGAGCGCCACCCCACCCTCACAGCTGCTTTCGCCATCGACGGCATGGTCGAGAAGCCACCAAAGGGCACGGCTCCGTCCAACCTGTCGATTACTGGCCGCTACATCCTGCAGCCGGAGATATTCAAAATCCTGGAGACCCAGGAGCGGGGCGCGGGCGGCGAAATCCAGCTCACCGATGCGATGATCGGCCTCGCCAAGAGCCAGTCGTTCTACGGCGTGGAATTCGAAGGCGAGCGTCACGATTGCGGTTCGAAGTCCGGCTTCCTGCGCGCCAATATCGCGTTCGGCCTGCAGCGCCCCGATCTTCGCGAGGGCCTGCGCGCCGAAATGCTTCGTTATCTCGGAAAATAAGCGCTAGGCCGCAATCGACAGGTGCGCATCGCATGCGATGACGCACTGGTTGCGGCCCGCGGCCTTCGCCGCATAGAGCGCCTTGTCGGCCGCCTCCACCAGCCCCGTCCACTCCATCGTCACCAGCGGCTTCATGCTGGCGACGCCAATGCTGACCGTGAGCATCGCAGGATCGGCCGGCACCTGCTCGACGCGCCGCCGAATGGTCTCGGCAACCTCATGGGCATCCTGCGCCGTTGCACCGGGCAGCAGCACGGCGAACTCCTCGCCGCCATAGCGCGCAGCGCAATCACCTGCCCGCTTCGCCGAGGCGGCGATACAGTTGGCGATCGCGATCAGGGCCGTGTCTCCGGATTGATGGCCGAAGCTGTCGTTGAAAACCTTGAAATGGTCAGCGTCGATCAGCAGCAGCGCCATCGGCCGTGAATGCCGGATTGCACGACGCCACTCCAGCTCCATCGCCGTATCGAATTTGCGGCGGTTGCGCAGCCCGGTGAGACCGTCTGTGGTGGCCAGTTCCTCGAGCTTGTGTTCGGCGCGTGCACGGCGCCCGATTTCGCGGGCCAGGAACAGCGTCACTGCCGTGATGAAGACGATCAGCGCCAGCATGATGCCGCCGATCTTGATCGCCTGCTGATACCAGAGGCTGTAGATGCCGGACCACGGCCTGCCAACGATCACCACCAGCGGCCGGCCGCTGTCGCGCCAGACATAAAGACGCTCGATCTTGTCGACGACACCGACGCCTGAATACGACCCGCTGGAGCGCTTCAGCACACGCATCACGCCCGCGCTCTTGCTCAGATCCCTGCCGATCACATCGAGATCGAACGGCGTGCGCATGACGATGACGCCGTCGCGGCGGATCACCGTGATGTTGTCGTCCTTGTTCAGCTTGAGACGGCCGAACAGCTCGTGAAAATAGGCGAACCGGATCGCACCCACCGCGACACCCGCAAAATTGCCGTCGCTGTCGGTGATGCGTCGGCTCAGCACGACGGAATAGGCGCCCCGATGCAGCATCGGCTTGCTGATATACAATCCGCGCTCGCCGTCGAGCTTGTGCACCTGAAAGAACTCTTCTTCGGCGCTGTTCTGCTTGATCGGATCCAGCGACGCCGCATCGATGGTGAGATCGCCATGGGCATCGAACACCTGAATGGCAGCGAACTGGCGTGACGACGCCGCGTTGTCGAACAGGATCAGCTGGCGTATTTCCTTGCTGAGCTGTCCGATCTCGGGCGTGTTGACGCCGGAGACGACGGCACGGAGCGACAGATCATATTGTTCGACGGTCCGGCCAATATCGGAATCGATTGAGGTGGCGAGGTTCTCGGCGGTCTGCTGCGCCAGCGCTTCCTCGCCGCGGCGCATATCGAGCATCACGCTGCCGCAAACGGCCGAGAAACCGAGGATCGTGACCAGCGACGACAGAATCAACAGCTTGGCCGATAACGGCCAGCGTCGAATTCCCGTGCTCGCATTCCCCGACATCATCATGTGCTCCGTACCCCACGGATCGCACGCGAATGCTTGCCGAGCGCTTAAGTACCGCCTTTGGGTTCCCCACGGCGTTAACGAACGGTTGCGGAAAATCCTCGGATGAGGCGCTCCCGGTGCTCATTTACCGAATCCGCCCTGTAGCGCCGGATCGCGAGGGCGCGTAAGACGATTGCGAGATTATTCCGAGGACAATTCCGTGCCTGACTACGACCTGCTCCGCGCCTACCTGGCCAGCCAGACCAAGGATGAATTCGTGCTGACTATGGATGCGATCGAGGAGATCATCGACGATGCACTGCCGCGCGCATCGCACCGGGCCTCGTGGTGGGAAACCGAACGCGCCCCCGACGAGCACATGCCGCAACGCGAGGCCTGTATCGCAGCCGGCTTCATCGCCACGCGATTGCCGGATGGTTCAGGTGTGAAATTTCGCCGGAAGACGGCCAAATTCATGCGGAAGTGGAATTAAGACGAGCGACGCGGCTCCCGGCGGTTATCGCTGCAGTCTCACGCCCAGCATCACCACCGTCGATGCGGTACTCGCGCCGAGAATGTTGGAATCCAGGATATCGCGGCGCACCTGTGCCTTGAGCTGGATTTCGCGGTTCAGCTTGTAAACGAGATCGCCCTGCAACGAATAGATCTTATCGAAGCGGAAGTTCTCCTGATAATCCTGCGTGACGTAAGTGAACTTGCCCGTGGCCGTGAGCCAGCGCCGGAAGTCGTGATTGACCTCGATCGTGTAGGTACGCGTGAGAATGCCGGGAACGCCGGGCACGGTCGTCTCGTCGATCGACGTGGTCGAAACGAATTTCGCGGTCGTCAGCGGCGTGGCTGTCCAGATCAGCGACGCTGATGTCAGCAGACCTTTGAGAACCTCCAGCCGCGTATCCGTATAGCTGCGTGCCGCATAGCCGATCGAGGCTTCGCCCGTCAGCAAACGCGTGAATTCGAAGGTCGTGCCGGCCTTGATATAGCCGCCGCTGGAATCCCTGAGATAGCCGAAGCGATCCGCCGGCACATCATGCACGCGTACATCGCCCTGGACTTCGGCGAACGGACGCAGGCCCGGAAGCACTTCGTAACTGGCGCGACCGATGCCACCATACTGGTTGAAATTACGATCGATATTGGTGGTCTGGGTGCCGTCGGTCAGTTTCGAATCCTGATAGACGGTGCGATCGACGAGGCCGTCGACCTTGATCTGAAGGCGATTGAAATCCTTCTCGATCCCCAGCGAACCGCCGGTGGTGGTGAACAGCGGGAAATCCTTCAAACCGGCCTGAATGTTCGGACTGCCCGGATTGTCCGCACCGACGCGCATGCGCGCCTCGCTGTTGACCCGCAGGTCGCGGGCGACATCGAGACGGCCGGCGATCTTGCCATTGAACTCGGCGCGGTCGACATTCTCAGGTGCCGGTGAAATCTGGAATGGCGCCGCCGGGAACTCCTTCTCGTAGCCGGTAAAGGAGCCGCGCAGATCGACCACGATCGAATGCCGCGTCCAGTCGGTCGCGGCCAGCAATTCCGGCGCAACCTTGTAGAACGACGACCCCTTCGGCTGCACGAAGCGCGCCGGGTTGTTGTCGTAACCGCCATAGATTTCCACGGCCGACTTCACAAGGAAGCTGCCGACGCGCACGCCGGTCGGGGCATATGGATCGGGATCGACCGGCAATCGCCGGCGCGTCGGTTGACCGACCACCGTGCCGGCGACTGATGGCGCGACTGGCGGCTTCGCAGCCTTGGCCGACGGCGGTGACGGCCGAGTTTCGGGCACCAGCGGCGGTGGCGGACTGCCGGGCCCCACCGGCCGTTTCGGCTTCTTCGCGCCAGGGTAATATTTGATCTGCTGCCGCTTGCGGTTGAGTGCATCGAAACCGGTGCTTGCAGCGCCCGATGCAGCGGGCACCGGCGGCGTGATGATCGACTGCGGGATGCGATCCGGCGACAGCTGGCTAGTCTGCAGCGTTCCATTTGGCTGGAGCGGCGCATCGGTCGTCCGGCGCGTCGGCAGATTCTGCGGCGACACAAAACCACCGGGGATCGGCGCCAGCAGGTCAGAGGTCAGCGCCTGTGCGAAAACCGGCGAAGGCGCGAGGAGGCTCAGGCACAGGCAAGCCGACACCGCGCCGTTGGCCCAGGCGCGGTTCCGGCGGTCGCGTGCTCGACCTGTCCTCACGATCAGAAAAACTCCAACGCCATCAAACTCTTAAAAGCGGTCAGCAAAACTGCGCCGTAGGCGCGCACGACAACTCATGGTTAAGGGAGTTAAAACGCTTATGGTTAATGGCCCGTTGAGATCGTCATCGGCGGGGTTTCACGAGGACCGCCCTGCCGTGCTAAGAAGAGGGTGATACAGCCGGGCAATTTCCGGCCCCAGGATGCGATTGATGCCCCTCTCCAAGACACCCGGCCTTCCGACGAAAACGACGGCAGCGATGAGCGATCAGGCCATTGAAGCGATTGCCTCGGCGCTCCGTACGCTGGAGGCTGAAGCCAGCGGCGTCACCGCGCTGGCCGCCGCGCTGCAATCCGATCTCGGCCCGGCCTTCGTTGCCGCCGCCGACCTGATCCTCAAGGCTCGGGGCCGCCTGATCATCACCGGCCTCGGCAAGTCCGGCCATATCGGCCGCAAGATCGCCGCGACCTTCGCCTCGACGGGAACACCGGCTTTTTTCGTCCATGCCGCGGAAGCCAGCCATGGCGATCTCGGCATGATCACGCCCGACGATGTCATCATGGCCCTGTCGTGGTCCGGCGAGCAGCCGGAGATGAAGAACCTCATTACCTATGCCAAGCGCTTCAGGATCGGCGTGGTCGCGATCACCTCCGAGGCCACCTCGACGCTGGCCGAGGCCGCCGATGTCGCGCTGACGCTGCCGAAGGCGCGCGAGGCCTGTCCGCACAATCTCGCTCCCACGACCTCGTCGCTGATGATGCTGGCGATGGGCGATGCGCTGGCGATCGCGCTCCTGGAAGGGCGCGGCTTCACCTCGGTGGATTTCAGCGTGCTACATCCCGGCGGCAAGCTGGGTGCGATGCTGAAATACACCCGCGACCTCATGCATTCGGGCAACGCCGTGCCGCTGAAGCCGCTCGGCACCAAGATGTCTGATGCGCTGGTGGAAATGTCGTCGAAGGGTTTTGGCTGCGTCGGCATCACCGACGGCAACGGCCATGTGGTCGGCATCGTCACCGACGGCGATTTGCGTCGTCACATGCGCGCCGACCTGATGACCGTCTCGGTTGACGAGGTCATGACCAGGAATCCCAAGACCATCAGCCGCGACCTGCTCGCCGGCGAAGCGCTGGAAATCCTCAACTCGTCAAAGATCACCGCGCTGCTAGTGACGGATGCCAGAAAGCCCGTCGGCATCGTGCATCTGCATGATCTGCTGCGGGCGGGCGTGGCTTAACGCCGAGCTTGCCGCAATCGACGGACGGCATGGGTTCTCGCTGCACTCAACCCATTCTACCGCGCCGAGCGCTACGCCACATCCACCGTCAAACTCGCACCATCGGCCTTCACGATCTTCACCTTTGTCCCCGCGGCCGTATCAGGCCCGCTGACGCGCCAGACCGTGTCGTCGATGCGCACGATGCCCTCGCCGTCTATGATCGGCCGATCCAGCGTGCAGACGCGGCCCACCAGCGCATCGGAGCGCTTGTTGAGGAACGGGTTGGGATTGGCGCCGGGCTTCTGACGCGCAATCCGTCGCCACAGCGGCACGGCAGCGACGGCGAACACTCCGAACAGCAGCATCTGTACTTGCCAGGACGGCGTGACGACGAAGGACAGCACGCCAACGAGAAATGCGGACAACCCGAGCCAGAACATGAAGACGCCGGGCGCCAGCAGCTCCAGCGCCATCAGCAACACGCCGAAGATCAGCCAGTTCCAGCTACCCAAGGTGACGAACATATCGGCCATTGCGGAATTCCTAGCTGCGCGGCGGCGTTGTACCCGCCGGGGGCACCGATCCGCCGCGGCGTGCCGCAGCAGCCTGCGCCGAGGTCGAATTCTCGCCGAAGGTCGCCTTGGCAATCTCGCCGATACCGGCCAGCGAGCCCAGCATGCTCATGGCTTCCACCGGCAGCATGATGACCTTCTGGTTCGGCGATTCCGCGAGCTGTCCGAACGCCTTGATGTATTTGTCGGCGATAAAGTAGTTCAGCGCTGCGACGTCGCCCTTGGCAATGGCCTCCGAGACCATCTGCGTCGCACGCGCTTCGGCCTCTGCAGAACGCTCGCGGGCCTCTGCGTCACGGAACGCAGCCTCACGGCGACCTTCGGCCTGCAGGATCTGGCCCTGCTTGGCGCCTTCAGCACGCAAAATCTCCGACTGGCGCTGGCCCTCGGCCTGCAGAATGTCGGCGCGCTTGACGCGCTCGGCCTTCATCTGCCGGCCCATGGCTTCGACGAGGTCGGCCGGCGGGACGATATCCTTGATCTCGATGCGGTTGACCTTGAGGCCCCATGGGGAGACGGCGGCATCGACGACGCGCAGCAAACGCTCATTGATCTCGTCGCGATGCGACAGCACCTGGTCGAGATCCATTGAGCCCATCACCGAACGGATATTGGTCATGGTCAGCACGATGATCGCCTGATTGAGATCGGAGACCTCGTAGCTTGCCTTCGCCGCATCAAACACTTGATAGAACGCGACGCCGTCCACGGTCACGGTGGCGTTGTCCTTGGTGATCACTTCCTGCTCGGGAATGCTGATCACCTGCTCCATCATGTTCATCTTGCGACCGACGCGATCGAAATACGGGATGATGAGGTTGAGTCCCGGTGACAGCGTGCGCGTGAACTTGCCGAAGCGCTCGATGGTCCAGTCGTAGCCCTGCGGCACGGTCTTCACGCCGGCAAACAGCGTGAAAATGATCAGCAGCACAACGGTGATGGCGAAAATGTCGTAACCGGACATCAAAGTCTCCCTGCGGCAAAATGGACGCGCAACACATGGCGCCTCATCGTTTTGTCGGCATGGAGGATTTTAAGGTTCGAAATCGGGAAAAGCGAGAGCGCGCCGGAACGATGCCCGGAAGCTCTCTAAATCAGGCCGTCAAATCCAGCCCTGCAGCTCGCGCAGTACCAGCTGGCGGATCGTGTCCATGCCCTCGTCGCTGTCATTGAGACAGGGGATCGCAGAGAACTGCTCGCCACCATTGTGCATGAAGATCTCGCAATTCTCCTGGGCGATTTCCTCCAGCGTCTCCAGGCAATCGGCCGAGAAGCCTGGCATTACGACGGCAATGCGACGCACGCCGTCCTTGGCGAGCTGCTCGATGGTCTTGTCGGTATAGGGTTGCAACCATGCGTCGAAGCCGAAACGCGACTGGAACGTCAGCAGCAGCTTCGGTGCGTCCGGTCCGAGCCGCTTGCGCAGCGCTTCGGTCGTGGCCACGCACTGCGCCTGATAGGGATCGCCCTTGTCGATATATTTCTGCGGCATGCCGTGGAACGAGGCCACGATCATTTCCGGCACGAATGACAGCGTCGCCAAGTGCTTCTCGATCGAGATCGCCAGCGCGCCGATATAATCCGGCTCGTCATAATAAGGCGGCGTGACACGTAGCGTCGGCTGCGCACGCATGGTGCCGAGCACGCGGAACACTTCGTCGCAGACGGTCGCAGAGGTCGCCGCCGAATATTGCGGATAGAGCGGCACCACCAGAATCCGGTCGCAGCCCTTTGCGGTGAGTTCAGCGATGCGCGAGCGAATGGACGGATTGCCGTAGCGCATCGCCCAGTCCACCACGAGATGGGTATGGCTATCGAGCGACGCCGCAAGTTTGTCGGACTGCGCGCGGGTGATCGTCTTCAACGGAGACTCGTTTTTCTCCGTGTTCCAGATCTTGAGATAGTCCTTGGCTTTGCGGCGCGGCCGCGTGGTCAGGATGATGCCGTTGAGGATCAGCTTCCACAGCAAGCCCTGGTTCTCGATCACGCGCGGATCGGACAGGAACTCGCGAAGATAGACCCGCACACCGCGGGTATCCGCGGTATCGGGAGTTCCCAGATTGACCAGCAGAACGCCGACGCGCTCCGGCGTCTCCGCGACGGAGGTCGGTGGCTGCTCAAGGGAAACGACATTTGTCATGATGCCGGTTGCTTCGCGCTTTGGCTGGACCTTGTCAATACGATGGACTGTCCATGAGGGGCAGGACAGCGATCAGAAACAGGTGACGCGTTCAGCCGCGACATAGCCCAGCAGCAGGCCGACGCCGAACAGCATCACCAGCGCCGCAGCACCGAATTCGATCCCGCGCATCACGAGCGCACCGCTGCCGTCGCGGCCGCCGGCCAGACGACCGGCGAGGCCCTTGGCGGAGACGGCGATGACCGCAATGGTGGCCACGGTTATTGCGGTTCCCAGGCCCATGATGAAGGTGGCGGCGATGCCGGCCCAGAACATGCCCTGCGCCAGCGCAAACACCAGCACCAGGATCGCGCCGGAACATGGGCGAATGCCTACGGTAAACACCGCCGACAATCCGCGCGCCCAGCCGCCGGGACCGGCGAGTTGATCGGGCGTCGGGCCGTGGGAATGGCCGCAATGTTCGTCATGGACGTGACCATGATCATGGTGGGTATGATCGTGATGCGCATGCGCTGAGGCCGTCGCCTCGGCATGCGCCGCATGGGCATGAGTATGCGCGTGGCCATGATGGTGATCGTGGTGACGGTCATGCCCATCATCGTGCGCATGCGCGGACGCGCTGGCATGCGCCATTGCGAGTAGCGGCCCGGCAGCCGGCAGCGACGGCCGCAAGGCACGAACAAAGCCGCGCCCCTTGCTCCAGACCAGCCGTGCGCCAAAGGCCGCGATCAGGCCGTAGCTGGCGATCTCCACCCAGCGTTCGGTGCTGCACATGGTCTTGGCCGTGACATTCAGCAGCCATGCGCCGATGCCGACGATCAGCACCGCGACGAGCGCCTGCATCAGCGCCGAGACGAAGGAAAGCGCGATGCCGCGTCTGGCGGTCTCTTCATTGGCAACCAGATAGGACGAGATCACTGCCTTGCCGTGGCCCGGGCCGGCAGCGTGAAAAATGCCATAGGCGAACGAGATCGCCAGCAGCGTCCACACGGCGCTGCCGTCGGACTTTGCGGCGCGAATGGTCGAGGACATCGCCCGATAGAATTCGGATTGCTTGGTGAGCAGCCAGCCGATGATGCCGCCGACCTGCGAGTCCGGCACGCCCTTCGGCGCACCGAACGGATTCTGCGCCAACACGTCATGCAGCGCGCCATCGGCGACCACCGACATGGCTGCCAGCACACCGCAAGCCAGCAGCAGGCGGCAAATCGTCATTTTCCGGCACATCATGGGCAATCGACCGTGATCTTGTTGGCGAACATGGCGCCGTAATTACTGTTCTCGCCATTCATGAAGGTGTCTTCATTCATGGTCTGCGCCTTGGCTGCACCATCGCTCGGGCGCTGGATCGCCATGGTGCAGGTGGCGGGCGCGCCGGCCAGCTTGATGGGGTCTTTCTTCTCCAGACCGAAATCGACGAAGAAGCTCGGATCGAAGATCTCCAGCTCCATCTTTTTAGCCTTGAACGGAGTCTTGAACGGCAGCGTAAAGTGCAGCACCAGCGCCGCGTCGCGTTTCTCCAGATAGTAGTCGACGGGATCGTTGAAGCGCTGCTTCTTGCCCTCCACCTTGGCGAAGGTGAAGAAGGCAAATTCCTTCAGCGACTCCACATTGGTCTGGGCCAGCGGCGCCAGCTCCTCGCGCGTATAGACGCCCTTGGTCTTGCTCTCGATGCCCTGCAGCGCATAGGTTGAGAACATGTCATCGAACACCCAGGCGTGGCGCACGCCGGTGATGGTGCCGTCCGGCGCGTAGAGCAGCTCGCTCGATGCGGTGACGAAGACGTGGGGATGAGCAGAGGCAGCGGTGATGCCGCCGGCCAGCGCAGCCAGGATCGCGATCAGCCCCAAAAAGCGGTTCATCAGAAGTATCACCTCACGCCGCCTCAGGCTCTTCCAGCAATCCGCGCCGCCGCAGCAGCGCATCCGGCGCCGGGGCACGCCCGCGGAACGCGATATAGGCGGCTTCCGGATCGACAGAGCCACCCGACGAATAGATGTCGTCATGCAGCCGCCTGGCCACCGCAGGATCGAAGATGTTGCCGGCCTCCTCGAAGGCGCCGAAGGCGTCGGCATCCATCACTTCCGACCACATGTAGCTGTAGTAGCCGGAGGCATAATGATCCCCAGAGAAGATATGGCCGAACTGGGTCGGGCGATGTCGCAATGCGATTTCCTCGGGCATGCCGATCTTCTCCAGCTCCTTCTTCTCGAAGGCAGCCACGTCAGCGCTCGCCGAAGCAGGCTGAGTATGGAATTCCAGATCGATCAGCGCCGAGGAAACGAACTCCACCGTGGCAAAGCCCTGGTTGAACTTGCGGGCGGCTATGAAGCGCTTGAGCAGATCGTCCGGCAGCGGCTCGCCGGTCTGGTAGTGCCTGGCGAAGGTCTGCAGCACCTGCGGCTGCTCCTGCCAGTGTTCATAGAGCTGCGACGGCAGCTCGACGAAGTCGGTGAATACCGAGGTGCCCGACAGTGAAGGATAGGTGACGTTGGAGAGCATGCCGTGCAGGCCATGGCCAAACTCATGGAACAGCGTCCGCGCATCGTCCGGCGACAGCAATGACGGCTGGCCGTCGGTGCCCTTGGCGAAATTGCAGATGTTCAGCACCAGCGGCGCCACGTCGCCATCGAGCTTCTGCTGGTCGCGCAGCGAGGTCATCCAGGCGCCGGAACGCTTCGACGGCCGCGCGAAATAGTCGCCGTAGAAGATCGCCTTGAGCGCACCCGAGGCATCCTTGACCTCCCAGACGCGCACATCCGGATGCCAGACCGGGATATCCTTGCGCTCCGCAAAAGTGATGCCGAACAGCCGCGTTGCGGTGTCGAACTGCGCGGCAATCATGTTGTCGAGGGTCAAATACGGCTTGATCGCCGCATCATCGAAATTGGCGCGGCGCTGGCGCAGTTTCTCGGCGTAGTAACGCCAGTCCCAGGCGGCGAGCTTGAAGTTGCCACCCTCTTCCGCGATCAGCTCTTGCAAGGCGTCGCGGTCGGCGAGCGCGCGTGCGCGTGCCGGCTTCCAGACGCGCTCCAGGAGCCCGCGCACGGCCTCCGGCGTCTTCGCCATGGAATCCTCGAGGCGATAGGCCGCGAAGGTCGGGAAGCCCAGGATCTTCGCCGTCTCCTCGCGCAGCTTCAGGATTTCAACGATGGTGTCGTTGTTGTCATTGGCATTGCCGTTGTTGCCGCGCTGGATGAAGGCCTTGTACGCCTTCTCGCGCAGGTCGCGCCGCGCCGAGCTCTTCAGGAACGGCTCCATCGAGGACCGCGACGTAGTGATGATCGCCTTACCGGTCATGCCGCGCTCGTCCGCCGACGCCCTGGCCGAGGCAACGAAGCTCTCGGCAAGCCCATCGAGATCACCTTCGCCCAGCTCCATGAACCACTCCTGCTCGTCGCCGAGCAGGTGATGGCTGAAAGTGGTGCCGAGATGCGCCAGCCGCTCGTTGATCTCGGCCATCCGGGCCTTGGCGTCCTCGTCGAGGCCGGCGCCGGAGCGATGGAAGCGGGTATAGGTCCGCTCCAGGAGGCGCATCTGCTCGGTGGTGAGGCCGAGTTCGGCACGCCTGTCGTGCAGCGCCACGATGCGGCCGAACAGCACGGCATTCATCATGATCGGATTCCAGTGGCGCGCCATCCGCGACGACACATCCTTGTCGATCTCCAGAATCGCCGGATTCGAATGCGCCGACACCAGATCGTAGAACACCGAGGCGACCCGCGAGAGCAGCTTGCCGGAACGCTCCAGCGCCGTGATCGTATTGGCGAAGTCCGGCACGGCCGGATCGTTCACTATCGCCGCGATTTCCGCTGAATGGTCGAAAAACGCCTGTTCGAAGGCCGGCATGAAGTGTTCGGGCTTGATCTCGTCGAAGGGCGGGGTCTCGAACGGTGTCTGCCATGCCTTCAACAAAGGATTCGCCTTCAGAAGCGGATTTTCGAGACCTTTCGACGCAACCGGCGAGACCGACGTTCCTGACATAAGAAATCCTGCTTTGAAGCCCAGAGAATGCGTCGATCTATACCACGCGATAGGGCTTTTTTGGGCCCTTTAGTGCTTGCCGCAGCAGGCTTTTTCGGAGAGATTGCGGCCCGAAACAGGACCTTGAGATTATGACCACCTCCACCGCCCCCCGCCGCATCTACTGGCCCAACGTCATCACCGTCATCTCGGCGGCGATCCTGATCGGCGCGGAAGTGTTCGGCGCCGCCTTTGCAGGCGGCTGGGCGCTGTCGATCCTGTTCGGCCTCTCCACCACTGGCGAGCACATCCTGCAGGTCTGCCTGTTCCTGGGCGGCGTCGCCATCATGGTGGCTTTCCTGCGCACTGCGCAACGCGTCGAGCCGTTCACCCGCCGCGGCTGAGCGCTGCGCACGCAACTGCTCCACTTTCCGGCTGTCTCACCTCAACTGTCATCGCCCTGCCACGCGCGCCGTTACGAGCTTGAACCAGGCGTCCCGGTCCGGCACGGTTCGCGATTCGTCGCTGACGACAGCGCTTGTTGGATTCTCCGCTTTCGCGGTGGACGACAAGGAGAGCGAGATGACAGCAGGACGAGAGGACGACGACAGAGCCATGACGCTGGTGTAGTTCAACGCTCCGCGCCAGCTTCAGACAGCTCCAATTCCTTAACCGAACTTAACATCCGTTCATGTTGAGCGCGCTGGGTGCGTCTCGTTTGCAACGCCGCAAGAAGGTGTTGAATAAAATGCCCTGCAGCCTAAAAAAAATGTTGCGTAGCAGGGTCAAAGAACCTATTTCCGGTCTTGCCCAATTTCGCACGTGCCTGTGGTCGTGTGTCAGTCGGTAGGTATCCGGACAAGAGGCCGGACAGCCGCCAAGGGATGAAGAAGCCGAGGGTCGTTCGCGGAGTTTTGCGAAAGGCCAGCATCTCTCTCCAGAGATGCCGTTGAAGGTGACTTTGTTCTTTGCAACCGTGACTGGCAGCCGGAGGCGAACCGGCGCACCTCGTTCTCAACGGGGGACGCGACTTAAAGCAACGACGGATCGGGCTTTTTTGGTCTCTGCTGGCTTTCCAACAGCCAGCGCGAATACCGAAGAGGCTTGTCCTTCATTGCCAGGTGTGCGGTAGGGTCACCCCAACCAATCCACGGCAGCACTTACGGTCGGTACTTTTGGCTTTGTCACGCCTCCATCGCGTGTCCGGGTCCGAAAGCGCTGAGCCGTCATCATTTTTTGAACGTGTTCCCGAGTCGGGCCGTTTGGGAGAGTGCTATGACCGAACGTATTCAGGAATTCCTCCGCGCCCGCCGCAACGAGGGCACCGATGTCGAGCCGTGTCTCGTCGTCGATCTCGAAGTCGTGCGCGACAACTTCCAGAGCTTTGCGAAGGCTTTGCCCGACAGCCGCGTGTTCTACGCGGTGAAGGCAAACCCGGCGCCGGAAGTGCTGTCGCTGCTGGCCTCGATGGGCTCGTGCTTCGACTGCGCATCGGTGCAGGAAATCCAGATGGCGCTCGCCGCGGGCGCCACCCCGGACCGCGTCTCGTTCGGCAACACCATCAAGAAGGAGCGCGACATCGCGCGCGCCCACGCGCTGGGCATTGGCCTGTTCTCGGTCGATTGCGCCGCCGAGGTCGAGAAGATCGCGCGCGCCGCTCCCGGCGCCCGCGTGTTCTGCCGCATCCTCTACGATTGCGCCGGCGCCGAGTGGCCGCTGTCGCGCAAGTTCGGCTGCGATCCGGAAATGGCTGTCGACGTGCTGGACCTCGCCAAGCGTCTTGGCCTGGAGCCCTATGGCATTTCGTTCCATGTCGGCTCGCAGCAGCGCAAGGTGAAAGCATGGGACCGTGCGCTGGCGATGGCCTCGTCGGTGTTCCGTGATTGCGCCGAGCGCGGGATCAACCTCTCCATGGTCAACATGGGCGGTGGCTTCCCGACCAAGTACCTCAAGGAAGTCCCGGCGATCGTGCAGTACGGCCGTTCGATCTTCCGCGCACTGCGCAAGCATTTCGGTAACGCGATTCCGGAGACCATCATCGAGCCAGGTCGCGGCATGGTCGGCAATGCCGGCATCATCGAAGCCGAAGTCGTTCTGATCTCGAAGAAGAGCGACGAGGACGAGGTGCGCTGGGTGTATCTGGACATCGGCAAGTTCGGCGGTCTCGCCGAGACCATGGACGAGTCGATCCGCTACGCCATCAAGACGCCGCATGACGGCGCCGAGATGACGCCCTGCGTGCTCGCTGGCCCGACCTGCGATTCGGCCGACGTGATGTATGAGAAGCTGCCATATCCGCTGCCCGTGACTCTCGAGATCGGCGACAAGCTGCTGATCGAAGGCACCGGCGCCTATACGTCGACCTACTCGGCAGTGGCATTCAACGGCTTCCCGCCGCTGCGCACCTTCCATATCTGAGCGTTGCATATCTGAGCTCGCTTACTATATCCGGACCCTGCCCCGGATATGACTAATCGGAGAGCCGGCCCGCCGGCTCTCATCCCGTCACCTTCCAATTCTGGATGACAACACTCCGTGTGAAAAACGGAGTGGGGACCGACATGCCATGACCGATCTGCACGAGACCGCCACTAACAACACTGTTGCCCTGCCCATCGCAGCCCCTTCGTACGAGATCCGTGCGGAACGTGGCTCCGACGTCGCCGCCCGTGAATCTCTGCTGGATGTGTGCTTCGGCGCTTCGCGCCATGCCCGCACCTGCCAGCGACTGCGTGACGGACGACTGCCCGCTGAAGGACTTGCCTTCTCGGTGGTGCATCAGGGCCGGCTGGTCGGCACGATCAGGCTTTGGCACGTCGATGCCGGGGGCCGAGCCGCTTTGATGCTCGGCCCCCTGGCGGTCGATCCGGGAGTCCGCGACCTTGGCCTTGGCGCCGCGTTGATGAATCACGCGATCGCCGAGGCCTCGGCGCGCGGCCATGGCGCTATCATCCTGCTCGGTGATGCGCCCTATTATGCCCGCTTCGGCTTCATGCCCGACAACATGACCGCGCTTGCGCTGCCCGGCCCATTTGAAAAGGACCGTCTGCTCGGCCTTGAGCTACGCGCGGGCGCTCTCGATGGCGCTAACGGTGTGATCATGGCGACCGGCAAGACCTTATCCGCGAAACCGGCCGGAGCAGCCGCAGTCAACGCGGCACACGCAGCCTGATCTGATCATCGACAAGGCCGCCCGCGCGGCTTTGTTTGACCGGGAGACATTCACGATGACCCGCCGCCTGATTTCCACCGGATCGCCATTCGAGAAGACGGCCGGCTATAGCCGCGCGGTGGTCGATGGCGACTTCGTGTTCGTCGCCGGCACAACCGGCTACGACTACACCACGATGACGCTGCCCGCCGATATCACCGCGCAGGCACAGAACTGCTTCAAGACCATCGGCGCGACCCTGACCGAAGCCGGCTTCGCCATGGCCGATATCGTGCGCGCAACCTACTACATCACCGACGCCCGGGACGCCGACGCCGTGTTCGCCGTCTGCGGCGAACATCTCGGCGAGATCAGACCCGTCGCCACGCTCCTCGTGGTCGCCGGGCTCTACAAACCCGAAATGAAGATCGAAATCGAAGTCACCGCGAAGCGCCGCAACTGATCGTCAGGCACGCATCACGCATCCCCGCCGGGCGTTCCAGCATACCGTGCTGCACTATCGCCGGTTGACTTTCACCGCAGGATACATAGGTTTCGCTCATCATGACGAACCTGCCCCGCAACCGCTTACTGCTCCGCGCCGGTCACCTTCAAGCAGGAATGTGACCCGGGCGCACGCGTGCGTGCCGTCCGGGCTTGTTCGATTTCAGCATCCTCATCATTTTTGCATGCTCGGGCGCTTTGCGCGCCGGGCGTCATTTGGCTGTGAAACCCATGATTCATTCCCTTCGCACTGAGCTGCCGCCCATCACACTCCGCCGCAGCGACCGTGAGCGTCTCGGTGTGCTGGCCGAGGCCGCTGCAGAGAAGTACCCTGTGACCGCCGACTTTCTGGCCGGCGAGATTGAGCGCGCGACGATTGTGCCGGACGCAGACCCGTTGCCGGGGATCGTCGGCATGGAGTCCGACGTGACATTCCGCGACGATATCAGCGGGCAGGAAAAGCATGTCACACTGGTCTATCCGACTGCGGCTGACGTCGACGCCGGCCGAATTTCGGTATTGACCCCGATCGGAGCCGCGCTTATCGGCCTTTCTGCAGGGCAGTCCATCACATTCGAGACGCCCTCGGGGGAACCGCGTTCGCTGACCGTGCTCGAGGTCAGCGCACGGATTTGAGCGTAAGATAATACTGACATCGAGATTTCGGCCCCAAGATTCATTCGCGGGATTCATTCCGATGTCACATCGTCACTGTCCATTCTCAACCGCGCGCGAAGCAGCGCGTCCATCTCGATCCCTGTCCGGAGTGTCTCACTAATGCCGTCATCCCCCCCCTCGCAAATCTATGCGAAAATCACCGGCCCCATCGTGATGGTCGGCTTCGGCTCCATCGGCAAAGGCACGCTGCCGCTGATCGAACGGCATCTCGACTACGACAAGTCGCGCATCACCGTGCTCGATCCCAAGGACGAGGGCCGCAAGGCGCATTGCGAGAAGCACAATGTCCGCTTCATCCAGCAGGGACTGACCAAGGAGAACTATCGCGAGCTGCTGACGCCGCTGCTCACAGAGGGCGGTGGCCAGGGCTTCTGCGTCAACCTGTCGGTCGATACGGGCTCGAAGGACATCATGGAGCTCTGCAACGAACTCGGCGCGCTCTACATCGACACGGTCAACGAGCCCTGGCTCGGCTTCTATTTCGACTCGTCGAAGGGCGCGGCCGCACGCTCCAACTACGCTTTGCGCGAGGCAACGCTGGCCGCCAAGAAGGCGCGTAAACCCGGCTCGACCACGGCCGTTTCCTGCTGCGGTGCCAATCCCGGCATGGTCTCCTTCTTCGTCAAGCAGGCGCTGCTGAATGTCGCCGCTGACATGCAGCTCAACGCTCCCGAGCCCAAGACCAGGGCGGAATGGGCGGACCTGATGCGGCAGACCGGCGTCAAGGGCATCCACATCGCCGAGCGCGACACGCAGCGTTCCAAGAAGCCGAAAGAGCCGGACGTGTTCGTCAACACCTGGTCGGTCGAGGGCTTCCTGTCGGAAGGCGTGCAGCCGTCCGAGCTCGGCTGGGGCACCCATGAAAAATGGATGCCGGCGAACGCCCACACCCACGAGACCGGCTGCGGTGCGGCGATCTACCTGATGCAGCCCGGCGCCAACACGCGCGTGCACACCTGGTGCCCGACGCGCGGCGCGCAATACGGCTTCCTCGTCACTCATAACGAGTCGATCTCGATCTCCGATTATTTCACGGTGCGCGACGCATCGGGCACGGCGGTGTACCGGCCAACCTGCCACTATGCCTACCATCCGGCGGATGATGCCGTGCTCTCGCTGCACGAAATGTTCGGCCGCGCGGCGAAGATGCAGGTAAAGCACCACATCCTTGAAGAGGACGAAATCGTCGACGGCATCGACGAACTCGGCGTCCTCCTTTATGGCCACGGCAAGAATGCCTACTGGTTCGGCTCGCAGCTCTCCATCGAAGAGACACGTGAACTCGCGCCCTATCAGAACGCCACCGCCCTGCAGGTAACCTCCGCCGTGCTCGGCGGCATGGTCTGGGCGCTGGAAAACCCGACCGAAGGCATCGTCGAGGCCGACGAGATGGATTTCCATCGCCTGCTGGAAATCCAGGGGCCCTATCTCGGCCCGGTGAAGGGCTATTACACCGACTGGACCCCGCTGGAAGGCCGCCCGGGCCTATTCCCGGAAGACCTCGACACGTCGGATCCGTGGCAGTTCAAGAACGTGCTGGTGCGGTAATTAGCACTCAGCCCTCATCCTGAGGAGAAAAGGCGGCTGCATCTTCGCAGCCGCCTTTTTCGTCTCGAAGGATAGCAGCAGGCGGCGGCGTTTTGGGGTTCGAGACGGCGCCAGAAAAGGCGCTTCCTCACGATGAGGGCCTGGCTGTCGCGCATTCGCCGTATTTTCCTCAGCCTGCGCCTCTCATCCTAAGGAGCCGCGCCCTTGCGCGGCGTCTCGAAGGATGGCCGCAAACTGCGACACCGTGGCCTCATGGTTCGAGACGGCGCTGAAGAAGCGCCTCCTCACCATGAGGGTCTGGCGGCAGTGCGTGTGAAAGCAGTCGTCGTCACTTCGCCAAATAATCAAACGCCACTTCGCCCAGCCCCAGCGTCAGGTCGCACTTGAAGTGCAGTGCTGACACGATTTCCTTCACCGGCAGCCGCGCCACATCCGCGAGTGCATGCGGAAACAGGCCGAGCGCGGCGGGGCCGGTCCAGGCTTCCTTCAAATTGATCTCTTCCAGGTGATAGCGCACCAGTTCGCAGATCCGGGGCGTGCCATCCACATGCGGGATGATTTTCAGAATAAAATTCGGCACCTTGAGCGCATGCATCACCGTGTCATGATCCACCGGGCGGTGCTTGTAGCCCATGGTGCCTGACGCGCAGAGCACCGAACCGTAATGCAGCGTGCCGACCAATACGTCGCTCTCCACGACGATCTTCGGCGTCGCGCGCTTCTTCGGAAAACCCCAGAGCTCGCGGCCGCCAGCAATCGGCGCATCGTCGTCGAGATACATGGAGTGGATGTAAACTCCCTCGACGCCATTGAGGCGAACCGGGATCGCCTGCCCGGTTTCGGTGTAATCGCCGAAGCCGGTTGAATCCGGCATGCGGATGAATTCGTATTTGACGATATTATCGACGATTTCCAGGGGCTCCGGCACCACAGCCTGCAGCGCTTCCATATCGGTGCGATAGCTGATGATGAAATATTCGCGGTCGTAGAAGCGATATGGGCCGGGCGGAAACGACGGATTGGTCAGCGGCATCGAATAGGCGTTGCGTCGGACGTCTTCGAGCTTCATCTGCATTCCCCTGTGGTCTCGTTGCCAGGGAGTATGGGCGCGGCATGTGAAATGAGCGAGACCAGATTGCGGGCAACGTCAACAAACAGCGTCCTCCTCCTGAGGAGCGCGCTCTTCGCGCGCATCTCGAAGGATGGCGGCGCATCGGGCGAATCCAGCCTCAGGTTCGAGACGGCGCAAACGCGCCCTCACCATGAGGGACTTCTGCAACAACCCGGAAAGCTCAGCTATTTCGTCGGGATCGGCGGGGCGACCTTCTCGGCCGGAGCCGGCGGCAAGGCGGGCTTCGCACCCGAATCCTGCGCTTCCGCGTCGGGATGCGCCGGCTGCGGCGGGGTAGCCTGCGGGCGCTGGCCCGTGGTTGCGGGCTCCGGCGGTACAGATGGCTTGCTTTCGGCGCCGGGCGTGGATTGCAACGGCGGTGTCGCCTGCACCATCATCTGGCGATGCGTGGGGGCAAGCTGCACCACCGCGGCGGCGGACAGCGCCAGACCGCCCACAACCATCATACCCGCGATCAACATATCTTTTCGAAATACACGCGGCTTCTTGGTCGGGGTCATCGGATCCACCCTGAAATTGTTCGGGGGACCAACGGGAGCCCTGCCACAAAGGTTCCCTCGCCAGAATGCGCTAGTCTTTGGTGCTGACGTCCCACGTGGCGTTGCGGACGCCCGGATACGTTTCGAGCCGGGCCATGACGGCATCCAGCTCCTTGGGATCGACCGCGGTCGAGACCAGCGTTGCCACGACCTCCTGCTGGGTCTCGCTCAATTCGACAACGTCGACATCGCCGACCGGATATTTCGCCGCTTCCAGCGCGTCCTGCAGCCGCTCGCGCATATCGGAGACAACCTCGGGCGAAACCGTTAGCCTCACATAGTAAGTCACTTCCGACGACTTCGCGTCGAGCGGAGCCCGGTTGATCGCATTGACCAGCGGCCGCAGCAGCGTATTGCCGGCGAGCACGAAGATCGTGAGTGCGGCCGCCTGCGCGATCATATCCGCACCGGCGCAGGACCCCACCGCAGCCGAACTCCACAGTGTGGCCGCCGTGTTGAGCCCGCGGACATTGGTGCCTTCCTTCATGATGACACCGGCGCCGAGGAAGCCGATGCCCGACACCACATAGGCAATCACACGCACCGCGCCGTCCGCACCGGCGAGCTGCATCGCCAGATCGACGAAGGCGGCCGCGCCCACCGCCACCAGCACATTGGTGCGCAGGCCGGCCGTGCGTTGGCGATATTGCCGCTCAGCACCGATCAGCGTGCCGAGCACAAAGGCCGTGGCCAGGCTGAGCAGCGTGTCCAGGAAGTCGTAGGTCTGGAATGTCGCCAAAAATCGCATGATACCTGCATGCGTACAGGAAGTGACGGGCGGATGACAATGTGGATTGGAACGACCAACCAAGCCAGCCCCTCATGGTGAGGAGGCGCTTCTTCAGCGCCGTCTCGAACCATGAGGCCGAGGTTACTCAGCCTGAGCCTGCGGCCATCCTTCGAGACGGCGCAAGGGCGCCTCCTCAGGATGAGGTCTGAGGATCAGAGCTCCAGCAGCCCGGCATCGCCGTCCTGGTCCGCAAAGGCCAGTAGCGTACCCTTGGCGTTCCAGCCCAGGGCGGTCACCGGCTGCCCCTTGTTGGCACGCACCAGGATTTCCGCGCCGTCGGTTATCCGCACCATCAAAATGGTGCCGTCGCTGTAACCGGCGGCCAAAATATCCTGCTTGGGATGGCAGGCGACCATGGTGACCTTGGCCTTGAGCGGCGCCAGCATGGCCGGCTCCTTGCCCATCGGGCCATCCTTGCTGGCAAACGGCCAGATGATGACCGTATCGGCGCCCGAGGTCGCCAGACCCTTGCCGCCGGCGCTCCAGGAAATCGAGCGCACGCGTGCCGGATAACCGGTCATGCGCATGTGCTTGCCGTCAACGAGACGCCAGCCATGCAACGCCGGCTCATGCATCGCGGTGACCAGAAACTTGTTGTCAGGGCTGAACGTCACACCGAGATGCGAACCGGCCCATTCCAGCACTTCGGCATTGCCGGCCATGTTGGGAAACCACAGGGTCACGCCGTTGTAGTGGGCGATTGCAAGCCGCAGGCCCTTGGGCGCGAATGCGAGGCCGCCGACGGTCGATGGCACCTCGAAGGATTTCACCTCGCCCTTCGGCGCCTGCACGAAAGCCGTCTTGCCCGCCGACCACGCCACCGCGCCGTCGGGATGCAGCGCAACGCTGTCGATCCAGCGCCGCTTGGCGTCGGTCGCGAAGGTCGAGACCGCGCCGTCGCGATCGAGCACGACGACCTTGCCGTCGTCACAGCCCATCACGATGCGCTTGCCATCCGAGGTCGAGCACAGGATGCCGCCGAACGCGACCTCGACCGGCGACATGGCGCCTGCCGGATCGACCAGCGTGACTTTTTCCTCGACACCGACGAAGGCCGCCTTGTCGCCGAGGAAATGCACTGATGTGACCGACGCACCGATGGCCACCGGCAACACGCGGTCGGTGACCGAGACGATGGATTCCTGCTCCTGCAGTGGATTGAAGTCGGACATCAGGACGGGATGCAGCGTTCGAAGCCGTCGCGGATCAGCTGTTCGGGCAGATCGCGACCGATGAAGACGAGACGGCTTTCGCGCTTCTCGCCATCCTTCCACGGCCGCTGATGATCGCCTTCCAGCATCATGTGGACGCCCTGGAACACGTAGCGATCGTCATCGCCTGAGAAAGACAGGATGCCCTTGGAGCGCAGGATCTTGCCGCCCTCCTTGGCCATCAGGTCCTGCAGCCACGGCATGAAGGTCGAGGCATCGAGCGCCTTGTCGGTGCGCAGCGACATCGAGTGCATGTCCTCGTCGTGATAGTGCTTGAGCCCGCCATGACCGTGATCATGGTGATGATGGCCGTGATCGTGATCATGGCCGTGATGATCGTGACCGTCGCCCGCCTCGAGGAAGTCCGGCTCGATCTCGAGAATGCGATCGAGATCGAAGGCACCGCGCTCCAGCACGTCGGACAGCTTGACCTGCGCACGCTCGGTCTTGTGCAGCTTGGCATAGGGATTGATCGCGCGGATGCGCGCCTCGACTTCGGCCAGTTCAGGCTTCGACACAAGATCGATCTTGTTCAGCACGATGACGTCGGCGAAGGCGATCTGGTTCTTGGCTTCCGGCGCATCCTTGAGACGGTCGCTCAACCACTTGGCATCGGCCACGGTCACCACCGCGTCGAGCCGCGCATGGGCCTGCACGTCCTCGTCGACGAAGAAGGTCTGCGCCACCGGGGCCGGATCAGCGAGACCCGTGGTCTCGACGATGATGGCGTCGAACTTGCCCTTGCGCTTCATCAGGCCGTCGAGAATGCGGACTAGGTCGCCGCGCACGGTGCAGCAGACGCAGCCGTTGTTCATCTCGAACACCTCTTCGTCCGCGCCGATGATGAGATCGTTGTCGATGCCGATCTCGCCGAATTCGTTGACGATCACGGCGTATTTCTTGCCGTGATTTTCCGACAGGATGCGGTTGAGCAGCGTGGTCTTGCCGGCGCCGAGATAGCCGGTCAGCACGGTCACAGGAATTTTGTTGGCAGTCGCTTCAGACATGATCACTCCGGCGGGGTCTTGTGCAGCGCCGGCAGCAGGGGTGCCCCTGCGCTAACTGGTCAGCGCGCTCGTCAGCGCCTTTATATTGTGCCTGACCATATCAATGTAAGTGGGTGCATCGCCGTTTTCGGCCGTCAGACTGTCCGAAAACAGCGTTCCGCCGATTTTTGCCCCGGTCTCGGCAGCGATCCGGCGCATCAGCCGCGGATCGGCGATATTTTCCAGAAAAACAGCCGGAATTTTCGAGAGCTTGAGCTGGGTGATGATGACCGCGATATCCTTCGCGCTAGGCTCGGAATCCGTCGAAACGCCCTGCGGCGCAATAAATTCGATGCCATAGGCCGCCGCGAAATAGCCGAAGGCGTCATGGGTCGAGATCACCTTGCGGTGGGCCGCGGGAATAGTGGCGACAGCGGCCTTCACGTCATTGTCAAGGGCCGTCAGCTTCACGAGATAGGTCTCGGCATTCGCCTTGTAGATGTCGGCCCCGGCCGGATCGGCCTTGGCCAGCGCATCACGAATGTTTGCGACGTAGACTTTGGCATTGGCCACCGACTGCCAGGCATGGGGGTCTTCGTGCGAGTCGAGCTTGCGCGGTGCGATGCCCTGGGTTGCGGTGACCACCGTCGCCTTGCCGCCGGAGGACTTCACCAGCCGCGGCAGCCAGCCTTCAAAGCCGAAGCCATTGACCACCACGAGCTTCGCATCGGCAATCTTTTTCGCGTCACGCGGCGTCGGCGTGTAGACATGCGCATCGCCATTCGGACCGACCAGGGTCGTGACAGCGACTCGCTCGCCGCCGATATTGCGCACGAAGTCACCCAGGATGGAGAAACTGGCGACCACATCGATCCTGTCCTGTGCACGCGCCGGAAGGATCGCAATGATCAGCGACGTCACGGCGCAAAGGAGCAAAACGCAAGATTTCCGCATGACTGACACAGCTACGCCTCAAGATGCCGGCCGGGGAACAACTGCCGCACCAAGCCACTGACATTGCCGAACAAAACCGAAAAGACATAGAGCACCGCGGCGACCAGAATGATCGCGGGGCCGGACGGCACCTTGGTCTGGAATGACAGCACCAGACCGAAGTAACCGGAGATCATCGCACTCGCGACGGAGATCATCATCATCCCCGTGATATCGCGCGACCAGAACCGCGCGATGCCCGCCGGAAGGATCATCAGCCCCACCGCGAGCAGCGTGCCGAGGGCGTGAAAGCCGTTGACGAGATTGACGACGACCAGCGCGAGAAACGCCAGATGCGCGGGTGCACCGGCGCGCGAGACCGTGCGCAGAAACACCGGATCGACGCATTCGATCACCAGCGGACGATAGATCACCGCCATCACCACCAGCGTGATGGTCGCATTGAAGGCGATCACCAGCAGCGTCTGATCGTCGAGCGCGAGGATATTGCCGAACAGCACATGCAGCAGATCGATATTCGTGCCGCGCATCGAAACGATGGCGACGCCCACCGCCAGCGAGACGAGATAGAACGCCGCCAGCGACGCATCCTCCTTGATAACCGTCACGCGCGACACGAGACCAGCGAGCAGTGCGACGGAAAAGCCTGCAATCAGGCCACCAAACGTCATCGCAAACAGATTGAGTCCGGAGAACAGGAAGCCGATTGCAGCGCCCGGCAAGATCGCATGCGCCATGGCATCACCGACAAGGCTCATCCGCCGCAGCATCAGGAACACGCCGATCGGCGCGCCGCCCAATGCAAGCGCGACCACACCGGCCAGTGCACGACGCATGAATTCAAATTCGAGGAAAGGCGCGATCAGCGCATCGTAAAGCATAGCGATCAGGCCGCGCGCGACTGTGCGGGATCGACAACGCAGGTGCCCGCGCCGTCGTCGAAGGCCTCGCACATGCGCCGGGCTTCGAGCAGATTATCCGATGTCAGCACCTGTTGGGTTGGACCCCAGGCCACGGAGCCGCGGGCGAGCAGCAGCGTTTCCGGAAAATGCGCGCGCACCATGTCCATATCGTGCAGCGCCGCCAGCACTGAGCGCTTTTCGGCATGCCAGTGGCGCACCAGCGCAATCAGGTCCGCCGATGTCTTGGTGTCAATCGCATTGAACGGTTCGTCGAGCACGATCACCCGCGCATCCTGCAGCAGCACGCGCGCGAACAGCATGCGCTGCATCTGGCCGCCGGACAGCGTGCCGATATTGCGGTTCTCGAATCCATTGAGGCCGACAGAGGCGAGCGCCTGTCCGATTTGTTCACGCGCCTTCTTGCCGAGGCCGCCGAATATGCCCGTCGTGCGCCACAGGCCTGTACCGACGAAATCGAACACCGAGATAGGGAATGTGCGGTCGATATCGACGCTCTGCGGCAGGTAGGCGATCTCGCGCGGCTTCAGCCCGCCAAGCGTGATCGCGCCCGTCAGCGGCTTCAGAATGCCGACGATGCCGCGAAACAGCGTCGACTTGCCGGCGCCGTTCGGCCCGACCACCGCCAGCAGACTGCCGGCGGCGATCTCGCCATTGAGATGATGCACCGCCGGATGCCGGTCATAGCCCAGCGTGACGTTGCGAAATGACAGCTGCGCGCTCATGACGGCCTCATTGCCAGCAGAACCACCGCCCAGAGCGCTGCGGAGACCGCCAGTGCGGCGCCGAGCCGTGCCGGCAATGTCATGCGCAGGATCGACCAGGGCGCTGGCTGGGCCGGATGCGGGCTTGCCGGGCCGTGGCTGTGGGTATGACCATGGCCTTGCGCGTGACCATGAGAGTGGTCGTGACCGTGGGAATGGGAATGCGCCATGAAATCGGGCCTGGCCAATGGAAATCCGGCGCCAAAGCGCCTGACTGTCATTTATGTTATATTATAACATACCGCAAGCCCGGCAGGGATCAGGCGAAGTGGCGGACCAGCGCCAAGCCAGCAAAAAGCCCGGCAATCGACAGCACCACCGACCCCAACACATAGGCCAGAGCCAGACCCAGTTCGCCGCGCTCGTAAAACAGTACCGTATCCAGCGAGAAGGCCGAAAAGGTCGTGTAGCCGCCGAGAATGCCGGTCATCAGGAACAACCGCCATGGCTGCGAGGCCTCGCCCTTGTAAGCGAGATAGCCGGCGATCAAGCCCATCACCGTGGAGCCGGTGATGTTGATGATGAAGGTCCCCCACGGGAACGCCGTCCCCATGCAACGGGCGCAGGTCACGTTGACGACGTGGCGCAAGGTGGCGCCAAGACCGCCGCCGACAAAAACCAAAACGTAATTCATTGAACGCCCGCTGCTTGGTGGCTCACGTCATTCCGTTCTGCCGCAGCGTGTCTGCGACGGCAAGTCGCAGCGGGCCGACCAGGACACGAAAATATCACGACAACGAAAAAGGGCGGCAGCTTGCGCCACCGCCCCTCCCGCGCGTCATTAAACGCAAATCGAAAGCGATCAGATCGCCTTGCCGAACTGCTCGTCGACATATTCCCAGTTCACGAGATGATCGACGAACGCCTTGAGATAGTCGGGACGACGGTTGCGGTAGTCGATGTAGTAGGAGTGTTCCCAGACGTCGACGCCGAGGATCGGGGTCGCGCCATGGACCAGCGGGCTTTCGCCGTTTGCGGTCTTGGAGATTTCGAGCTTGCCGTTCTTGACCGAGAGCCAGGCCCAGCCGGAGCCGAACTGGCCGACGCCTGCAGCGGCGAAATCGGTCTTGAACTTTTCGAGACCACCGAGATCCTCGGCGATCTTCTTCTCCAGACGGCCTGGGAGCTTGTCGCCGCCGCCGTTCGGCTTCATCCAGTTCCAGAAATGGAGATGGTTGTAGTGCTGACCGGCATTGTTGAAGAGCGCGGCATTCTTGCCGAACGAGCCCTTCACGATTTCTTCAAGCGATTTGCCTTCGAATTCGGTGCCCTTCAGCAGGTTGTTGCCGTTGGTCACGTAAGCCTGATGGTGCTTATCGTGATGGAATTCCAGCGTTTCCTTCGACATATGCGGCGCGAGCGCGTCATAGGCGTAAGGCAGATTGGGAAGGGTGAAGGTCATGGGTCAAGATCCGCAATAATGGGAGAGTTGGCTTAACGGGAACCCTTATAGAAGGTTCCGTGCGGCTCCGACACTCCCATCTTCGCGATCCCGATCGCTTCGCTTTGCGATCCCGATCGCTGCGCGATCAGGCCGCACTCGGCATCGCGGTAGGAACCGCATCGCGCCGCGCTGGCGGCTTCACATTCATGAGCATCTGAAAACATCCCGCGATCATCCCGATCACAACGGCGAATTGCCAGGCGCGGTCATAATTGCCGAGATGCGCGAAGATCATGCCACCGCCCCAGGCGCCGAGGAAAGATCCCGCCTGATGGCTAAGGAAGGCGATGCCGGTGAGTGTGGCCATGAAACGCAGGCCGAACAGCTGTGCGACGAGGCCGTTCACCAGCGGCACCACGCCGAGCCACAGCGATCCCAGCACGGCGGCGAAGACCATGGTCGTGGTCGGGGTTGCCGGGAAATAGAAGTAGGTCGCCAGTGCCAGCGAACGTGCAATGTAAATTCCGCCGAGCAAAATCTGCTTCGGATAACGGCCGCCGAGCCAGCCGAAAGCATAGGAACCGAACACGTTGAACAAACCGACCAGCGCCAGCGCAGTGGCGCCAAGCGACGCGTCGAGGCCGCAGATCGCCAGATAATTCGGCAAATGCGTGGTGATGAAGACCAGCTGCAGACCGCAGACGAAAAACGACAGCGCCAGCACGATATAGCCGGAATGGCCGAGTGCGGATTGAACCACTTCGCTCAACGATTGCTCCGGCTCATCCGCCGACGCGCGCTCGATCTTGTCGGACTGACCGGCAAACAATGCGGCCGGCACCATCACGGCGGCCAGACCGAGGAAGCCGATCAGCGCGACCTGCCAGCCGGCGGTCGAGATCAGCGTCTGCGCCAGCGGCGAGGCGATGACGAGCCCGAGCGAACCGGCGGCGGAAACTGCGCCCATGGTGACGCTGCGCTTGGCAGCGGACACCGAGCGCGAGGCCACGGTCATGGTCATACTTGATGCCGTGCAGGACAGCGCGAGTCCGACGCAAAGGCCGGCACCAAGGGTGAACACCAGCGGCGTGGTGGCAAACATCATCAACACGAGACCGGCGGCATAGATCAAAACGCCGGTGATCATCACATGACGGGTGCCGAAGCGATCGGCGATGGCGCCGATGAAAGGTTGCGAGATGCCCCAGATGACGTTCTGCAGGGCGGTTGCCAGCGAGAAATCCGCCGTGGTGATGGCGGTATCGCGCAGGATCGAGGGCTGAAACAGCCCGAAGCTCTGGCGCATGCCCATGGCCAGGCTGAGCAGCGTCGCGGCGCCGGCCAAGATCGCCCAGCGCTGGTATTTGGTGAGCTCCGCCTCAGTCATTCCAATGTTTCCTCAGTCCGTAGAATATTATTCTCACCTAAGCACCGGATTCGACAGGTTTACTACCCTCGGACCGACCTATAAGGGCTGCACAAAGCGCAGAGGTGACAACCGAAATGAGCATCGAAATCGAGATCGTAACCGGCGATGCCTCATGGCCGAGCGTGAAGCCGCTGTTCGACCTGGTCCGGCCGCCCGAGACCGTCGAAAAGCTGTCCTGGCGGAATGCCGTCTTCGCCTATCCCGAATTGCGGGTCATCGTGGAGGACGACGGAAAGCCGGTCTGTCATGTCGGCCTGCACCGACGTGAAGGCATGTGGAAGGGCCGCAAGACCCGGATTGGCGGCATCGGCGGCGTCATCACCCACCCCGACTATCGCCAGCGTGGCCTCGCAAGTGTGGCCCTGACCGCAGCACTGCATACGCTAAAGGACGAACGCGCCACCGATTTTGCGCTGCTGTTCTGCGAACCGCACAATGTGGATTTTTACACACGCCGCAACTGGAAGCCGTTCATCGGCGAGGTCTATGCCGAACAGCACGGCGAACGCGTGCGTTTCGATATCATGACGCCACTGGTTTCCTACCTGAAGCGTGCGCCGCATGAAGGCGAGATGGACCTCTGTGGACTGCCATGGTGACCGTGCCGGTCGGCCTGCGCGAACTGCGTCAAATTGAATCGATCATGATCATTTGAGACGCTGAGTAGTCTCAAACGCAGCGCCGCGGCATTGCACAAATCCCATTTCTTGTTATGCAGGCCGCCTGATCCGAGGAGACACGCATGCCTGCCAGATTCACCGTTATGATCGCATTGCTGGGTGCAGTTTTTGCAGGTTCTGCTGCCCAAGCCCAATCGGGTGGCGAAGCGACGGGCGTCTGGCAGACCCAGGCCGGAGATGCGCAAGTACGCGTCAGCAAATGCGGCACTATCCTGTGCGGCATCATCGTCTCGCTGCGCGACAAGATCGATCCGCAGACCGGCAAGCCGCCGATCGACGACAAGAATCCCGATCCCGCGCTGGCCAAGCGCTCGATGATCGGTATTCACTTGTTCTACGACATGCGCCCCACCGGAGCGAACACGTGGTCGGGCCGGATTTACAATGCCGATGACGGGAAGATCTATACCAGCAATGTCGCGCTGACCGGCCCGAATACGCTGAAGGTCGAAGGCTGCGTCGGTGCATTCTGCGGTAGCGAGAACTGGACCCGCGTCGGCCGCTGATCAGGCTGTTTTCTAGACCGACATGGCCTTCAACGCACTGGCCGCCGAGGCATAACCACCGCGCGCTCCATCGATGAAATGTACGTGATCGCTGCGAATAGCTGACGGTGTGAAACACGTCATCATCGCAGCATCCTGCCGGTGCAAACCATAGCGTGCGGTTCCTTCCGAGGCGGCTGCTACAAGACGCCGCTCCAGCGCGCGTTCGAGATCGGGCGTACAGTCCAGGATCATGCGCAGGCTATCGTCGTATTTGCGAAAATCCGAGTTCTCGACCAACTGCTGCACATAGGTCTTGGGCACGAAGCCGCCGACGCTGATACCAAAACGCATCAACACAAAGGCAAACAGCGTTCGCGCCGTCACCCAGATACGAAAGCGTGCCAGCGATTTCGCGCCGCGGCCGGCCCGAATTTCATAGCCCAACCCGGCGGGCGGCCACCTCAGCGCTGGGCCACCGGCAGGCACGGGACGGGCCGCATCTGGACTGCGTTCGACCAGAGCGATGATGTCTTCGATAACGCGACGAAATGCGGATGTGTCGGCGCCCGCTGCAGCCGTTACCAGCACCGAAAGGATCAAACCGTGCGCCGATGGAATTTCCTCGAAGCGGCATGAGAGCCCGGAGAGATCGGGATAGGTCCCGACAGGTGCAGGCGTCACCGCGAATTCACCGCGCTTCATCGCGGCCTCCGCCCAGCCCAGTCCGCCACCGGAAAACATCGCATAGGACACGTTCTTCGATGGACCGAAGCGCGCCACGCGCACATCCAGCCCCTGCGCACGGATGTCCTTGATCGGGACCAGGGCCACGCGCATCACGAGATCGAGATCGTGATTCACCCAGGTGGCCGTCGCCGCCAAAGCCCCACTGGCGCGATCGAGATCGTCCGGCGAGACCGCGAAGCTCGCGCCATCGCCGCCGAACACGAAGGGGAATTCGCGGCCGTCCAGCGCATTGGTCACGGCCGCGATGACGGCGGCGCCAGCCATGTTGACGGCCTTGTAGCGTTGCTCGGCAATGGCTTTGGTCGATTCGACAATATCGGCAACGCCGATGATCCAGTCATCCGGCAAAGCCGCGTAGAGCGCCGGGTCCATCACCCGGTCGAAACTGTAAAATATTGAAATGCCGTCGTAAAACGCACTGACGCCGGTCGCCATGGTGTGAAAATGATCCTGCGGCAACGTTGCGTCACTCCAATGACGCTCCTGAAGCCGGACTCATAGCACGCAATTTCGAGGGACGCGCGATATCAGCAGTCCAACGTCGTCTGCCGCTCCCACTCGGTGAGCTGACGGCAGTGCTCATTCCAGTCGCTATGCTTGAGCTTGAGGTATGACCCGACCACGACCGCGCCGAGCTGCGCCTTCAACACCTCGGATGCTTCGAGCGCGCGCAGGGCGTCGAGCAGGTTCAGCGGCAGTTGCTTCACCTTCGTGGTCGCGTCGCGCTCGGTATACATGTTGATGTCGAGCCGCGGACCGGGATCGCGGCTGTTGGCCATGCCGTCGAGACCGGCGGCAAGCAGAGCGGCCGGAAGGAGATACGGATTCACCGCACCATCGGGCAGCCGGAATTCAAACCGGCCGGCATCGGGAATGCGGATCATATGCGTGCGATTATTGCCACCATGGGTCACGGTGTTCGGCGACCAGGTCGCGCCGGACAATGTACGCGGCGCATTGATGCGCTTGTAGGAATTCACGGTGGGATTGGTAATGGCGCAGACAGCTTCGGCTGAGTGCACGAGACCGCCGATGAAGTGATAGGCGGTTTTCGACAAGCCCAGCTCGCCGTTCTCATCCTCGAAGACATTCGAACCATCTTTGATCGACCACAGCGACGCATGGACGTGGCAGCCATTACCGGTGAGATTGGCGAAGGGCTTCGGCATGAAGGTCGCCTTGTAGCCGTGCTTCTCTGCAATCGACTTCACCATGAATTTGAAGAAGGCGTGGCGATCGGCGGTCTTGAGTGCGGTGTCGAACTCCCAGTTCATCTCGAACTGTCCATTGGCGTCTTCGTGGTCGTTCTGATAGGGCTTCCAGCCCAGCGAAATCATCGCGTCGCAGATCTCGGCGACGATCTCGTAGCGGCGCATCAGCGCCTGCTGGTCGTAGCACGGCTTGGCCTGCTGATCGGCGGGATCGGAAATCGCGCTGCCATCCGGCGAGATCAGGAAGTATTCACATTCGACGCCGGTCTTGAGTTCGACACCCTGCTCGGCGGCCTTGGCAATCAGGCCCTTCAAAACCTGGCGCGGGTTCTGCGCGACCGGCTTGCCGCCCATATAGAGATCGCCCGTGACCCAGGCGACGCCTGGCTTCCAGGGCAGCAGCGTCAGCGTCTCCTTATCCGGCATGACGAGGACATCCGGATCGGCCGGCGTCATGTCGAACCACGCGGCGAAACCGGCAAAGCCCGCGCCGGATTTCGCGACACTATCCATCGCTGTCGCCGGCACCAGCTTGGCGCGCATGCCGCCGAACAGGTCGACGAAGGCGATGAGGAAGTATTTGAGGTCGTGTTGTTTGGCTAGTTCGGTCCAGGTCGCCATTGACATCTCCGAAAGTAAACCAGCCATTACGGCCTGTTAGATATTGCTGCCGGGAATCCAGTTCGTTCCGGCGAGAGGGACCCTCGCCATGGCCGCTGACTCCATTGTCAGCGCCACCAGATCTTCCGGTTCGAGATTGTGGACGTGGCTCTTGCCGCAGGCGCGCGCGATGGTCTGCGCTTCCAGCGTCATCACCGAGAGATAGTTGGCGAGCTTGCGGCCCGCGATGACGGGATCGAGGCGCGCCGCGAGCAGCGGGTCCTGCGTGGTGATGCCGGCAGGATCGCGCCCTTCATGCCAGTCGTCATAGGCGCCTGCTGTGGTACCAAGCTTCTGGTATTCGGCTTCGAGCGCCGGATCGTTATCGCCGAGTGCGATCAATGCCGCCGTGCCGATCGCCACGGCGTCGGCACCAAGCGCGAGACACTTGGCGACATCGGCACCGTTGCGGATGCCACCGGAGACGATGAGCTGCACCTTGCGATGCATGCCCAGATCCTGCAGCGCCTTCACGGCCGGCGGGATCGCGCACATAGTGGGAAGTCCGACATTCTCGATAAACACATCCTGCGTCGCAGCCGTGCCGCCCTGCATGCCGTCGAGCACGATGGCATCGGCGCCGGACTTCACCGCAAGCGCGATGTCGTAATACGGGCGAGAGGCACCGACCTTCACATAGATTGGGATCTGCCAGTCGGTGATCTCGCGCAATTCCTGGATCTTGATCTCCAGATCGTCAGGGCCGGTCCAGTCCGGGTGCCGGCACGCCGAGCGCTGATCGATCCCAACCGGCAAACGGCGCATGCCAGCAACGCGCTCGGTAATCTTCTGGCCGAGCAGCATGCCGCCGCCGCCGGGCTTGGCGCCCTGGCCGACCACAACTTCGATCGCATCGGCCTTGCGCAAGTCGTCCGGGTTCATGCCGTAACGCGACGGTAGCACCTGATAGACCAGCAGATCGGAATGACCACGTTCTTCCGGCGTCATGCCGCCGTCGCCCGTGGTGGTTGAGGTGCCAACCGCCGATGCCCCACGGCCGAGCGCTTCCTTGGCGGGCCCCGACAGCGCACCGAAGCTCATGCCGGCGATGGTGATCGGAATCTTCAGATGAATCGGCTTCTTGGCGAAGCGTGCGCCGATCACGACATCCGTGGCGCATTTCTCGCGGTAGCCTTCAAGCGGATAGCGGCTGATCGAGGCGCCGAGAAACAAGAGGTCGTCGAAATGCGGCAGCTTGCGCTTGGCGCCGGCGCCGCGAATGTCATAAATGCCGGTCGCGGCGGCACGGCGGATTTCCGCAATCGCAGCGTCATCGAAGGTCGCGGACTTGCGCGGCGGCGTGTGGATCCAGCGGTCTTGCGCGCTCATCAGTATGATCCGACGTTGTCGATATGGAAATGATAGAGCTTGCGCGCCGAGCCGTAGCGCTTGAACTCGTCGGGGCTGACGCCTTCGATGCCCGCCTCATCCAGCAGCTTCTTCAGCTCAACCTTGTGTTCGTCCCTGAGCGGTTTCTCGATGCAATCCGCACCAAGGCTCGTGACCGTGCCGCGCACGAAGAGCTGCGCTTCATAAATGGAGTCGCCGAGCGCCTCGCCGGCATCGCCGAGCACCACGAGCTTGCCGGCCTGCGCCATGAAGGCCGAGAGATGGCCGACCGAGCCCTTGACGACGATATCGATGCCCTTCATCGAAATGCCGCAGCGCGCGGATGCATTGCCGTCGATGACCAGCAAACCGCCATTGCCGCTGGCGCCCGCCGCCTGCGAGGCATCGCCGGTGACATGGACACGACCGGACATCATGTTCTCGGCAACGCCCTGCCCGGCATTGCCGCGCACGGTGACGCGCGCCTGCTTGTTCATGCCGGCACAGTAATAGCCGACATGTCCATCGATCTCGATCTCGACCGGGAAATCGAGACCCACGGCGATATTATGCTGGCCGCGCGGGTTGCTGACGGTCCAATGCGTCTCGTTGGTGTTGGGCGTCAGCGCATGCAGCGCGCTGTTGAGGTCGCGCAGCGGCGACGAAGCGAGATCGATCGCAGGCATCAGTGCCGCTCCCACAGATAGACGCGGGCCGGTTCGGGCTCCCAGACTTTTGCACCATCGATGCCCGGCAGATCGACAAGTGCCCGATACTCGGTACCGAACGCAACCCAGCGATCCGTCTCGGCCATCACAGCAGGCTTGCAGGCAATGGGATCACGCAGCACGCCGAAGCCCGTCTCGGTGCCGATGACGAATGTGTAGAAGCCATCGAGCGCAGACAATGACGATGTCATCGCATCCTGCAACGACGCACCGGCGGCCATCTGCGACGAGATATAGCCGGCGGCAACTTCGGAGTCGTTTTCGGTGCGGAACGTCATGCCCTGACGGATCAGCTCGCGGCGGACATCATTGTGATTCGACAGCGAGCCGTTATGCACGAGGCATTGATCGGTGCCCGTGGTGAAGGGATGCGCGCCATTGGTGGTCACCGCCGATTCCGTCGCCATGCGGGTGTGGCCGACGGCATGGGTGCCGGCCATCGAGTCCAGGCCGAAACGTCTGGCAACGTCGGCAGGCAGGCCGACTTCCTTGAATACGGCCATGCGCCTGCCGCGCGCGACCATATCGACATCTTCGGTGCCCACGAGTGCTGCGACCACCGCAGCCTCTTTCGCAACGGGAATGCTCAGGACAGCATGCGTGTCATGCACCTGATAGGACAGAGGCGCACCGGCGCCTTTGCCGAGTGTCGCCATCAGGCCGGCGAAATCGAATGATGGCGCGGCGCGCAGCGTCAACTTGATCTGGCCGGCCTCGCCATCGCCATAAACCGCGAAGCCCGCGGAATCCGGACCGCGATCGCTCAGCGCTTCGAGCATGCCGGACAGCAGGCCGCCGAGCTCCGGTGCGAGCTTGGTATCTTTCAGAAACAAACCGGCAATGCCGCACATGGCTCGCGTCTCGCGTGTTGAACTCGGAGCAAAGCTTGCCCGAAACAAAACCGTCATGTCAACCACAGAGAAAATAGTTTTCCTGACAGGAAATATCGCTATTGTCGGGAAATCAACGCATGCAGGAAACGCCACCGTGAAAGCGAAAGCCAAACATCCGACAAAGCCAAAATCATCGCCCGCGCGGCCAAAGCTGGAGGACTTGCGCACCGGCTCGAATGCGCCGCTGGAAGCCGGCGGCTCGCTGGAATCCAAGATCGGCAACGAGGTGCGCCAGCTCCGCAAGGATCTGGAGCTGACGGTGGCCGAACTCAGCACGTCGGCGGGCATCTCCACCGGCATGCTGTCGAAGATCGAGACCGGCAGTATCTCGGCATCGTTGGGGACGTTGAACGCATTGTCAAAGGCGTTGAACGTTCCGATCAG
The DNA here is from genome assembly GCF_058800725.1 of Tardiphaga sp. GW822-FHT04G09. Lineage (NCBI taxonomy): Bacteria > Pseudomonadati > Pseudomonadota > Alphaproteobacteria > Hyphomicrobiales > Nitrobacteraceae > Tardiphaga > Tardiphaga sp. GW822-FHT04G09. The sequence goes on along the minus strand of NZ_JBXAMO010000018.1, from coordinate 39,190 downwards.
TCGGTTTTTCCGCGAGACCGAAGAGCAGCGCGACTGCTCCTTCGTGAAGGCAGGTGCCGGCGTCAAGATCGAACGCCGCGGCACCAAGTCCGGCCACAACTATCAACTGCTGGGACATTCGATCGGCGACCTCGGCGTCGAGCCCTATCTGATCACGCTCAACGAGGACGCCGAAGCCTATAGCAACTTCCGCCATGCGGGGGTCGAGATGATCTACATGCTGACAGGCAAGGTGCGTTATCGCCATGCCGACCAGACCTATCTGATGGAGCCCGGCGACACGCTGTTCTTCGACGCTGCCGCGCGGCACGGACCGGAAGAACTGGTGAAGGCGCCGATGACTTATTTGTCGGTGATCATTTATCCGCGGAGAAGTTGAGCGAGAGGTGAGCTTTCCTAACCTCTCCCCGCTTGCGGGGAGAGGTTAGGATCGGAGCTAGCGTTTGTACTCCGTCTTCCCCATCCGATCCTGCGACGGCGCCACATCGAACGCCCGCCGATACACCCGCGCGAAGTGGCTGGCGCTGGCGAAGCCGCATTCCGCACCAACCTCGACCACCGGCATGCCGGTCTGACGCAACAGTGCCCGCGCCTTGGCGAGGCGCAGCGTCAGGTAATGCTGCTCGATGGTGACACCGAGATGCGTGGTGAACAGCCGCTCGAGCTGGCGCACGGAGACGCCCGCAGCTTTAGCGAGTTCATCGCGCGGCGCGGGACTGGCCAGCCGTCGCTCCATCGCCGTGATGGCCGACAGCACGGCGCGATTGCTGGTGCCCAGGCGTTCACGCAGTGAGATACGCTGGTTGTCGTCGCCGAGCCGTACGGCCGTCTGCAGAAACCAGTCGCTGACTTTCGCTGCCAGCGCCTGACCATGATCCCGGCGAATGATCGCGTGCATCATGTCCAGCGCCGCAACGCCGCCGGCGCAGGTCAGCCGGTTGCGGTCGATCTCGAACAAAGTGCGTGTCGGCTCGATATCCGGAAACGCTTCGATGAAGGCGTCGAGATGTTCCCAGTGGATCGTGCAGCGCATGTCATCAAGAATGCCGGCCTTGGCCAGAATGAACGGCCCACCCGACACGCCGCCAATCGCGCAGCCCGAGCGCGCGAGGCGACGCAGCCACGCCAGCGTCTTGGCATCATCGAAACTCGCGGGATTGCCCCCGGCGCACACCAGCACCGTGTCGTAACGCACGTTGTCAGCGATGGTGTGGTCCGACGCCACCGACAGTCCGCTCGACGCTAGGATAGCCTCGGCGCCGGTGGAAATATGCAGCCACTGATAGAGTTTCTTGCCCGCCAGGACATTGGCCGCGCGCAGCGGCTCGATCGCCGACGCAAAGGACATCAGCGCGAAGCCGTCGATCAGGAGGAAACCGACGCGGTGGGGCTGGGCCATAAGTTCTGGGACTCAATATCCGCGCCGGTTCAGATCATGAATGCTTGGGCGTTAGGCCCACTCGCCCTTGCGGAACACCGGCACGCGGCGGCCATCGCTGTGGACGCCGTCGATGTCGATCTCGCCGGAGCCGATCATCCAGTCGATATGGATGAAGCTCTTGTTGCCACCCTGCGCCGCGATCTGCTCGGGCGTGAGGTCGTCGCCATTGACGAAGCACTTCGAATAGCACTGGCCGAGTGCGATGTGGCAGGCGGCATTCTCGTCGAACAGCGTGTTGTAGAAAAGCAATCCGCTGGCCGAGATCGGCGACGAATGCGGCACCAGCGCCACTTCGCCGAGCCGGCGCGCGCCTTCGTCGGTGTCGAGCACCTTGTTGAGCACTTCCTCGCCGCGTGAGGCCCTGGCCTCGACGATCTTACCGCCCTCGAAGCGCACCGCAATGTCGTCGATCAGCGTGCCCTGATAGGATAGCGGCTTGGTCGAACGCACATGGCCATTGACGCGCGCGGCATGCGGCGTGGTGAAGACTTCCTCGGTCGGAATATTGGCATTGCAGATGATGCCATTCTTGGCGGTCGATGCGCCGCCTTCCCACTCATGACCATCGGCAAGACCCACCACGAGATCGGTGCCCGGCCCGGTGAAATGCAGCGCATGGAATCGCTGGCCGTTCAGCCATGCGGTGCGGCTGCGCAGCGCGGCATTGTGACTCGCCCAGGCGGCAATGGGATCGGCATTGTCGACGCGGGATGCAGCGAAGATCGCATCCGCAAGCTTCTGCACCGCAATGTCGTCCTCATCACCGGGAAACACCTGCTTGGCCCAGGACAGCGTGGGATAGGCAATGATGTTCCAGTTGATGTCGAAGCCTGCGATCTTCTGCAGCGCGGGCTGATAGGCGATGGAATTGGCCTTGCTGGCACGCGACACCTTGGCGGGGTCTTCGTTGGACAGCAGCATCGGATTGTCGCCGACGATGGCGAGGCGCGCGGTATTGTTGCCGAGGGCCTTGGCCATGCCCTCATAAAGCCAGCCGGCTGCGCGGTCGAACGACAGATCATGGCCGTAGCGATAGCGCGCCAGCGTCATCTCTTCATCGGAGAAAAACGGCGTCACCAGACCTGCACCCGCCTTGTAGGCGTGCTCGGCAATCTTGCGTACCAGCGGCAGCGCCGCGGCGGGGCCGGTCAGCAGCAGATCCTGCCCGGGTGCCAGTTGCAGCCCGACTTTCACGGCGACTTCGGCCAGACGGTCGAGCTTCACGGGATCGATAGGAGTGGACATATTGCGCTGATGAACGGTCATGCAGAGGCCCTGACTGGTGTGGAAGTGGCTGGACCGAATGTAGGCGCAGATGCGCCTTGCCGCCAGCCGGTCCGCTGCAGGGCTTGCCGGCCGCCTATGACGGCGCGGACTGCGGGACGAGGGCCCGATAATGGGCCAGCGCGTAAAGCCTGATTGCCGAGGACAGGTTGTTCTGTTGGCGGTTCTTGTCGATCTCCCCCACGAGCTGCGACATCGTCATCCGGCGTATCCCGGCGATCTCCTTCAAGGCCGTCCAGAATGCCTCTTCGAGGCTGACGCTCGTCTTGTGTCCGGCGACAACTATCGATCGCTTTACGACGGGTGATTTCACCGCGCCTTCTCCATTTCCGCCCAGTGGTCGTTTTACTTTCCAGACAGCTTATACGGATTGGAACTGGCGGCAACAGATCAGATGACCCGACCTTAGACGAGTATGCATCGCGCAACCTGATAACCGAAATACAACCTCTGCGGTATAAACCGTCGCCTTGTTTTCGCGGCGCACATTGAGCAAAAGCAACATGGCTCACGACTCCGCATCAGAATTCCCGACTGACTCGATGAACTCAATCACGCTCGCACTCCCCGACACCCAGCATGCCGCCGATCAGATCAATCGCTGGACGCGGGAGTACGCCGCTTTTGCACTGCTGATCGAGCAGGCCGACAGCGCAAGCTCTGCGTTGCGGCAGTTTGCAGCGATTAGCCGCACGCATGGCCAGAACGACATCGCCATCGAAGCGCTGCTTGCCGCGCTTGCCCTGATGCCGACCGATATTGTCGCCTTGCGTGAGCTTGCGTCGGACTACCAGCTGAGTGGGCGCGACGAACTGGCTGAAGCATGCGCGCGGCGGGCACTTGCTATCGATCCGGACCACGCGACGACATGGCTGCAATATGCGAGCCTCGCCTACCGACTGCAGCGCATCGACGATGCTGAAGCGGCCTATCTGCGTGCCCTGTCGGGCGATGCCTCGCTGGGCGACGCTCATCTCGGTCTAGGCGTCCTGTATCTCGGCTCCCGCCGTCCCGAGCAGGCCATCACCCATCTGCAACGCGCGCTATCCTGGGGCGGCATCGAGGCGGTCACGCATCTTTGCCTCGGACAGGCCTTCTACATGGCCGGCCGCTTCGGCGAGAGCGCCGATGCCCTGGCAACGGCAAACCGTTCTGTGCCGCTGGAAGGCGTGACGCTGCGTCTCTACGCCCGTGCGCATACCTTTGCTTCGATGCTGGAGGGCGACATTCAGGGCGCCATCGTCCGCTACCCGACGCTTGCGGGATCGGAGACCGAACCGCTGGACGAGGTCTTGCGCACTGCGTTCGCGTTGTTCAGCGCTTACGGCATGCACGAAGCCGCTGCCACGGTCGGACGCCTGCGACTGGAAAGCCAGCCGGACGATCCCGTGCAGCGCTACTTGCTGGATGCCGTCGGTGGACAAACACATGACCGCGCACCGGCAGCCTATGTCGAAGCGCATTTCGACGAATTCGCCGAGGGCTTCGACAGCAAGCTTGTGGACGTTCTTGGCTACAAGGTGCCGCAGCAACTCGCCGACATGATTGCCTCCTGCCAGCCGACACTTGCGACCATCCTCGATCTCGGCTGCGGAACGGGGCTGGCTGCAGAGCCCCTCGGACGATTCGGCGCACGGCTGACCGGCATCGACCTGTCGGAGAAGATGCTCGCCGTCGCCGCACGGCGGAACGCCTATCACGATCTTATCAAGGCCGATGTCATGGGCTATCTCGCGGATAGCCCGCGTAGCTTCGATCTGGTCTTCGCTGCCGATCTTCTGATCTATCTCGGCCGGCTGGACGAACTCATCGGCCTGATTGCGCGGGTGCTGCCTGCGGGCGGCCTGTTCGCAGCGAGCATCGAGCGCGCGGGCCACGGCGAGTTCACATTGCTCTCGTCAGGCAGGTTCGCACATAGTGAAACATATTTCGAAGCCTGCGCCGCAAAGCCCTTCGAGATCGTGCGCAAGGAGAATTCCGAGCTGCGTCTGGAAGCCGGGCGCCCTGCCCTCGGTACCCTCTACGTGCTCCGTCGCCGTGGCCGGCCGAGCACGGAGAACGGCCAGCTCACCACCATAACGATCCGCCAGTAAATCTACCAGATCTCTGCCGGCAAGCTCGGTCCGGGTATTCAGAACGCCCCGACAGGTCAGTGTCGTCCACCAGGAGCGCTACCGCTCACCGTGAACAACCGTTGCCGCGTGGATTGCCACGGAACGTCGTGTCATGCCGACCTTCACCAGGGCATAGATGGCAGGAATCACAATCAGGGTCAGGATGGTGGAAGACACCATTCCGCCAATCATCGGCACGGCAATCCGCTGCATGATTTCCGAACCGGTACCCGTGCTCCACATGATGGGGAGCAGCCCGGCCATGATCGCGACCACCGTCATCATCTTCGGCCGCACCCGTTCGACGGCGCCCAGCATGATGGCCCTGTAGAGATCTTGCTCCGTAAAGGGCTTGCCCGCAGCCAGCCGTTCAGCCCTCACCTCTTCCAGGGCATGGTTGAGGTAGATCAGCATGACGACCCCGGTTTCTGCCGCGACACCTGCCAACGCTATGAACCCCACGACCACCGCAACGGATAGGTTGAACCCAAGCCACCACATCAGCCAGAGCCCACCGACCAAGGCGAACGGCAGTGAGAGCATCACGATGAGCGTGTCGGTCAGGGAACGGAAGTTCAGGTAAAGCAGCAGGAAGATGATCAGCAGCGTGAGTGGCACCACCAGCTTGAGCCGGGCCGCGGCCCGTTCCAGATATTCATACTGCCCACTCCACGTGACGTATGTGCCTGGCGGAAACGCTACACTGGCCTTTACCGCCGCCTGGGCGTCAGTCACATAGCTTCCGATGTCGCGCTCGCGAACATCGACATAGATATAGATCGCGAGCTGGCCGTTCTCGGTGCGAATGGAAGATGGCCCTCGCGCGAGGCTGACCTTGGCAATCTCGCCCAGCGGCACCGCACCGCCAGAAGGCATCGGCACCAACACATCACGCGCTATGGTCTGTGGATCGCCGCGCAGATCACGCGGATAGCGCACATTCACACCGAAACGCTGGCGGCCTTCCACCGTCGTGGTCACGGTCTGCCCCCCCAACGCCATGCCGATGATATCCTGCACGTCCTGGATCATGATGCCGTAACGCGCCATCGCTGCCCGGTCTGGAACGATATCGAGATAATAGCCACCGGTCACGCGCTCGGCATAGGCGGACGAGGTTCCAGGAACCGCCTTGAGCACCGTCTCTACCTGACGGGCGGTCTTCTCCATGCTTGCAAGGTCAGCCCCCATCACCTTTACGCCCACCGGCGTGCGGATGCCCGTCGAGAGCATATCGATGCGTGCCTTGATCGGCATGGTCCACGCGTTTGACACGCCAGGAAATTGCAGCGCCTTGTCCATCTCTGCTGTGAGGCTGTCGATCGTCACGCCCGGCCGCCATGTTTCCTTGGGCTTCAATGCAATGATGGTCTCGAACATTTCGCTTGGCGCGGGATCGGTCGCCGTCGCCGCGCGCCCCGCCTTGCCGAAGACAGTCTCGACTTCAGGGAATGACTTGATGATGCGGTCCTGCATCTGCATCAGTTCTGCCGCCTTCGTCACCGAAATGCCCGGCAACGTCGTCGGCATGTACATCAATGTGCCTTCATTGAGGTTGGGCATGAACTCGGAGCCCAGTTGGCGGGCGGGCCAGGCACTCAGGACCAGGACCGCCAGCGCAGCGACGATCACCAACCCCTTGGCTTGCAACACTCCCTTGATCAGCGGCCGATAGACCCAGATCAGGAAACGGTTGATGGGGTTCTTGTGCTCGGGGACGATCCGCCCCCTTACAAAGATGATCATCAATGCGGGTACCAGCGTGATCGACAGAATCGCGGCTGCCGCCATTGCAAACGTCTTGGTAAAGGCCAGCGGACTGAACAGTCGTCCTTCCTGGGATTCCAGAGTGAAGATCGGCAGGAAGGACACGGTGATAATCAACAGACTGAAAAACAGAGCTGGCCCCACTTCGGACGCAGCCTCGATCAATACATCCGCCCGGTTCTTGTCCGGTCCGGCTCGCTCTAGGTGCTTGTGCGCATTCTCAATCATGACGATTGCAGCATCGACCATCGCACCGATGGCAATCGCGATTCCGCCGAGACTCATGATGTTGGAGCCCAGCCCCAACATCTTCATGGCACCAAACGCCATCAGGACGCCCACCGGTAGCATCAGGATAGCGACCAGCGCACTGCGGACATGCAACAGGAATACAATACACACCAGCGCGACAACCACGCTTTCCTCGAACAGCGTACTCTTCAAGGTCTCGATGGCGGCATTAATGAGCCCCGAACGGTCATAGACCGGGATAATTTCGACCGATGCCGGAAGGCTTCCGGCCAGCTCTGCTATCCGCTTCTTGACGCTCTCAATGACATCCAACGCGTTGGAGCCGAAACGCTGCAATATGATGCCACTGGCAACCTCGCCTTCTCCGTTAAGCTCGGCGATGCCGCGCCGCTCATCAGGACCGAGCTCCACCCGTGCGATGTCACGCACCAGCACCGGCGTGCCGCCATTGTTTTTCAGAACCACGTCACCGATGTCGTCGATACCCTTGAGGTAACCGCGACCGCGGATGACATATTCGAACTCGGAGAGCTCGACGGTCCGCCCGCCGACATCCGCATTGCTGGCGCGAATGGCCTCGCGCACCTTTTGCATGGAGATGCCGAGGTCGCGCATGCGCAGGGGATCAAGGACGACATTGTATTGGCGCACAAAGCCGCCCACCGGGGCGACTTCCGCAACACCCTCCGCCTTGGCCAGCCCAAAGCGCATGGTCCAATCCTGTAAAGTCCTGGTATCGGCGAGACTCAGATCTTTTGACTTGAGGGCATACTGGTAGACCCACCCCACCCCCGTGGCATCAGGCCCAAGGGAAGGAGTAATCCCTGCAGGCAATCGTGTCGCCGCACCGTTCAGGAACTCCAGCACGCGCGACCGCGCCCAATAGATATCAGTGCCATCTTCGAAGATGATGTAGACGAACGACACGCCAAAGAACGAGAATCCGCGGACAACCTTCGACTTGGGCACCGTCAGCATTGCCGTGGTCAATGGATAGGTGACCTGGTCCTCGACCACTTGCGGCGCCTGCCCCGGATATTCGGTATAGACAATCACCTGGGTGTCGGAGAGGTCGGGAATCGCATCAAGCGGAAGATGGCGAAGCGCGTATAAACCGCCAGCGACTGCGAACACGACGCCGACCATCACCAGCATGATGTTTCGCGAGGACCATGCAATCAGGCGCGCGATCATGGCTGACTTCCTGCGTCAGAGTAACCTTTCAGCGCGGCGTTGAGGTTGCTTTCCGCATCGATCAGGAAATTGGCGGAAGTGACTACCGCCTCGCCATCGACGACGCCATCACGGATCTCGGTATAGCCCCTTCCCCGCACGCCAAGTTTCACCGATCGCGGTTCAAGCCTGCCATTGCCCCTGTCAACGAATACGGCCTGGCGCTCGCCGGAATCCAGCACCGCCGAGTCGGGCACGGTAAGCACCGCTTGACCACTGCCGACATTGATCTCGGCATCGACATACATATCCGGCAGCAGTGCGAGGTCAGCATTCGGCAACTCGATGCGAACACGCACCGTTCGCGTCTCCTTGTTCAGCTGCGGGTAGATCACCGCAACTTTTCCTTCGAAAGTCCGGCCCGGAAAACCGCGGGCGGTAATCGCGGCAACCTGTCCCGCCTTGACGAGTGACAAATCGCGCTCCGCCACATCGATCATCGTCCACACGACGGAAGTGTCTGCCAGCCGGAACAGCACATCACCTGGTCCTACCCGCATGCCCTCGGTGGCATTGCGTTCAAGCACAATGCCGTCCCGTGGCGCGGTCCAGACGACCGCCAAAGGCGCGATCTTTCCCTTTTCCATTGCAGCCAAGGCAGATTCCGGCACGTTGAGGTTCATCAGCCGCTGGCGTGACCCGGCATTCAACGTATCGCTGACGGACCCCGAACCTCTGACCGCCAAATATTCCGCGGCGGCTGACGTGATGGCCGGACTGTAGATTTCCATCAGCGGCTCGTCCTTCCGCACATGGCTGCCAGTGGTGACGTCAGATACTTTCTGCAACCAACTTTCCGAGCGCATCGAGATCACCGACACGCGCCGCTCATCGAGCTGGATGGTCCCCGGCGCGCGGATCACCGTGCGGATAACACGCATCTCGGCGGGGACAGATTTTACACCCGAGCGCTGGAGCTTGCCGGGCGTCAGCTGGACCGAACCATCGTCCGTGGCGTCGCCCTCATAGACGGGGATGTAGTCCATTCCCATCGAATCCTTCTTCGGCACCGGCGAAGTGTCCGCCAGACCCATCGGGTTGCGATAGAACTTGATTTTACCGGCCTGAGGGACCTCATTCTCCTCGCCAGCATCAAAACTCACTTTGTCTTCGTTCGAATAGACCGGCCGATAGACACGGCCACCTGCTGTCGACCTGGCATCCAGCGAATACGCAGGTTTGCCATCAGGGTCCTGATAGTAGAGCGGCCGTTGGCCTGCACGGACATGCCGCACCATCTCCACTTTCTTTGAGGAGAACGACAGCAAGTCAGGCCGCATCAGCCAAAGCCCCCCGATCCCCGCCGCCGTCACGGCGGCGAGGATGACGATCGTCAATGAGGCGCGCTTCATTTTTGCGCCAGGATTACGAGCTTATTTTCTACGGTACCAGTCTCACCCTGCACCTTGGCGCCGAGCGAGAGTTGCCAGCGACCGGCCATGCTTACATTGGCCATGAACTTGTAAGCGCCCGGCTCCGTGCCTTTCAACGGCGTCACCTTGGTTGCCATTTCGCCCATGCCATCAGGCGCCATATCGAGACGGGTGGCGAACACCACCGCATCAGGCACGGGCTTGTTGGTCTTCTTGTTGAGGAGACGCACCGTGAACATGGCTTGCGGTCCAACGGTGACGGCAGGCTCGACGAGCTGGAATTCATAGTCCTTGACGTCGGCACGAGCGGTTGAAATGAGGCCTGCCATTGCAAGGCCGGTGAACGCAGCCGTCATGGCGCGCGCGAGTTTAATCGTCTTCATTTTGAGTTTTCCTCTTAAGCTTAGGGGTCCGCCAGACGGCGGCATGCGTATCGCCGCAGGCCTCTGGCCATGCGGCAACAACGGCGTGAGCCGCTACAACCTAGCTTCGGGGGGGACGTGCGGGAGGTGAGGAACCAAGGCTGTCCGCCAAGGCATCGCTCAAAGGCGCCATCAAAATCGAGATCTCCGGCGCAAACAGGGATCGTTCAACCGCAACCGGGACACCCTGCATGCTCTTGAGGATGCAGACCGTCATCAACGGGCAGTCCTTGCAGTCATTCTTCTGGGGCGCCTTGTCACCCGCCATATCCGGGCAGCACGGCATATCGGCCGCCATATCGCCCATCGCGGTCGCCGCCATTACGGTGGCGGCGGCAGGCGCAGCCAGAGGCGCGGTGACCAGACTGGACACCACGAGCAGCGCGAGCAGACAACGAAGGACAAATGACCTTTTCACGGCTCCAAGGTCGCACATCCTGCCCTGATCGAAAAGTGCAGCCTGTTCACGACTTCGCCAGCGAGCGAGTCGATATGGTTAGAGCGCCGTGTTCAGTTGCTGATCGACAGGGTGGGCGGCGAAATACCCGCTGCGCGACAGGCGCTGCCTTACATTGCGGCATCAGCGCTTCGAAGCTTGTTCCAAAAAAGCCCGGCAGGTCACTGTCCACTTGCCGCGCCAGAAGGTAGCGATGGCGGCAGCCATCGAATGGTCACCGCCATTACTCTCGGTGGAGATTAAACCTCCAGCTTGTCTCCCCCCTTCAGATCGAGAATCTCACGCGCCTCGTCAGGGGTGGCAATCTCGAGGCCCAGCCCTTCGACGATCTTGCGGGCAAGCGTGACCTGCTCGGCATTGGACGAAGCCATGCGGCCGGGCGCCGCCCACAGCGAGTCTTCCAGGCCGACGCGGATATTTCCGCCCATGGCCGCGGCCATCGCTGCGATCGGCAGCTGGTTGCGGCCGGCACCGAGCACTGACCATACGTATTTGTCACCGAACAGGCGATCCGCCGTTCGCTTCATGTGCAGCACATCCTCCGGGTGCGCACCGGTGCCGCCCTGCAGGCCGAACACCGTCTGGATAAACAATGGCGGCTTCACCAGCCCCTGGTCGAGGAAGTAGGCCAGGTTATAGAGATGCGCGGTGTCGTAGCATTCGAACTCGAAGCGCGTGCCGGTCTCGGCCAGCGTCTTCAGCACATATTCGATGTCCTGAAACGTGTTGCGGAACACGATGTCCTTGTTCTGCAGGTGCTTCAATTCCCAGTCGTGATCGAATTTCTTGAAGCGGTTCAGCATCCCGAAGAAGCCGAAATTCATCGAGCCCATGTTGAGCGACGCGACTTCCGGCTTGTAGACCGCAGCAGGCCGTACACGCTCGTCCACCGTCATGGTCGGAGCGCCACCGGTGGTCAGATTGATCACCGCATTCGTGCGCTGCTTGATGATCTTCAGGAATGGCGCAAAGGCTTCGGGACTTTGATCGGGTTGCCCGGTCTTCGGGTTGCGTGCGTGCAGATGCACGATGGCGGCGCCCGCTTCCGCCGCGTCGACGGCGGCGTCGGCGATTTCCTGCGGCGTCACCGGCAATGCCTTGGACATCGAGGGTGTATGGATGGCGCCGGTCACGGCACACGTAATGATGACTTTGCGGCTCATGTCAGTCTCCGTCTTGCTGTTGAGAAATCGTGTGGTCAGGATTTGCCGCCCTGCGCGGCCTTGTGGGCCGCCAGTGCAGCGAGGCGTTCGTTACGACGTTGCGTCAGCGCAGCAATTCTGTCGGGCGAGGGCTGATGCGGCCAGGCCGCGATCACCCGGTCGACATTCGGGCTTTGATAAACCTCGGGTCCCGCCGATGCAGCGGCCAGCTCCTTGTAGAAACCGGTATAGCGCGCGCAGTAATCGGGGATACCGCCGGGCGCATTGAGCTCGATGGTCTCCAGCGGCCCGAGGAACGACCAGCGCAGGCCGAGCCCGTCCTTCACGGTGTGATCGAGATCCTCCGCAGAGACATAGCCTTCACCGACCAGACGGAACGCTTCCGCCAGCAAGGCGCCCTGCAGGCGATTGAGGATGAAACCATTGATCTCGCGGTTGACGGTGACCGGCACCTGCCCGATCTCGCGATAGATCTCGCGTGCGCGGTCGATGGTCTCCTGCGAGGTCCAGGATGCGCCGCACAGTTCGACCAGCGGCACCAGATGCGGCGGGTTGACGGGATGGCCGACGAGGCAGCGCGCGCGGCCCGGAAGCGCTTCCGTGAAGCGAGAGGCGACGATGGCCGAGGTGGAGGATGCAAGCAGTGCATCCGGAGGCGCAAGACGATCAAGCTCAGCGAAAATGGCGATCTTCTGTTCGACATTTTCGGGGCCGTTCTCCTGCACGAAGGCAACGTCCTTCACGGCGTCGGCCAAGCTACCCGCAATCGAGATGCGTCCGGCAGCTCCGTCGGGATCGCTGGCCAGTCCGTGGCGGGCGAGCGCATGCAGTTCATCGCGAATGAGCCCGGGCGCAGCATCCAGCGTCGGACGATGAGGATCCGTCAGCCGCACGGTCCATCCTGCGCGCGCGAAAATCGCGGCCCAGGCGCGTCCGATCAAGCCAACGCCGACGATCCCGACATGTCGATTGTTCAGTGTCATTGATGTTCTCACAGCCACAGCACCTTGCGGCGCAGATCGAGATCGTCACGCAGGGCCTTCGACGGCCCCTGATGAATTACCTTGCCCCGTTCCAGCGCCACCGTCGAATCGGACAGGGCCAGCGCCAGATCGAGATTATGGTCGACGATGATGATGGCAATTTCCTTGCGGAGCCGGTCGAAGGTTTCGAACAACTGTTCCACGACCGCAGGCGCCAATCCTTCGAACGGCTCATCCAGCAACAAGACGCGGACATCGCCCGACAGTGCACGCGCAACAGCCACCATCTGCTGCTCGCCGCCTGACAGATAATCGGCGGGGCTGTCGAGACGCTCACGAATGCGCGGGAAGTAGTCGTAGATGCGCTCGCGGGTCCAATGCACGCCATTGCCAGTCTGCCGCTTGAGACCACCAAGTTCGAGATTCTGCTCGACGGTCATGCCCGCGAACAAGGCGCGTCCCTGCGGTACGTAACCGATGCCGAGCCGTGCGGCTTCCGCAGACGACAGGCCGATCAACTCGCTGCCCGCCAGTTGAATAGAGCCATTCGACGCCGGCGCGATCCCGATCAACGACTTGAGCAAGGTCGACTTACCTGCACCATTGCGCCCGAGCAGCGCGATGATCTCGTTCTCATGCAGGGTGAAATTGACGTCGTTGAGAATATGGCTCTTGCCATAGAAAGTATCGACATTCTTGACCGTTAGCAGCGGCTTTGCCCCCGCCGCGGTCTCACGCGGACGCGCAGCCACAGCCGTTGTGCCCGATCCGATATAGACTTCCTGCACCTTCGGGCTGGACCGAGCCTCTTCGACGGAGCCATCCAGCAATACGCGTCCCTCATTCATGACGGTGACGTGGTCCGCCAACTGGAACACCCGATCGATATCATGCTCGACCAGCAGAACCGGCAGATCGGCGGAGATGCGCTTGATGATCGCGCCGATACGTTCACGTTCGGCAGCAGCAAGTCCGGCCAGCGGCTCATCGAGCAGCAGCACCCGCGGCGCCGTGGCCAGCGCGACGCCCATGTCAAGCAGGCGTTGGCCGCCGTAAGACAGCATACCCGCCTCTGCCTTCTCAATTCCGGCGAGACCGAGATAGCGGACCACCGCATCGGTCTCCACGTTGATTGCGCTAATCGATAGCGCGTTGGTCACGGGATCGAAACGCCGGGGATGTCGGGCCTGCACGGCCAGGCGGATATTTTCGCCAACGCTGAGCCCTGGAAACAGGTTGGTGATCTGGAACGAGCGCCCAATTCCGGCACGGGCGATCGATTCCGGCGTGTGGCCCGCGATCGACTCGCCCATCAGCGACACGCTGCCTTGATCGGGTTTGTACATGCCCGACAGGAGATTGAACGCCGTGGTCTTGCCGGCACCGTTCGGGCCGATCAGCGCATGCAGCGTGCGATCGGCGATGGCGATATCGACACCCTGCACCGCCTTGATGCCACCGAAACTCTTCACGATATGGCTGGCAGCAAGCACAGCTCCATCGACGGATGACTTTGGTCTCAGGAATTCCGGCAACGGCAGCACTTCGATGCGCCGCGCCGACATCGCGGCATCTTCCTCGACCTTCTTGCGGAACGGCGCGATCAACCGCTCACCCATGCCGATCAGACCGGTGGGCGAGAAAATGATGAAGCCGACGAAGACAAGGCCGAACCAGAACAGCCAGTTCTCGGAGTAGATGCCCAAGAACTCTCGAAACAGGATGAAGAACAGTGCGCCCAACGCCGGCCCAAGGAAGCTGCGCATGCCGCCGATCACGACCATGGCCAGCAATTCGCCGGAGAAGGCTACCGATATTGGATCCGCCGAGGTCATGCGATTCTTGTACAGCAGCAGCACGCCGGCAAGCCCGGTGATGGTGGCGGACAGCACGAAGGCCATCAGCTTGTAGCGGTTGGTGGGATAGCCGAGAAAGCGTGCGCGCTGTTCGTTTTCGCGGATCGCCACCAGCACCGAACCGAGCGTCGAATTGTGGAAGCGCCAGAGCAGGATGAGCACGACGTATGCGATCAGCGCCACGAACCAGTAATAGGTCGCACCGGCGTCGAGGTCGAAGCCGAGCAGTGCCGGCCGGGTGATGCCGCCGAGGCCGTTCTCGCCACCGGTGACGTCGGTCCAGCGGAACGAGACGCTGTAGAGCATCGCCGCGAGCGCCAGCGTCAGCAGTGAGAAATACACGCCGCGGCGGCGCAAGATCAGATAGCCGAAGGCAGCCGCCGTGATGGCCACCACGACAAGCGCGAGCAGCGTTGGCCCGACGAATGAATTCGGCATCAAGTTGCGCTGAATCAGCGCTGCAGCATAGGCCGCGAGGCCGAACCAGGCGCCATGACCGAACGAGACGAGACCGGTGTGCCCCACCAGGATATTCAGAGCCATGCAGGCCAGTGCGAAGACGACGATCTCCGTCGCCGACGTCATGGTCAATCCGAGCGCCAGCAGGATCGGCGGCAGGATGAGCAAGCCGACGCCAGCGATCAGCAACGAAACGGGAAGACGATTCAACATTGGCATCGCCTTACTCGAACCGCATGATGCGTTCGCCGAACAAGCCGCGCGGCCGGAACAGCAGCACCAGAAGCATCAGCAGATAGATCGCCGCAGTGGACGCCGCCGAATAACCGATGCCGACCATGACTCCCTTGACCAATCCGACCAGCAGCGCAGCGATCACCACGCCCCAGAACGAGCCGAGGCCACCAATCACAACCACCACGAAGGCGGGCGTGATGATCTCCTGCCCCATCGCCGGATGGATCGAATAGATCGGTGCCAGCAACACGCCCGCAAGTCCCGCAAGACCGATACCCAGCGCAGCCACCACCGACATGTAGGGTTGTAGCGAGATGCCGAGCGCTCCAACCATGTCCGGATTTTGCACGCCGGCCCGGACGACCCGGCCAAATGAGGTCTTCTGCAGCAACACCCAGAGCCCGACCACGCAGGCCACGGCAATGCCGAGCAACACCACGCGATAGAACGAATAGATGAAGCTTCCAATCGCCACCTGACCGCGCAGCCCCGGCGGGATCGAATAGGACAAAGGCGGCGCGCCGAAGATCATGCGCAAGGCTTGTTCGGCGACCATCGCGAGTCCGAAAGTCAGCAGCAGCGAGAGAATGGGATCGGACCGATAGAAGCGCCGGAACAGCGTCCGCTCGATGACAACACCGAACAGCGCAACGACAACGGGGGCCACGACGAATGCACCACCGAAGCCGAGAAAAGGCGAAATGACGAGGGTAAGATAGGCACCGATCGCATAGAACGCGCCATGCGCGAGGTTCACGATACCGCCGAGCGAGAAGATCAGCGACAGGCCGAGCGCAATCAGAAGATAATAGACACCATCAAGCAGCCCGTTGAGGATCTGCTGGGTGAGCAACATGGCGGACATGATATGGGCTCCGCAGCCGTGCGCTGACACGCATCTGACAGGGGTCGGAAGGACGAGACGAAAGCAACTTCGCGAGCACAATGTCGGCGCTTCGCCCGAAGGCGAAACGCCGACATTGTGGCTAGCTCGGGAACTTGCAGACGTTCTCTTCCGCGGTGGACGCAATCACTTCGAGCGGTTCTTCCGGCCCCGGGACGGCCGGGCTCGATGAGAAGATGTCCCACTGGTTCTTGATCTTGTCCGCAGGCAGGGCCGTCACCGCATACATTTCGTGCATCAACTGATGATCCGATGCGCGGAAGTAGCCGGGGCGCGTCTTCAGCAGATCGAACTTCGCACCCTTTTCGAAATACTCGATGATCTTCGGCGATTCAGCTGACTTCAGTTCGTTGATGCTTTGCGCCACGATCTTGGTGGCGATGTAGTCGCCCCAGGCCTGGTTCTCCGGCGGCTTGTTGTACTTCTTGGTGAAGGCCGTCACGAAGGCCTTGCTGCCGGGCGTATCAAGCAGATGATGCCAGACCACAGGCCAGGTGCCGACGAAATTGCCCTTGCCTGCAGCCCAGGCCAGGGCCGTGTCAAAGCCGAAACCGCCGACCGGGAAAGTCAGACCGAATTCGGCATATTGCTTGAGAAAGTTGGTGATCTGGTTGCCGGCAAGATTGATCACCACGAGATCAGGCTTGGCCTCGCGGATCTTGAGAAGATAGGCAGAGAAGTCCGTAGCATCGGTCGGTACCAGATCGTCGCCGGCGAAGTTGCCGCCATTGGCCTGCATGAAGCGCTTCGAGACGCTTAACAGGTCATGGCCGAAGGCATAGTCAGCCGTGAGCGAATACCACTTCTTGCCCTTCACCAAACCATCGCGCAGAAAAGAGCGACCGACCGTCTTCACATACATCGAGTTCTGCGACTCGACATGGAACATGTAGCGCTGGCAGTCCTTGCCGCGCAGCGCATCGGAGTTGCCGCCGGTGTTGATGAACAGCGTCTTGTTGCGGGTGGCCACCTGCGCGATGGTCAGACACGACGCAGAAGAAATTTCGCCGATGATACACGCGACCTTGTCGCGCTCGATCATGCGCTCCGCCTTGGTCGAGGCCGTCTGCGGATTGATCGAGTCCTCTTTGAGCAGTTCGACTTTGCGCCCCATCATGCCGCCGGCAGCATTGATCTCCTCGACGGCGAGGTCGATGGCCATCACGCCATATTCGCCGAGCGGGCCGAGAAAGCCGGTACGCGGCGTGAGGTGGCCGATGCGGATGACATCGGAGGTCTGCGCACTCAGGATCGAGGGCGCAGACAGGCCGGATGCAAGCGCGAGACCGCCCGCAGTCTTCAGCAGACTGCGGCGCGTGAATTGATTGGTGTTCGACATCAGATTCGTCTCCCTGATACGGCCGCGCGGCGCGGCTGTTTCCCCGCCGGCAGGCGCTGCACTCTTCTGTCGAGAGAGCTTTGTTCGCTTGCCGTGATCTGTGATCACAGTTAGACTTGCAAAAGACGGGGACTTTGTCGAGTCCCTCCCTGCAATTTCGCGACGATGCCCGGAGATCGCGTTGAACCTCCCGACTGCGCTGAACCTCGTGGAGCCGCTCGACCGCCAAACGCTTGGCGCGCGCGCTTACGCGCAACTGGCGGATCTGCTGATCTCGGGACGGCTCGCGCCGGGTGAAAAACTGTCGCTACGTACGGCCGCCGAAGTGCTTGGCGTCTCCATCATGCCGGTGCGCGAAGCGGTGTCCCGCCTCGTCGCCGACAAGGCGCTGGAAGTCGCAGCGAACCGCACCGTGCGCGTGCCCGTGATGTCGGCAACGCAGTTTCGCGACCTCACCAAGGTTCGGATCGCCATCGAGGGTCATGCCGCAGCGGAGGCGGCGCGCCTACGTAGCGACAGAAACCTCGCGTCCATCGCTACCGCCGAAGCGGCCATGCGCGCAGAAAGCGAAGTGAGGACGCCCGATTTGCCGCGCGCCGTCGAACTCAACAAGACGTTTCACTTTGCCGTCTACGAGGCCGCGCAATCGCCGATCCTGGTCGAGATCATCCGTGCGCTCTGGCTGAAGGCGGGCCCCGTCATCAATCTCGATTTGCGCGGCAATCCCGATCGTCTGGCGAAGGGCGAAGCGATCCGCTTTCACGCCGACGCCCGCAAGGCCATCGAGACTGGTGATGCAGATGCCGCCAAGACGGCGATCGCCGCCGACATCACCGGCGCAGCCAACTTCATCCTCTCGCGCGGCGGCCTCACCGCCTAGTTCTCACAGGGTCTCTGGAGCCATCATGGATCTCAATATCAAGGGTTTGCGCGTCATCGTTACCGCCGGCGCCAACGGAATTGGCCTCGCCATCGCACGCGCCTTTGCCGGCGAAGGCGCGCGCGTTCATGTCTGCGATGTGGATCAGGCTGCCCTGTCGGCGCTCGCAGCAAGCGATCCCGCCATCACACAGACCCATTGCGACGTCGCGGACCGGGCGTCCGTTCAAAAACTGTTCGACGAGGCGGCGGCCAAACTCGGTGGCCTCGATGTCCTGGTCAACAATGCCGGCATCGCAGGCCCGACTGCGAAAGTCGAGGAGATGCACCCCGATGACTGGGATCGCTGCCTCAACATCTGCCTGACTGGACAGTTCAATTGCACGCGTCTGGCCGTTCCGCTGCTACGGCAAAGTACCAACGCCTCCATCGTCAACTTGTCTTCGGCGGCTGGTCGCGTGGGCTTCGCCATGCGCTCGCCTTATGCAGCGGCAAAGTGGGGCGTCATCGGCTTCACGAAATCGCTCTCCATCGAGCTCGGGCCGGACAAAATCCGCGTCAATGCGATCCTGCCCGGCCTAGTCGCCGGCGATCGCCAAAGACGCGTGCTGGAAGCCAAGGCCCAGCAGCGCGGGATCTCGTTCGCAGAGATGGAAAAGACCGCCTTCTCCTACACGTCCATCAAGGACTACGTCACGCCGGAGCAGATAGCAGACCAGATCCTGCTACTGGCCAGCCCGCGTGGCCGCACGATCTCTGGCCAAGCCATTTCCATCTGCGGCGATACCCAGATGCTGGGTTAGCCAACGACGACTCGCGCCGCCGGAAAGCAAGTTGAACTGCCTCGTCAAGGTCCGGAGTCGTCCATGCTTCACGGCGAACTCCCTGACTGCCAGGCCCTGCCCCCTTGCGCATAGGAGCTTCGGACTCGCCGGCGCCGAAACGATATAGCGTCCTTCGACCTGCATCGATTGAAGCAACAGCGGGCTCATCTGCGGTTCTCCGCCGACAATCCCAAAGCATATGAGCGACCGCGAACGCTACAGGCCGGCTTCGACTTCAACAGTAGCCAAGCCGTTGCCATCTATGCCTCCAATAGCAATTCCTCGAAGAATCCCACGTTTCCTCGGCGGGCCGCCACGACAACTGGAATTTTATACCTTTGAAATTGCTATGTAATATCAAAAGGCACTGCTCCTCTTGCGTCACATTTATAGTCGCTTCGGCAACGGCGATGGACCGCCAACCCCGATCGTATTGAGATTCTGCAGGGATATCCCCATATCGTTCTGATAAGGGAGTCCAGGCTGTGCAGACCGTACAGGCTACTCTTGTTGCGGCAATTGTGACTGTCGCGCTGATAGTCTTCCCCATTTCTGCCTCGGCAGAGGGGAACGACAAGTTTGTGCTGACGATCGCCATCGACGGAGCGCTCGGACCGGCGACCGCCGGTTATGTGAAAGACGCTCTCGCCAAAGCGAACGAACGACGCGCCGAGGCTGTTATTCTGCGTCTGAATACACCGGGCGGTCTCGTCACTAGCATGCGCGAGATCATCGCCGACGTACTGGCATCTCCTGTTCCCGTCATCGGTTACGTGGCTCCGTCCGGTGCCCACGCCGCGAGCGCCGGCACCTATATTCTCTACGCAACGCATATCGCAGCAATGGCGCCGGGCACCAATCTCGGCGCCGCAACGCCGGTACAGATGGGCAATCCAGTGCCGGGCCTGCCGGGCAGACTCCCTGACAAGGACGGCAAGGACAAGAAAGACGGCACCCAGACGGAGCCAAAGGATGCAATGACAGCGAAGGTGACGAACGACGCCGTCGCTTTGATTCGCAGCCTTGCCGAATTGCGCGGGCGTAACGCCGATTGGGCCGAGCAGGCTGTCCGCGAAGCAGCCAGCCTTTCCGCCAGTGCAGCCTTGCAAGCGGAAGTTATCGATCTCATCGCACGCAGCCCGGTTGAACTGCTCCGGCAGGTCGATGGTCGCGTCGTGGAAATTGCCGGTGGCGAGACCCGGCGTCTGGCAACGAGGGATGCAACAATCGAGACGATCGATCCCGGATGGATTTCGCAATTTCTGTCGATTATTACCAACCCCAACGTCGCCTTCATTCTTCTGCTGGTCGGCGTCTACGGCCTGATTTTTGAATTCACATCTCCTGGCGCCGTCGCGCCGGGCGTGATCGGCACGATCTGCCTGTTGCTAGGCCTCTACGCCCTCAATCTGCTGCCGATCAACTACACCGGCCTTGGGTTGATGCTGCTGGGAATCGCGCTTCTGACAATTGAGGCTTTCAACCCGACCGTAGTTCTCGGCCTCGGCGGTGTCATCGCATTCGTATTCGGAGCAGTTATGCTGTTCAAAGTCGAAGCGCCTGGATACAGGCTGTCATGGATGGTCATCGGCATCACAGCGACCATGTTCATCGGCCTGTTTCTCTTCGTCCTAGGCGCGCTTCGACGTGCCCGCACACATCCTGCACGGGTTGGCGGGCAGGCCATGCACGGCCTGCCCGCCGAGGTCATCGACTGGTCCGACGGCAAAGGCCACGTCTTCATGCAGGGTGAGCGCTGGCAAGCCCGGGGCGCGGAAGCCTTCACGCCCGGTGAGACAGCCGAGGTGGACAGCATCACGGACCTTACGCTGGTGGTGCGCCGCCGCCCGAAACCGAACGCTGGAGAGTGAGGTGTGCGATGATGTTGGAATATGCGACCTATCTTCTGTTCGTGATCATCGTGATCATGTTTCTCTCGTCAGCTATTCGCATCCTGCGGGAATATGAGCGTGGTGTCGTGTTTACGCTTGGCCGTTTCACTGGCGTGAAAGGTCCGGGTCTCATCCTGCTCGTTCCGGTCGTGCAACAGATGGTAAAGGCCGATCTTAGAGTGATGGTACAGGAAGTGCCGCCACAAGACGTGATTTCGCGCGACAATGTCTCGGTCAAGGTGAATGCCGTTCTCTATTACCGCATCATCGATCCGGAGCGAGCGATCATCAAGGTCGGAAATTTCATGACCGCAACCAGCCAACTGGCGCAGACGACGCTGCGCTCGGTGCTCGGAAAACACGAACTGGACGAAATGTTGGCGGAGCGAGACAAACTCAATACCGACATCCAGGAGATCCTCGATCAGCAAACCGATGCCTGGGGAATCAAGGTGACCACCATTGAGATCAAGGATATCGATCTCAATGAAACCATGGTGCGCGCCATAGCTAAACAGGCCGAAGCGGAGCGACTGCGACGCGCGAAGGTGATCAACGCGATGGGTGAGCAGCAAGCCGCCGAGAAACTCGTCGAGGCAGGACGAATACTCGCCCGGGAACCGCAGGCGATGCAGCTACGCTATTTCGCGGCGCTGCACGACATTGCAGGCGAACGATCCTCGACCGTCGTCTTTCCGCTACCGATGGATCTGCTCAGCCATCTAACACAGCAACCAACCGGAGCACCGTGACTTTTACGTTGTGATCCGGCACCCGCTTCAGCTTGTCACGGACGGAAGAAGCCGTGACAAGCATCGGCTTGCTCATCGCTCCCGACCGATCTTCAATGAGTATCCTCGGCGCCCTCGTCGGCAGGCACATGTGACGGGTGACGTGCGTCACCGCGCCGGTTTTGTGGGCGCACATACATCGTGATCGCGTCCGGGAGTTCCGCCTTGATCTTCAGAGCGGCGACAAGCGCGTCCTCAGCGTCCACGACGACATGGCCCGCCTTGCCCTTTAACTTGAACCCAACGGTAAATTGCATCTGCACA
Organism: Tardiphaga sp. GW822-FHT04G09; assembly: GCF_058800725.1. Lineage (NCBI taxonomy): Bacteria > Pseudomonadati > Pseudomonadota > Alphaproteobacteria > Hyphomicrobiales > Nitrobacteraceae > Tardiphaga > Tardiphaga sp. GW822-FHT04G09. The sequence continues at coordinate 17,256 of NZ_JBXAMO010000018.1, read as the reverse complement.
CCACCTCGTCTTCACTGCAATTGTGCCCCTGCCTACTTTCCTCCAGCGGGCGCCGTCTCGGCCTTCTTTCCTGTCGCGTCGAACTGTTTGAGATAAGCGACAACATCGTCAATCTGCTTCGGAACCTTGAGCCCCGGAAACGTCATTTTGGTGCCGGGGACCTTGGCCTTCGGATCCTTGATGTATTCGCGGAAGGTTGCTTCGTCCCAGATGATCCCGGAATTCTTGTTCGGAGGCGAATAGCTGTAACCCGGAACCGTCCCGGCCTTACGTCCGAAAAGCCCGTTGAGCTCGGGCCCGACTGCATTCTTGGCGCTCTCCCCGATTTGGTGACATGCCCTGCATTGGGTGAATATTTTCTCTCCCGATGCCGCGTCCTGCGCGAATGCAGGAACGGTTGACAGAATGCCCGCTCCGAGCACGAAAGCGAAAATTCGCATACGACCACTCCATGTCTGGCAACTCAGAAAGCTAGCAACAAGGATAGAGGGGCACGTCATTTGACCACCGCTGACCACCGCGCGGCTCCTCGCGAACACACGGCTCGCAATTAGTCCAGCGACCTGATGATCTCCCGGTAAGCCGCCTCGGGAAACGCTTTCAACGTGTGCGTTCGAATGTTTCCCAGCATACCCAGCTGCAAGTTGAATCGTGCGGCGATGGCATCATCCGGCGCTTCGTAAACAGCAACGATATCATAGTCGCCCATGGTCAGGAAAAACGACTTGAACTCTCCGTCCATATCCTTGAGAGCTTTCTTCGCCAGATCGAGACGACGCGGCGAATCTTTTACGTGTTGCACACCTTGATCGGTCCAGGTTGCAAGCATGATATATGTCGTCATAGCAGTCCTCCTTGCGTGTGAGGCCCCCGCCGATCTTTACACCCCCGCCTTGAAGAACATGATCCGGCTCAACAGCGTGTAGTCCGACTCAAACACCATGATCCCGACAAAAACCAGCAGCAGCAACGGCGGGAGCAGAATGGCATAGGCCAGAGCCAGACGTTCCCATGCCATGTGCATGAAGAACGCGACAATCAAGCCCGCCTTCAGCACCATGAACAGCACTATCAGGGACCACCTCAGATGTCCCTGCAGGTTGAAGTAGTCGACGAGGTAAGAGCATGTACTCAAGACAAACAGCCATCCCCAGACCACCAGATAAAGCTTGATCGGGTGCTGATGTCCTTCGGCATGCAACGCGGCTGGCGCATGTGCTGCCGGCGCTGCGGGATGGGCGGCATCTAGCGAGACTTCAGCCATGTTCGTCCCTCACCAAAGATAGAAGAAGGCAAAGATGAATACCCACACGAGATCGACGAAGTGCCAGTACAGGCCCGTAATCTCGACGATCTCGTAGTTCCCCTTCCTGCTTGTGAAAAATCCCCGGCGTTCAATCTCGAAATCCCCACGCCAGACTTTTCGCGCAATGATGATCAGGAAAATCACGCCAATCGTGACATGCGTGCCGTGGAATCCAGTGATCATGAAAAAGCAGGAGCCGAATTGCGCCGCGCCCCACGGGTTTCCCCAGGGCCTCACCCCCTCCATGATCAGCTTGGTCCACTCGAAAGCCTGCATTCCGACAAATGTCGCACCGAACGCAGCGGTCACCAGCATTAGTATCGCCGTTTTGCGGCGATCGTGGCGGTAGCCGAAATTGACAGCCATGGCCATGGTCCCGCTGCTGCTGATCAGCACGAAGGTCATGATGGCGATTAGAATGAGCGGGATCTGCCGTCCTGCAATCGTGAGAGCGAAGACTTCGCTCGGATTCGGCCAGGGCACCGTCGTGGACATGCGCGCCGTCATGTACGACAGCAGGAAGCAGCCGAAGATGAAAGTATCGCTGAGGAGAAAGATCCACATCATGGCCTTTCCCCACGAGACATTCTTGAACGCTCGCTGATCCGAGGACCAGTCGGCGGCAATGCCTCGCCAGCCTGCGGTCAGTATTCGCCGCTTTTCGACGTTCGTCAGTACGGTCTCTGCCATTGCATCGACGCCTTCCCTAGGTCAGCAACTGACGGCAGATCGCGGCGAGATCGTCCGCCCAACCCGTCAGCAACGCAAACAGGATCAACCAGACCAGGAGCAGGAAGTGCCAGTACATCGCGCACAGTTCCACGCTCAGGCGCAGTCGCGGAATCTCGACACCACGCCACGCCCTGGCGCTGGTTTTGCCCAGCGCTGCGAGGCCGCCGAGCACATGCAACCCGTGAACTGCGGTAATGAGATAGAAGAAGGCATTGGCCGGATTGGCCGTCAGAAAATAACCTGCGGCGTTGAGCTGCTGCCACGCCATCAACTGGCCGATCACGAAAACAACAGCCGAGACACCTCCTGCAAGCAGGCCGATGAGCACGTTATCGCTGTCATCGCGGCGTGCCGAAACCTGCGCCCATTGCAGCGCGGCGCTGCTCACGATCAGAACGCCGGTGTTGAACCACAGCAGCTTCGGCACCGGCAGCGACCGCCAATCGATCAATGCCATGCGCATGGAGTAAGCGCTGATGAAGAGCGCGAATAACGAGCCCACGACCGCAAGAAAAACACCCAGTCCAATTTTCGCCGCCGGTAATGGCGACGCGCCGCCTCCAGCAAACTCACCGATCACGCCCTCCTCCAGCCAGGGTTTGGCCGCGAGGCGCTGCTGCGAAAGCCACCATCCCGCAATGGCCGCTATTCCAGCCATGAACAGGACAATGGCCGTCATGGATGCGCTCCCTTCGGCGTCAAGCTGGCCGGTGGTTCATTCTGGGGAATGAAATCCCGTGCAGCGCCGGGCACGCTATAGTCATAAGCCCAGCGATAGACGATCGGGAGTTCCTTGCCCCAGTTGCCATGCGCCGGCGGCGTCTGCGGCGTTTGCCATTCAAGCGTGGTCGCGTTCCACGGATTGCCGCCAGCCTCCTTGCCCTTGAACAGGCTCTGTATCATGTTGAACACGAATACAAGCTGCGCAAAGCCGACGATAAGCGCAGCGATACTCATGAATGCATTCAGGTCATGAGCCGACGCTGGCACGAACGCCGTCTCGCCGATGTCGTGATAGCGGCGCGGCATACCCAGCAGCCCGAGATAGTGCATGGGGAAGAAGATCGCGTAAGCCCCAAGGAACGTGACCCAGAAATGGAATCGGCCCAGCGTCTCGTTCAGCATCCGTCCCGTCACTTTCGGATACCAGTGATAGATCGCACCAAACACGACCATGATCGGCGCAACACCCATGACCATATGAAAATGGGCGACCACGAACATGGTGTCGGACAACGGAACGTCCACGACGACGTTGCCGAGGAACAGGCCGGTCAGGCCGCCGTTGACGAAGGTGATGATGAACGCAAGCGCGAACAGCATCGGAATCGTGAGGTGAATGTTGCCGCGCCACAGGGTCAGGATCCAGTTGTAAACCTTGATCGCCGTGGGAATCGCAATGACGAGAGTCGTTGTTGCGAAGAAAAAGCCGAACTTCGGATTCATGCCGCTGACATACATGTGGTGCGCCCACACCACGAAGCTCAGCGCGGCGATCGCGACAATCGCCCACACCATCATGCGATAGCCGAAAATGTTCTTTCGCGCATGAGTGCTGATGAGGTCAGAGACAATGCCGAAAGCAGGCAACGCGACGATGTAGACTTCGGGATGACCGAAAAACCAGAACAGGTGCTGGAACAGCAGCGGGCTGCCACCGCCGTATTTCGTCTGCTGCCCCATTTCCACGAGCATTGGCATGAAGAAGCTGGTGCCGAGAAGCCGATCGAACAGCATCATCACCGAGGCAACAAACAAGGCCGGAAATGCGAGCAATGCCATCACGGTCGCGGTGAAAATGCCCCACACCGTCAGCGGCATCCGCATCAGTGTCATTCCTCGCGTGCGTCCCTGGAGCACCGTCACGACGTAATTCAGACCGCCCATGGTGAAGCCGATAATGAACAGGATCAGCGACACCAGCATCATGATGATGCCTGCTTCCTGCCCGGGACTTCCGGAAAGAATGGCCTGTGGCGGATAGAGCGTCCATCCCGCACCTGTCGGGCCGCCCGGCACAAAGAAAGTCGAAACCAGTACCAGCACGGCAAGCAGGTAAATCCAGTAACTCAGCATGTTCGCGTACGGAAAGACCATATCGCGAGCGCCGACCATCAGCGGAATGAGGTAATTTCCGAAGCCTCCGAGAAACAGCGCCGTGAGAAGATAGATCACCATGATCATGCCATGCATGGTGATGAACTGGAGATACTGACTGGGATCGATAAACGAAAACGTTCCGGGGAATCCGAGTTGCAGCCGCATCAGCCACGACAGCACCAGAGCGACCATGCCGATAGCCATCGCCGTGATCGCATACTGGACCGCGATGACCTTGGCATCTTGCGAGAAGACGTATCGGGTCCACCAGCTTCTCGGGTGATAGAGATCGACCTCACCCACTTCAGCCGGCGGGATTCCTGCGAGTACGTCAGACGGGACATCAACCATTAAAATGTCCTCCCGGACTTATTCTCTGATCATCGCGAAGCATGAGCGTCACGACGTGCAACGGCTCCGCGCCATTCTTGTTATTTGCCACCTGCCTTGTAAGTCGCTCTCATGAGATTGCGCTGACCCGATAACGCTGCGAATGTCTGCTGCTTCTCCAGCCATGCATGATACTCACTCTCCTCCTGGACGATGACGTTGCTCCGCATTTGCGCATGCGCGACGCCGCACAATTCCGCACAGAGAACCTCGAATGTTCCCGTGCGCGTGGGAGTGAACCAGAAATAGGTGACTGAGCCCGGCACCATGTCCATCTTCGCCCGGAACTCAGGCACATAGAAATCGTGCAGGACGTCGATTGAGCGGAGCAATACCTTGACTGGCTTCCCGATCGGGAGATGCAGATCATCGTTCTCGATCACGACGTCGTCCTGACCGTTAGGATCGTTCGGATTCAAGCCTAATGGATTCTCGGCGCTGACGTTGCGGGCATCGGTCGTACCAAGCCGACCGTCTTTTCCGGGTAGCCGGTAGCTCCAGCGCCACTGCTGACCCATGACCTCGATCTCTGTCGCATCGGCCGGCACCGTCACGAACTGATGCCAGACAACCAAACCGGGGGCCAACATCGCTCCTACACCGACCGCGGTCCCGATGGTGAGCCACCATTCAAGCTTCTTGTTTTCGGGCTCGTACGCCGCCTGTCTTCCTTCCTTGTGATGGAAGCGGAAGATGCAATAGGCGATAAACGCGACGATTGCGAAGAAGACTGCTCCGGTGATCCAGAACGTCATGGTGATCGTGTCGTCGATGTAACTCCAGTTCGACGCGATCGGCGTCCACCACCACGGGCTCAGGAGATGAAACAGCACGGAAGCGATCGCGACCAACAGCAATATGAATGCTACAGCCATCCCTTGTTCATCCTTGCCTCTAGAGGCTACGGACAAGACTTAGAAAAGGGCGCAGTTCATGTCTGCATCGATGGCTGATCTCCAACTCGCCATCACAATGCTGGCCGCCTTGCCCTCTAACCGGTCGCAACATCGAATTCGAAAAATTGCGATCGCTGGTGTCGTCAAACAACGGGCACTTGCCACTACAGGATGTTCCCCGGCAGGCTTGATTGTCAATAGACCGGCTTATTCCCCGCCACGACGATAACACCACGATAGAACCGTTGAGCAACGGCACGCGCATTCCCCATATCGCATTGCAATACACGACGTCGTGCGTCGGCATGCGATGCGTCAATTGCCATCAGCCATGCGGTGAAACGTAAGCCTTACAAAGGAAGAATTCACCGAACAGTGCGTGCTATTCTTTCCGGATTGCGCTAGACTTGCTGCACAGGTTGCGACAGGTTTTGCTCGACAAGGCTCTCTGCGTTGAACTTGGCCGTCTTCCAGAACCAGTCGCGATTTCTGCGCACGAAGGCGAATACCCGTCATTTGAAAATGACCCGATTTCGCCGGTGCGAACGCATGGGAGATCGTGACCATGGCTACTCCGTATTCTGACAAGATCTCGCAGACAGCACCTGGCGCTTCCGATAGCGTCGCCGCGCCCGTCATTCGCAAGATCGGGTTGTCCGATCTGCATGACGCGTTGCGGCTGGGCTGGGAGGATTTCAAGGCGGTTCCGAGTCACGCCATTATTCTGTGCGTCATCTATCCTGTTCTCGGGCTTGTGCTGGCCAGGATGACCCTTGGCTATTCGGTGTTACCACTGCTTTTCCCGCTGGCCGCCGGCTTTGCATTGATTGGTCCTTTTGCGGCCCTCGGTCTCTATGAACTCAGCCGACGCCGCGAACGTGGCGAAGAGGCGTCCGCCTGGCATGCGATCGACGTGCTGCGCTCGCCGTCCTTTGGGGCCATGCTTGGCCTCGGTACGCTCCTTCTCATTCTGTTCGTGGTCTGGGTGACCACTGCGAATGCGATTTACGTCTCCAAGTTCGGCAATGCTCCCGCGGCCAGCATTCCCGATTTCGCATCGCGCATCTTCACAACGACAGAAGGACACCAACTGATCGTCCAGGGCTGCGGCGTCGGACTATTGTTCGCTATCATAGCCCTATGCGTGAGCGTCGTGGCGTTTCCGCTGATGCTCGATCGACATGCCAATGTGACCGATGCAGTTCAGACCTCGCTGCGGGTCGTCATGAAAAATCCCGTGACGATGGCAGCATGGGGCCTGATTGTTGCCGCGCTGCTGGTGGCCGGTTCGCTGCCGTTATTCGTCGGTCTCGCCGTCGTTCTGCCCCTGCTCGGTCATGCCACCTGGCATCTTTATCGCAAGGTGCTCGAACCAGACCCGAATCCTCGGCAAGACCCTCCCCGTCCGCCGAAAGGACGGCGCTATGCGGCCGATTTTCCAGTCTCTCTCCTCCCGTGGGGCCGTGATAAGCCGTAGGTCGAGACCAAAGACCGGGGGCACACGTTCGCGACCATATGGTTGCAGTTTTGATTATTCGGATGCAGCCCCGACGATGAGGTTCTGACGAGGTAAACTGGGCGAATGTCGTTGCCTCGCTTGCGATACTCCCGCGCGCGAATTTGATTGCTGCAACGCAGTATGAGTGATTGAATCTCTAGCGATTAGGCGCAACTACTATAACGGAGATCAATTCGCCAGCGAGGTTAGTGCCATGCTTGCCGAAAAGTTCTTTCTGGTGCTGGAGACGCTCTTAAGTCACGCTTCCGATAATGGATCATGTCTGGTCGTAAGCAGCCGCGCGCCACATATCCCGATCAAATTGCCGAGCAGAAAGCAAGTTAAGGCGGCCAACTGAGGCCGCCTTTGGTTTCGATGAATGTGGGCATTCGCATCATCGGAGCAGCGCCGAGTCCCGCTCTCCCATCTATCCCCTCAGCCCCCCATTTTCCTGTGCCTTCACACCATAGGACGACAGAAGACTGCGAGCGGGCGGTCCGGCGTTGCCATTGTCATTTGCAGGGCCATCCCCAGCGCCAACTTGGATGCGCCTCTTCATTGTCATAAGATATTCATACTCTTTTCCGATGGAGCGACCGTTGAACGCCCCGCAGCCAATCGCGCCCCATTCCGTCGCGGCGATCGCCGTGCGACCTGGTGAGCAGACGGAAATCGAACTTAAGCTGCTGGTGCCGCAAGGCATCCTCGAGAAACTGCGCGAGATGCCGGTCATCGTACAGTACGCGCGCAATCGCGGAGTGATCCGCCGGCTGGAAACGGTTTATTACGACACACCGGAACGGGCGCTGTTTCAAAGCGGCATGTCGTTGCGCGTGCGACGCAGCGGCAAGCATTTCATTCAAACGCTGAAGCTTCTTCCCGACGCCACGCGACCGCTGGCGCGACGACAATGGGAAACGCCGGTTGACAGCATGACCCCTGATCTGACGCGGTTGCCCGTCGCCGAGATCGGCGATCCGGTGACGACGCTTGCCCCCGACACGCTGGCGCGAGTATTTGCGACAAACGTTCGACGTCATGCACGACAGCTCAATCTACCTGATGCGTTAGTTGAAGTCGTGTTCGACGAGGGGACCATCGAGGCGGGTACGCGCCAGGAAATTCTGTCCGAGATCGAGCTTGAATTGAAGCACGGCAATACCGGCGTGCTGTTTGATCTCGGAACCCAATTGCTCGACGCCGCACCACTGCAGATCGGCACACGGAGCAAGGCGGAACGCGGCTACGCGCTGGCGTTCGACGTCGCGCAGCCGGCGACGAAAGCCAAACCTGTCAGCATCACGGCCGAGCACGCGGTTGATGATGTCATTGCGCTCCTGGTCGGTGCCTGCTGGCATCATCTTCTCGATAACTACGCAGTGGCGAAGGAGGGATCCGACCCCGAAGGCGTGCATCAGATGCGCATCGCTTTGCGCCGTCTGCGCACAATCTGTGCGCTGTTCCAGCGGGAGATCCCATCGCCGTCGTTTGAAGCGATCAACAGCGAAGCGAGATGGCTGATGCGACAGCTCGGCCAGACCCGCGATTGGGATGTTTTCGCAACCACCCTTCTCCCTCGCTTGGTAACAACGACACCGGAAGTCGATCTCGGCGGCTTACGCGAAGCGGTCGAACGGCGGCGCAAGTCGAGCTGGGGCGCACTGCAGGTGGTTCTGACCGATCCGCGCTGCAATCGCTTTCTGCTCTCGCTCGGGCACTGGGTCGAGCGCCGTGGCTGGCGCAACGAGATCGACAGCGACGCGCTGGCTGTCCTGCCGCAGCCAATGCTGACGCTTGCCGACAGGATTCTGGCGCGACTACACCGGAAGGCGCTGAAGCGCGGCGCGCATTTCAGACATCTCGACGCCGATGCGCAGCACGATCTCAGGATTGGTCTCAAGAAGCTGCGCTATGCGGCGGAATTCTTCTTGTCACTTTACGCGACCCATGCGCCCGTCAAGCGCTACGTGGCACGGCTCGCCAGACTCCAGAACAGTCTGGGACGCGCATGTGACATCGCAAGCACCCGCTCATTGCTCGGCTCCATCAGGCAGGATGATGAGACGGCGCTTCATCTCGCCATCGGCACAGTCACCGGCTGGCAGGCGCGCGACCAGATTGCGGTAGCGAAAACGCTGCGCAAGAGATGGCGGCGGTTCAAGGCGACGCCGCGTTCTGGGGCCGGTAAAGCTCGTCGTTTGCTGTGACTTGCGCGTGTGACGCTCGGCAGAATGCCCGGACATCACAAGTCCCGCCTGCAGAAGCGGGCCTCGTGCAGAAATCAGGAAGGGGTCAGCACAATAACCGTCCGCACATGAAAAAGCCCGCTCGAAGCGGGCTAAATCATTGAAGTCGTTTCAGATGTTTGGTTGCGGGGATAGGATTTGAACCTATGACCTTCAGGTTATGAGCCTGACGAGCTACCGGGCTGCTCCACCCCGCGCCAAACCTTTCGGAAAACCGGAGAACGAAACGAAGTCGGCCAACGCCAAGGCGTCGATCGATCCCAGTCCGGAGGCTTCCTGAGAAGGCAACCGGGGCAAAGCCCTCGGTGCGAGGGGTATGTACCAATGCCGGCCTGCTTTGGAAAGGGGCAGCGACGATCTTTTTGCGCTTTTATGACGGTGCGGGAAAACGGCGTTTTGCCGTGCTTCGGTACAATGCGGCCGGATACGGGCCGCACTGCCCAGAACCGCCTTCCAAGGCCCAAACAGGCGCTATAGCGGCTTAATTCAGCAGGAAGCCACCATCCACGGTCACCGTGCTGCCGGTCATGTAGCGCGACGCCTGCGAGGCCAGCAGCAGGATGGCGCCGTCCAGATCGGTCTCATGGCCGACCCGGCGCTGCGGGATTCGCTTGGCGAGCTTCTCGCCCGCCGGGGTTTCCCAGAATTTGTGGTTCATATCCGTGTCGATATAGCCCGGCGCGATCGCATTGACGCGAATCCGGTTGCCGGCGAGTTCCAGCGCCAGCGCCTTGGTGGCCTGCACAATGCCGGCCTTGGAGATGGTATAGGGCGAGACGAATTTGGTGACGCCGAAACCCAGCACCGAGGCGATGTTGACGATATTGCCCTCCTGCTTCCGGGCAATCATCCGCCGCGCGATTTCGGTCGCGGCGAAATAGGCGCCCTTGAGATTGGCGCCGATGACCGAGTCCCAATCGGCTTCGGTCTGGTCGACTGCGAGTTTCTCGACGGCGATGCCGGCATTGTTGATCAGCACGCTGATCGGCCCGAGCGCCGCTTCGGCGGCATCGAACGCCTTGCCGATCGACGCGGTGTCGGTGACGTCCATCTGCACGGCGACGGCGCGGCCACCCTTGCCGGTGATCTCGTCCTGCAGGCTCTTCAGCTTGTCGGTCTGCCGCGCCGCCAGCGCCACGGCTGCGCCATGGGCGGCCAGAACGCGCGCGAATTGCCGCCCTAGGCCCTGCGAGGCCCCGGTGATGAGGATGATTTCTTTACTGACGTCGAATATCCCGGACATGGCATTTCCCTTTGATTTTGCCCTAGTGATACCCGGCCTTGCCGCGATCGCAAACCGCCGCGCTCCGCCAATTTCTTTGACGCGGAATTGCCTGCAATGGACGAGGACACGATGAACAGTTTCGATGTCGTCGTTTATGTCGGCCTGATCGTCGCCATGGTCATCGGCTTTCGCGCCGGGTTGTTGCGCAGTGCGGTCACCATCCTGGGCTATCTGATCGCGATGCCGATGGCCGTCTGGATCACCGGGCTGATCGCGCCGCAACTGTCCGGCAACGCCGCCGCCCCGACCACGCAGAACTCACTGCTGTTCTTCGCGATCTTTCTGGTGTCCGGCATCGTGCTGGGCTCGCTGTTGCGCATGGCCATCAACGACATGATCGGCCATGAGATCGGCATCGGTGACCGTCTTGGCGGCGCTTTGCTCGGCGCCATCCGCGTCGGCCTGATTGCGGTGACGCTGGTGCTGGTCTTCGATCAGTTGGTCCCGGCCAGTATGCAGCCGGCCTATATGACCGGCTCGCATTTGCGCCCGCTGTTGTCTCTGGCCGGGCAGAAGGGCGTCAAATCGCTGTCGCCGGACGTGACCGCCGCCATCGAGCAATGGAAACGCGCGCACCGGCTCTGACATCGGCGCCCTTATCAGGCCGCGCCGGAGCGGCTAGACTGGCCACATCTTCTTCTCTTCGCCATCTCGACAACGTCAGGAGTGATATCGTGGATCTTGGAATCAAAGGCCGTCGCGCGCTTGTCTGCGCATCCAGCAAGGGTCTCGGCCGTGGCTGCGCCGAAGCGCTGGCCGCAGAAGGCGTGCATGTCACGATGACTGCACGCGGCGGCGACGTGCTGGCAGCAGCCGCTGCCGATATCCGCAAGGCCTATCCGGGCGTCGAGGTCACCGAGGTTGTCGGCGACATCACGACCGTCGAAGGTCGTGAAGCCGCGCTGAAGGCAGCCGGCCAGATTGACATTCTCGTCAACAATGCCGGCGGCCCGCCGCCCGGCGACTTCCGCAACTGGACCCGCGACGACTGGATCAAGGCCATCGACGCCAACATGCTGACGCCGATCGAGCTGATCAAGGCGACGGTCGATGGCATGATGGAGCGCAAGTTCGGCCGTATCGTCAACATCACCTCAGCCGCCGTAAAGGCGCCGATCGATGTGCTCGGCCTGTCCAACGGCGCGCGCAGCGGCCTCACCGGCTTCATCGCCGGCCTGTCGCGCAAGACCGTGCGGGCGAATGTCACTATCAACGGCCTGCTGCCTGGCCCGTTCAACACCGATCGCCTGAAGGGCGTTGCCGCCGGTCAAGTCAAGGCGACCGGCCTGTCGGTCGATGAAATCCTGGCCAAGCGCGCCGCGGAAAACCCGGCTGGCCGCTTCGGCGATGCCGATGAATTCGGTCAGGCCTGCGCGTGGCTGTGCAGCGCGAAGTCCGGCTTCATCACCGGCCAGAACATCGTGCTCGACGGCGGTGCTTTCCCCGGCACGATGTAAATCGGCGATATCTCGAAACGCAAAAAAAGGCGATCGGCTTCTTTGGCCGGTCGCCTCTTCTTTATGTTCCACCCGGACGGAGCGCAGCCCCGCGAGATGATCCATTGCGCGCCACGCCGGAAACCCGCATCTTTCCAGCCCTAAAAAGAACAATGGGGTGAACGCCTGATGCAATGGACGGTCGGCAAGGTCAGGATCACGCAGATCATCGAAAGCGAGACGATCGGCGGCACACGCTTCATTCTCCCGCAGGTCGGCCCCGATGAGGTCCATGCGCTGCCATGGCTGATACCGGAATTTGCATCTGCCGAAGGCCGGCTGAAAATGTCCATCCATGCGCTGGTCGTGGAGACGCCGACGCAAAGGATCGTCGTCGATACCTGTCTCGGCAACGACAAGCAGGGCCGTTCGGTCCCAACCTGGAATAATCTGCACACGCCGTTCCTCGAGAACATGACAGCAGCCGGCTTCGCGCCTGACAGCATCGACACGGTGCTGTGCACCCATCTGCATGTCGATCATGTCGGCTGGAATACAAAACTGGTCGCTGGCCAATGGACGCCGACATTCCCGAATGCACGCTATGTGTTCGGGCAGCACGAATACAACTACTGGAAGACGCATAGCGATACGGCGTCGCATCTCGCGGTGTTCAACGATTCAGTGAAGCCGATCGTGGATGCCGGACTGGCCGATCTCGTTGCCAGCGACGCGCAACTCTCGGACGAGATCACGCTCATCCCGACACCCGGCCACAGCCCCGGCCATATGAGCGTGCACATCACATCCGCAGGCGAAGAAGCGTTGCTCACGGGCGATGCCGCGCATCATCCGGTGCAGATGGCGCATCTTGAGTGGTCGTCCACGGCGGATGCCGATCCGCAGCAAGCCGCCGTATCGCGGCGTGCATTGTTCTCGCGCTTCGCCGATACGCCGACGCTGGTGATCGGCGGCCACTTCGGCGCCGGGCGCATCGCACGCGAGGGTGGCGCCTTCAGATTTTCCGCGCTGCAGCACCAGTTTTTGCGGCCCTGACCTCTCAGTCGCGCGGTTGAATTTCCCCGCGCCCTGTTCCACAACCTTTCAGACAAGCCCCAAAGGGAGACGACAATGAAGCTCGTAAGATACGGCGCGTTCGGCAGCGAAAAGCCGGGACTGATCGACAAGGACGGCAAGCTGCGCGACCTCTCCGGGCAGATCAAGGATCTGGCTGACGATGCGTTCGCACCCGCCAATCTTGCCAAGCTCGCCGCGCTCGACCCGGCATCGCTGCCCGTCGTAAGCGGCTCGCCGCGCATCGGCTCGCCCGTCGGCGGCAAGCCGAAATTCATCGCCATCGGCCTGAACTATGCCGATCACGCCGCTGAATCGAACATGCCGATTCCATCGGAGCCCATCGTCTTCATGAAGGCCCTCAACAGCCTGTGCGGCCCCAATGACGATGTCGAAAAGCCCCGCGGCTCGACCAAGCTCGACTGGGAGGTCGAACTCGCCATCGTCATCGGCACGAAGGCAAAATACGTGACCGAAGCCGATGCGCTGAAACATGTCGCCGGCTACAGCGTCTGCAACGACGTTTCCGAGCGCTTCTTCCAGATCGAGCGCGGCGGCCAATGGACCAAGGGCAAGTCCCATGACACCTTCGGCCCACTCGGCCCGTGGCTGGTGACACCAGACGAAGTCGGCGACGTGCACAAACTCAGCATGTATCTCGACGTCAACGGCAAGCGCTGCCAGACCGGCTCGACTGCGACCATGATCTTCAATGTGCCGCAGATCGTCTCGTATCTGTCCGGCATGATGACGCTGATGCCCGGCGACATCATCACCACGGGCACGCCGCCCGGCGTCGGCCTCGGCATGAAACCGCCGAAATTCCTCGAAGTCGGCGACGTCATGACGCTCGGCATCGAGAAGCTCGGCGAGCAGAAGCAGAAAGTGATTGCGGCTTAAGCGCCCTTCATTTCGCGCGGACATGCAGGGGCGTGTCCGCGCTTTTTCAATCTATGAAAGATACCGATCATGAAGTTGACTTTTTCTCCGGGCTCGCCTTTCGCACGTAAGGTGCGCATTGCCGCGATCGAACTCGGACTGATCGACAAGATCGAACTCACGCCCGCCGCTGTCGCACCGACGCAGAAGAATGAGGCCTATTCGCACGACATCAGTCCGGTCAGGAAGCTGCCAGCACTGATCCTCGACGACGGCAATGTCATCGTCGATTCCTATGTCATCACCGAATATCTCGACGAGCTCGCCGGCGGCGGCAAGCTGATCCCGGCCTCGGGTCCGGCGCGCTGGAAGGTGAAGAGCGAGCATGCAATGCTGCAGGGCATGACGGATGCGATGCTGCTGTGCCGCTACGAGGTCGGCGTGCGTCCGAAGGAGCTGCTGTGGCAGGCCTGGTATGATGATCAGTGGGATCGTGCCTGGGAGGGCCTCACGCGTTTCGAGAATCATCCGGACATTCTGACGCGTCCGATGGATGCGGCGCAGATCGCGCTCGTCTGCGTGCTCGGTTATGCCGACTTCCGCTTCCCGGATTGCGGATGGCACAAGGCGTTTCCGAAACTCGACGCCTTCCACGACAGGATGCTGCAGCGGGAATCCGTCAAGATCTCCGTTCCGCCAAAGGGTTAGAGCGAGAATGCTGGAGGAGGAAATCCAGCACCGAACTTGCGGCGATCTTGCCGCGGCTGCGGCAATCTTGCGGCAGGCCTAATCGAACAGCGAGGGCGTGTGATTCACATACGCGCCCTCGATGGCGAGCATCTTGAGCTTGGTCTCCACGCCGCCATTGGCCGAAAATCCGCCCGGCTTGCCGCCGGCAGCCAGCACCCGATGACACGGCACGATCACCGGACACGGGTTTTGCCCCATCGCCTGCCCGACATTGCGTGACAGTTCGACGCCGCCGAGCTTCTTGGCGATATCGCCATAAGTCAGCGTCGCGCCCGGCGGGATCTGTCGGGCAATCGCATAGACGTTGCGATTGAATTCGGGGACGTCGGTGAGATCGAGATCTATATCGAGAAGATCAACCGGCTTGCCGCTCATCAGTTCGACGATACCGTCGATGGCTGCCTGCACCGCCGGCGGCGGTGCGGCTTCGACGATATCCGCGTGGCGCTGCTTGATGCGCACGCGGGTCTGTTTTTCGTCCGGCTGCGGCAATTGCACAGCAACGATGCCGCGATCAGCCCATGCGATGCCGCAACGGCCGATGGCGGTGTCGAAGAGAGTGAACTGAACGTCGGTCATATGAGCCTCCATCGATCGCATCAGCATCCGATGTGGTGAGGTCCGGAGTTTGCGACGATCTTCAGCCATTCGCCACCCGATTCCGGAGTGGCAAACAGCTTTGTCTCAGCTCTGCTCGCGTGACGGCATGGAGGCCGCCTTGTGGATGAAGGCCTGGCCGAGCATGTCGAGGATTTCCTTGGTGGCCACGAACATGAAGACACCCGCCTCGGTATCGAAGGAGATGCCGACCACGGTCGGATCAGGCTGGAAGTCCAACAGGCTGTAGCCCTTCAGGGGGAGGGCGGGAACTTCTTTCGGATTCGACATGTCGGTCTCCCGCGTCAGTGAAAGGCTCGTGAAAGCCGGAATAACGAGGGCTTAGACAACAATTCAGGGGACGCCAAGGCGTTATTTCGTAGCTCTGGTCCGGCTCTTCCAACGACAATCGGAGCCGCGCAGGCGGCCCCGATCTTCGGAAATCCAGGCCATGCGATGGCAATGGCGGACTTACTCGTCGTCCTGCATCGCTGCAGCGAGCTTGTCGTAATATTTGCCGACCAGATCGATATTACCCTTGTTCTCGATCGCCGGCGGGGGCGATTTGAGCGCAGCATTGAGATCGGCGAGCGCGGCCTGCTTGTCCTTGGCCGGCATCTTCTTGTCGGCCTGCACGGCCGCGATCTGCTTCTTGAACACTGCTTCGGGGCCGACATATTGCTTGGTCTGCGGATCGAAGCCGCCCAGCACCAGCATGATATTTTCGACGACGTCGTTGTAGTCGCCGTAATTCGCGAAGCCGTTTTTCTTGGCGACGTCATCGAGCTGCGCGATCACCTTGGGATCGGGTTTGTCGGGCGCCTGCTGCGGCAGCTTGGCGGTGACCGCATCGAGATCCTTCTGCGCGGCCAGTACCTGCTCGATCTGCTTGTCCGTCAGCGCAATCTGCTTTGGCGCCGGCGCATTTTGCGCGGGGGCTGCAGTGGGTGCGGGCGTGGGTGGCGTCTGTTTCGCGGCAGGCTGTTTCTGCGCCTGCGCGTATGCGGCGCCGGTAACGGGAATCGCCGCAAGGCCTGCGATAGCCAGAGCAGCAACAGTTGGGCGAAGGATAGAACGCATGAAAATCTCCTCGGCAAATTAGTGCGACCGGCGAATCTCGATCGCGGAACGGGTCCGGTTCAACGAGCCCGGTTGGCAGAGGATGGAATGCTGCAGGTGAATCGTGGCTGAATGATCGCAACGCCCGATTGGGCCTGGCGCCGGCGAAACCAACCGTCCGTCAGGCTCGACACATGGCAGCGGCGAAAATGCACGGACCCTTCAGCCCGCGGTGTTCCGCGCCGGGTCATTCGTCCTTCAGCGCCACGGCGAGCTTGTCGTAATGCTTGATGGCGAGGTCGATATTGCCCTTGTTCTCGACCGCCGGCAGCGGCGATGCCATCCGGGCATTGAGTTCCTCCAAGGCTTCCTTTTTGTCTTCTGCCGACAGGCTCTTGTCCGCCTGAACGGCGGCAATCTTCTGCTTGATCACGGCAGCGGGACCTACATAGGTCTTCGTCGCCGGATCGATTCCCGCCAGGACGAGACCGATATTGACGAGCACGATCGTGTAGTCGCCATAGTCTGCGAAGCCGTGTTTCTTCGCGACGTCGTTGACCTGCGCGAGAACCGCAGCGTTCGATCCGGCAGCGGCAACGAATCCATCGAGATCTTTCTGGGCCGCCAGTAGCGCCACGATCTGCTTTTCCGTCAGCGCCAACTGCTTCGCAGCGGGTGCCTGCTGCCTGGACGCCTGCGCGAGGGCAACCTCACTGGCGGGCAACGAGACGCAAAGGGCCGTCGCGGTGAATGTCAGAGCGATAGCGTAACGAAAGGTCAGATACATGCCGAGGTCCTGCTGGTGGGTGTCCTCGGTAAGTCGCTCGATCGACAAGATCGTTCAGCGATAGCGGTAATATTTTCCAGACGGATCAGTCGTATTGGAGATGCAGTTCAGAGAGCACCCCAAACGCAAAACGCCGCCTCCCGTGAGGGAAGCGGCGTTTTGTGTTGAGATATCGTAATTGAGGAATACTTTGTCCTTTGCAGGCCTGGCAGCGACCTACT